>NZ_JAYDYX010000003.1:0-513628 GCF_034556155.1 Sphingomonas sp. CD22 | reverse complement strand
AAATGCTCGCCAGCGGGCATCCTGTGCAGCTTTGGCCGGCCTTGCGCGACAAACCCGGCGACACGCGTTAGGTGGCCGCATGGCTTCCACTTACGACGCGATCATCCTCGGCGCCGGCGCGGCCGGACTCATGTGCGCGGCGGTCGCCGGGCAGCGCGGCCGGTCCGTCCTGCTGGTCGATCATGCCGACGCGGCCGGCAAGAAGATCGTCATCTCGGGCGGCGGCCGGTGCAATTTCACCAACCTGCACACCGCGCCGGACCGCTATGTCTCTGCCAATCCCCATTTCGCCAAATCGGCACTCGGCCGATATACCGCCAGCGACTTCGTCGCCCTGGTCGAGCGCCACCGGATCGCCTGGCATGAGAAGACGCTGGGGCAATTGTTCTGCGACGGATCGGCGCGGCAGATCGTCGCGATGCTGCTCGACGAATGCGATGCGGGACGGGTCGAGGTCGCGCTGTCCGCGCCGTTCGGCGAGATCGGCCATGACGGCACGCGCTTCACCGTCGCCCTGCCCGGCCGCACGGTCAGCGCGCCGCGACTGGTGATCGCCACCGGGGGGCCGTCGATCCCCAAGATGGGAGCGACCGGCGCCGCTTACGATCTTGCCCGCCGGTTCGGGCTCAAGGTGGTCGAGCCGCGACCGGCCCTGGTGCCGTTGACGCTGGGCGGCGACGAAACCCTGTTCCGGACGCTGTCGGGCGTCGCCGCGGATGTCGTGGCGAGCGCGGGCAAGGCGCGGTTTCGCGAGGCGGCGCTGTTCACGCATCGCGGCCTGTCGGGACCTGCGATCCTGCAGGTGTCGAGCTATTGGCGGCCGCGCGAGCCGATTGCGATCGACTTCGTGCCGGATGCGGAGCGCGACTGGCTGATGAGCGCCAAGCGCATGCAACCGCGTGCGACGCTGCGCAGGGCATTGGCCGCGACGCTGCCCGACCGTTTGGCGGAGGCGCTGGCCGAGCGCCTGGAACTGCCGGTCGAGCTGGGCAACATCCCCGACCGCCGGCTCGACGAGGCGGCGCGACGATTGGCGCATTGGCAATTCACGCCCAACGGCAGCGAAGGATACGCCAAGGCGGAAGTGACCGTCGGCGGGATCAGTACCGCCGATCTGTCATCGCAGACGCTGGAAGCACGGCGGGTGCCGGGCCTGCATGCGATCGGCGAGGCGGTCGATGTGACCGGCTGGCTCGGCGGTTATAACTTCCAATGGGCCTGGGCGAGCGGCTGGGCCGCGGCACAGGCGCTCTGACCACTTAGTCCTGCGCGGCGGGGCCGTCGGTCGAAACCGGAATGGCGTGGACGGCACGATCCTGCGACGCGAGCAGATAATCGGCGGTGGTCAGGAACGGGATCGGATTGACCGCATGGCCGTCGATGCGGACTTCGTAATGGAGATGCGGGCCGGTCGAACGGCCCGTCGAGCCCATCAGCGCGATCAGCTGGCCGCGGGTGACGCGGGCGCCGTCCTCGACGAGGATCTTGGACAGATGGCCATAGCGCGTGGCGATGCCCTTACCGTGGTTGATCTCGACCATGTTGCCATAGCCACCGAGGCGCGAGGCGTGATCGATGATGCCGTCGGCGGTGGCGTAGATCGGCGTACCGACCGGGCCGGGGATATCGACACCGGCGTGCATCGCCGCCGTGCCGCGGAACGGGTCGGAGCGGATGCCGAAGTTGCTGGTGAACTGAAGATGCTGAACGGGCTGGACCGAGGGGATGGCGATCGCGCCCTGCGGCCGCATGTCGAGCTTTTTCCAGCTCTGGAACAGGGTGCGGAATTGCGCATCGGCCTTGAGGTCCGCCTGCGCCTCGGCGCCGTTGGCGTCGAGCATCGGGCCGCCCGTGCCCTTCGCCGCGACCGCGGTCCGCGCTGCGCCGTCCTGCGCCTGGGCTGCACCATAACCGAGGGTGAGCGCGCCGAACGTGGTGACGATCGTGGCTGTACGGGCGAAAATGCTCATCGGACCCCAATATGATGCGCCGCGCCCGTGGCGACGGGTGCGACCTATTCCCTCGTCTCGAAACCGCAGCCCCACCGCGTCCCTGACGATCGATGTGTGCCCGCATTTCGCGTGCGACCACAAGAGCCGCCGCGGGTCGCCGCGATCAAGCGGCTTGGGGCTGCGCCGAAACGATGCGACACCATCACATCGGCCGCGTCGCGCGGGTTCGAAGACGGGGAACGGTGCTGCCGGTTCGGATCATCATGCAGGCCACCGGCCGCGCGGCCGAAGCAGCATGCCGGGGGGCATGACGCGCCCGATCGGGCGGCCTATAACAGCCGCTTCATCAAATGGATGGCTTGCATGCTCGACTCCACTTCCGCCCAGGTTCCTACGCTCAGCCTCGCCGATCAGGCCGGCGATCCCGACGGCTTCGCCGCAGCCTTCGGCGAATCGTTCGAGCGGTTCGGTTTCGCGATCGTCGCCGACCATGGCGTGCCGCAGGATCTGATCGCACGCGCCTGGCGCGAGACCGAGGCGCTGTTCGCGCTGCCCGAGGCGGAGAAGCGCGAGTATTTCGTCGCGGGCGGCGGTGGCGCGCGCGGCTATACGCCGTTCAAGACCGAGATCGCCAAGGACGCCGCGCATGTCGACCTCAAGGAGTTCTGGCATATCGGCCGCGAGCTGCCGGCGGGGCATCGCTACGCAGATGTGATGGCGCCTAACATCTGGCCGACGCGGCCAGAGGGGTTCAAGGACACGTTCCTCGAATTGTTCACCGCCTTCGACCGCGCCGGCGACCGGCTGCTGTCGGCGATCGCGCGGCATCTCGGCCTGGCTCCCGACTGGTTCGATCCGGCGGTGAAGGACGGCAATTCGGTACTGCGCCTGCTCCATTACCCGCCGATCCCCGCGGATGCCGAAGGCGTGCGGGCGGGCGCGCACGAGGATATCAATCTGATCACGCTGCTGCTCGGCGCCGAGGAGGCGGGGCTGGAACTGCTCGACCGCGCGACCGGCGAATGGCTGGCGATCAAGCCGCCCGAGGGCGCGATGGTGGTCAACGTCGGCGACATGCTGCAGCGGCTGACCAACCACGTCATGCCGTCGACCACGCATCGCGTCGTCAACCCGCCGGTCGAGCGCCGCGGCCATTCGCGCTATTCGATGCCGTTCTTCCTCCATCCCGCGCCCGATTTCCTGATCGAGACGCTGCCGCAGACGATCAGCGCGGCGAACCCGAACCGGTATGAACAGCCGATCACCGCGCACGACTATCTGCACCAGCGGCTGGTGGAGATCGGGTTGATCAAGGGGTGACGCGTTGCCCCCGACGCGTGCGGGGGTCCACCGGTCTGCAGGAGCGCACCCGAACCTAGAGCCGCTCTCCTCACCGCAGGGTGGACCCCGGAACGAGTCCGGGGTGACGAACCCGATGGGGAAACCGATCGGGCCTCGCTCCTGCCGATGCGATAACCCTGAACAGGCGGCCGAGATATCCGGGTCAGTCGAAGCCGCGTTCGAGATAGCGTGTGGCCATCGCGCAATGCATCGCGACGCCCTTCGCCATGACCGATTCCTCGATCGTCATGCGCGTGTTGTGGAGCGGCGGGTTGGTCGCGGGATCGCTGCCCGCGGGGGCGACGCCGAGGAAGGCGAAGGCGCCGGGGAATTTCCGCAGCACGTAGGAGAAATCCTCGGCGCCCATCATCGGCTGCGGCATCGGCGCGAAGGGTTGGCCGAGCTCGCCCGCGACCTGCTCGATCAGCGCCGCGCCGCGCGGGTCGTTGACCGTCACCGGATAGCCCTCGTCGATCCACGCTTCGGCGGTGGCGCCGTGCGCCGCGGCGATATTCTCGGCGATACGCTTGATCGCGGCGCGCATCGTCGTGCGTGTCGCCTCCGACAGCGTGCGCAGCGTGCCGAGCATGCGGACCTCGCCGGGGATGATATTGTGCGCCGATCCCGCCTCGATCTTGGTGATCGACAGCACCGCCGGGTCGGTGACCGCGATCGCGCGTGCGACATAGGTCTGGAAGGCGGTGACGATCTCGCAGGCGACCGGCACCGGATCGATGCAATCGTGCGGCATCGCGGCGTGGCCGCCCGCGCCGCGCACGACGACGTGCACCGTATCGGCCGAGGCCATGATCGAGCCGGCGCGGGTGATGACGACGCCGGCGGGAGCGTTGGGCGTAATATGCAGCGCGAAGGCGGCGTCGGGTGCGGCGACGTCGAGCAGGCCGTCGTCGATCATGAAGCGCGCGCCGTGATGCCCCTCCTCGCCCGGCTGGAACATGAACACGATCGTGCCGGGGAGCTGGTCGCGGCGCGCGGCGAGCGCGCGGGCGGCGCCGACCAGCATCGCGGTGTGCGAATCGTGGCCGCAGGCGTGCATGCGGCCCGGGATGGTGCTGGCGAAGGGGAGGCCCGTCTCCTCCTCCATCGCGAGCGCGTCCATGTCGCCGCGCAGCAGCACGGTGCGGCCGTTGTCACCCTTCTGCCCGCGCAGGATCGCGATCAGGCCGCTGGTCGACGGGCCCTCGTGATAGTCGAGCGGCAGACCGGCGAGCGCCGCCTTGATCTTGGCGGTGGTGCGGCGGCAGTCGAGACCGATCTCGGGTTCGGCATGGATCGCGCGGCGCAGCGTGACGATGTCGGCCAGCTCGGCTTCGCCGGCGGCGGTCCAATCGTCGAGGAGGGGGGCGTCGAGGGACATGATGAGGCTCCGTTTCTGCCGCAGTTTGCGCCGGTGCGGTGGCGTTGTCGAGGTAGGGGTGGGGTTGGGCGACACGCAATTGCGCGGGGATTGGGGTATGTGACGGCGCCCCCCCTTCGTCATCCCGGCGGAAGCCGGGACCCATGGATGCGGAACGTCGATAGTGGCGCGAAACCGCAAATGTGCCGTAACCATGGGTCCCGGCCTTCGCCGGGATGACGAAGGGGGCGGGATGACGAGCCCCCCGCCCTCACCGCCGGATCAGATTCCCCAGCACGCTGCGCAACACCGTCCCGACCAGCCCGCCGCTCGCCGACGAGCGTCGCGAGCCCGCGCCGAACACCTGTTTGCCGATCTCGTTGGCGACCTGCCGGCCGATCGACGAACTCGCCGCGCGGGTGGCGGAGGTCATCGCCTTCGACCAGGGGGAGTTGGCGGACTCCCGCGCCGCCGCAGCGTCCGCCTTGGCCTGCGCCGCCTGCGCGCGGGCGGCCTCCTTGGCGGCCTGCGCATCGGCCTTGGCCTGGACCGCCGCAGCCTTGGCGGCATCGTCCTGCGCGCGCGCCGCGGCTGCGGAGGCGGCGGCCTCCTGCGTCTTGGCGGCGAGGATCTCCTCGGCCGATTCGCGGTCGATCGCAGTGTCGTATTTGTCGCCGATCGCGTCGGTCTGGATCATCACCGCGCGCTCCTGCGGCGTCACCGGGCCGACGCGGCTGGCGGGCGGCTTGATCAGCGTGCGCTCGACCGGCGCGGGCGATCCGTCCGCCTGCAACAACGACACCAGCGCTTCGCCGACCTTCAATTCGGTGATCGCGGTGGCGACGTCGACGCCGGGATTGGCGCGGAACGTTTCCGCCGCCGAGCGCACCGCCGCCTGATCGCGCGGGGTGAAGGCGCGCAGCGCATGCTGGACGCGGTTGCCGAGCTGGCCGGCGACCGTGTCGGGGATGTCGATCGGGTTCTGCGTGATGAAATAGATGCCCACCCCCTTCGAGCGGATCAGGCGGACGACCTGTTCGATCTTGTCGAGCAGGGCCTTGGGGGCATCGTCGAACAAGAGATGCGCCTCGTCGAAGAAGAAGACGAGCTTGGGCTTGTCGGGATCGCCGACCTCGGGAAGATGCTCGAACAATTCGCTCATCAGCCACAACAGGAACGTGCTGTAGAGCTTGGGCGCGGCCATCAATTTGTCGGCGGCGAGGATATTGACGATCCCCCTGCCCTTGTCGTCGGTGCGGAGGAAATCGTCCATCTCCAGCGCGGGTTCGCCGAAGAAATGGTCGCCGCCCTGCGTGCGCAACTGGAGCAGCGAGCGCTGGATCGCGCCGATCGATTGCTTGGAGACGTTGCCGTAGGTGGTGGTGAGTTCGTCGGCGCGCGTCGCGCAATGCGCCAGCATCGCCTGGAGATCGTCGAGGTCGAGGAGCAGCAGCCCCTCCTTGTCGGCGACGTGGAAGGCGATCGTCATCACGCCTTCCTGCACGTCGTTGAGGTCCATCAGGCGCGAGAGCAGCAGCGGCCCCATCTCGCTGACGGTGGTGCGGATGGGATGACCCTGTTCGCCGTACAGGTCCCAGAATTGCACCGGCGTGTCGGCATAGACCCAGTCGGTGTCGCCGATCTCGGCGGCGCGCGCGGCGAAGGCGGCGTGCGTCTTGGCCTGCGGCGAGCCCGCCATCGCGAGGCCGGACAAATCGCCCTTCACGTCGGCGACGAAGCTCGGCACCCCGATTTTGGAGAAGCCCTCGATGATCCCCTGCAGGGTCACCGTCTTGCCGGTGCCGGTCGCGCCGGCGATCAACCCGTGGCGGTTGGCGCGCTTGAGGTCGAGCGTCTGCGGCATGCCGCCGCCGAGGCCGATGAAGATGCCGTCGCTCATGTCCGCTCCTGTTGTCGTGGTGCAGACCTACCCCGGCGATCGGGCAAAAGGAAAGGGCCGCCGCTCGGGTGAGCGACGACCCTTTCTCATCAGCAAGCGACAGGCGCTTACTTGATCTTCACCGGGATGAAGCCCGGGATCCGGCCCCGCTGGACCAGCAGCAGGACCTGCGGACGGCCTGCGGCCTTGGCCTGCGCGACGAGGCGGGCGACGTCGGCCGAAGTGCGAACCGGCGTGCTGTTGACCGCCTGAATCACGTCACCGCGCTTGATCTTGCCATTGGCGTCGCTCGACGAATCGACCGATGCGACAACCACGCCCTGCACGGTGGGATCGACGCCGACCGCACGGGCGATGCCCGGCGTCAGCGGCTGGACGTTGAGCCCGAGCGGCGCGGTGCTGCCCTGGGTCGGCCCGGCGCTGCCCGTGCCGTCATCGTCGCTGCCGTCCGTCTGCGAATCGTTCGGGCCGAAGCCGCCCGAATCCTCGCCGCCGTTGGCCAGCGCCTTGAGCTGGTCGTTCGATGGGCGCGTCACCACCTGGATGTTCACGGTCGTCGGCTGTCCGGCGCGCAACACCTCGAAGCGCGCGGTCGTACCCGGCTGGAGATTGGAGACGAGGCGCGTCAGCGTCTGGTCGGGGGTGACCTGCTGGCCGTTGATCTTGGTGACCACGTCGCCGGCACGCAGGCCGCCCTTCGCCGCCGGGCCGCCCGGCTCGACGCGCGCGATCAATTCGCCCTGGTTCTTCGGGATGCCCAGCGCCGCGGCGGCATCGTCGTTGACCGCGCCGCCGATCGACACGCCGATATAGCCGCGGGTGATCTTGCCACCCTTCATGAACGTCTCGATGATTGGCTTGGCGGTCGCCGCGGGGATGGCGAAGCCGATGCCGATATTGCCGCCCGACTGGCTGAAGATCTGCGAATTGACGCCGATCACGTTGCCGTTGAGGTCGAACATCGGGCCGCCCGAATTGCCCTGGTTGATCGAGGCGTCGGTCTGGATGAACTGGTCGTAGGCGCCGCCCTGACCGGTGACGCGGTTGATCGCCGAGATGATGCCCGCGGTCACCGTGCCGCCGAGGCCGAAGGGCTCGCCGATCGCCAGCACCCAATCGCCGACGCGCGAGCGGCTCGAATCGCCCCACTTCACGAACGGCAGGCCCGCGGCGTCGATCTTGAGCAGCGCGAGGTCCGAATCCTGGTCCTTGCCGACGACGCGCGCGGTATATTCCTTGTTGTTGCTCAGCGTGACGGTGATCGAATTGACCGTCGCGCCTTCCGCACCCGGCGCGATGACGTGGTTGTTGGTCACGACATAGCCGTCCGGCGAGATCAGGAAGCCCGAGCCCAGCGACGCGCCCTCGCGCTTCACCGGTGCGCCGCCCTGCCCGCCGCCCATGCCGCCGAACAGGTCGCCGAACGGCGTGCCCGAGAAGGGGTTGGCCGGCTGGCGCTGAACGATCGTCTGCTTGGTCGAGATGTTGACCACGGCGGGCTGCAACTTGGCCACCATGTCGGCGAAGCTCATCGGCGCGCCGGCCTTGGGCGCGGCGGCCTGGATCGCACCGGGCTCGTTCTGGGCCTGTTGCGCGGTGCTCGGCTGCAGCGCCAGCGTGGCGGTCGCGCCACCGAGGAGAAGCGCACTGGTAATGGCGTAGGCGTAGCGCACTAGGAGAAAATCCTCTTCATGAAGGGCGGTCGGAATTGGTGCCTTAGTGGACCCAAACGCCTGAACGCCGCTTGAATGTTCATACGCCCGAAAGCTGGGGGCTCAATCCCTGCGGATCAACGCCCCCTGCCCTCGAACTCACGCAAGTAACTGTTTCCGGGTGACAAGATGATGGACGTCGAACCGCTCGGTGCCGGTCCGCCATCCGCCCCGAAGGTGTGGCGATAGGACTGCATGGCACGGTAGAAGTCGTAGAAATCGGCGTCCTTGGTGAAGCTTTGCGCATAGATGCGCGCCGCTGCCGCATCCGCCTCGCCGCGGATGATCTGCGCTTCCTTCTGGCCCTGCGCGCGGATCGTCGTCGCCTGCTGCTGGCGCGCGGTCGCCATCCGGGCGAGCGCGCGGTCGAGCGGGCTGCCGTCGGGCAGATCGGCGTGCTTGATGCGCACGTCGACGATCTGCACGCCATATTGGCTGGCGAGCCGCTGCATGCGGGTCTGGATATTGTCCATCACCTGGTCACGCTCGGGGCTGAGCAGGGTGGCGAACGGCTGGTTGCCGAGCTCGTTGCGGATCGAGCTGCCGAGCAACGGGCGCAGCGCCTCGGTGATCGCCGCCTCGGTCTGCGAGGTGCTGCCGGTCGCGTTCACCGCCTTCAGCGGATCGATGATGCGGAAGCGCGCATAAGCGTCGACCTCGAGCCGGAGCTGGTCCGACGAGAGCACCTGCTGATTGTCGTAGTCGACGTCGAGCACGCGCTTGTTGAGCCACACCAGCCGGTCGATGAACGGGATGCGCAGGATCGGGCCGGCACCGGTACGGCCGAATTGTTCGTTCGGCTTCCACGCGTTGACGGTGCGCACCGGCTGTTCGAAGCGCAGGATCACCGCCTGCTGCGTCTCGGGCACGATGGTGATCGTCGCCGAAAACAGGATGACGAGGACCAGCGCGGCGAGGCCGAGCGCGATCGGGTGACGCCAGAGGCCGTTCACTGGCCGCCTCCCGTCGTCGGCGCGGGCTGCACCTGGGTTGCCTGTGCCGGCGCGGCATCGGGCAGCCGCCGGGCGCGGTCGAGCGGCAGATAGGGCACGACGCCATTGGCTTCGACGATCGTCTTGTCGGACTTGGCCAGCACGGCCTCCATGGTCTCGTAATACATGCGGCGGCGCGTCACCTCAGGGGCGAGGCGATATTGTTCGTACACCTTGTCGAACTGCGACGCTTCGCCTTCGGCACGGGCGACGACCTGCTTGGCATAGGATTGCGCCTGGTTGCGGACGCCCTGCGCATCCTGCTGCGCGGCGGTGACGTCCTTGAACGCGTCGTTGACGCGCGCGGGCGGATCGGCCTGCTTGATGCCGACGCCGACGACGACGATGCCCGACTTATAGTCGTCGAGCACCTTCTGCATCCGCTCCTGCACCTGGTTCTCGATCAGCGCGCGGCCCGGCCCGAGCGCCGAATCGAGGCTGACGTTCGCCACCACCTCGCGCATCGCGCTCTCCGCGGTGGCACGCACGGTGTCGCGCGGCCGGTCGATCTGGAACACGAAATTCTGCGGGCTCGAGATCTTCCAGCGCACCGCATAGGCCAGATCGATGATGTTCTGGTCGCGGGTCAGCATCAGATTCTCGGTGCCGCTCTCCGGGAAATTCTCGATGCGGATGTTCTGCACGTCGACCTTGACGACGCGCGCGATCGGCGCCGGCATCGTCATCGCGATACCGGGATCAAGCGTACCCGAATAGCGGCCGAGATAGGTGACGACGCCGCGTTCCTGCGGCGCGATCGGGTGGATCGAGGTATAGAGGATCCACACCAGCAGGATGATCCCCGCGCCGATCAGCCACAAAGCGCGCGCATTGGGTGCGCCGGGCAGGCCACCGAGCCCGCCGCCGTTACCGCCGCCGCCGCCGCCCCGCGCCTTGCGGAGGAATTCGTCGAGCGCGGTCGGCTTGGCGCCGGTCTTGCGGGCGCCGGGCGGCAGCGACCATGGATTGCGCGGACCACCGCCGTTGGCGCCGCCATTGGCGTCATCGCCCTGTCCCCAGGGACCCTTGGGCGTTTCGGCAGCGAGAATGGGAGGGCGGCTTTTGCGGCCCGGCAGGATATTCATCCTTTCCTTATAAGAAGGCGGACGCGGAAAAACAGTGGCAAGCCGCCGACGCGGGCCTATCTGGTGCCGCATGACACAAGACGTAACGATTGCCGCGGTCCGCGCCGCCGCGGGCGAGCGGGCGACGGTCCGGTTCGAGGGCACACGCGCCGGCATCGTGCTCGACGCGACCGGCCTCGGCGGCGCCGAGCGCGACGCGCTGGAAGCCGCGGTCCGCGCCGCGGCGAGCGCGGCGTGGACGGGCGAGGTGCGGCTGGTGGTCACCGCCGAGCGCATCCATCGTCGCCTGATCGCGGTGGGAAGCGGCAAGGGCGGCGTCGGCAAATCGACGCTCGCCGCCAATCTCGCCATCGCGCTGAAGGCGCGCGGCCGCCGCGTCGGGCTGGTCGATGCCGATATCTACGGTCCCTCGCAGCCGCGGCTGATGGCGGCGGAGGACCAGCGTCCGACCGCCAAGGACAAGGTGCTCGACCCCGTCCCCACGCCTTATGGCGTGCCGATGCTGTCGATGGGACAGCTCATCGAGCCGGGCAAGGCGATCGCCTGGCGCGGGCCGATGGCGGCGGGCGCGCTGACGCAATTGGTCGATGCCGATTGGGGGGCGACCGACACGTTGGTACTCGACCTGCCGCCCGGCACCGGCGACGTTCAGCTGACGATGGTGCAGAAGCACAAGCCGGCGGGTGCGATCATCGTCTCGACGCCGCAGGACCTCGCGCTGATCGACGCGGCGCGCGCGATCGACCTGTTCGACAAGGCGGGTATCCCGATCATCGGACTGGTCGAGAATATGGCGGGCTATGTCTGCCCGCATTGCGGCGAACTGTCCGATCCGTTCGGCAATGGCGGCGCGCAGGCGACCGCGGAACGGCTCGGCCTGCCCTTCCTGGGCCGGGTACCGCTGGCGATCGGCATCCGCACCGCCTCCGACGCTGGCCAGCCGCCGGCGGCGGGGAACGGCGCCGATGCGACCGCGTTCCATGCGATAGCGGGTCAGGTCGATGACTGGCTGCGCGCCCATTGAGGAGACGATCATGCCGCTGACCGACGATGCCGCGATCAAGGCGCTGCTGGAAGGCGCACGGACGATTGCCCTGGTCGGCGCCTCGGACCGGCCCGATCGGCCATCCTATGGCGTCATGGCGACGTTGCAGCGCCACGGCTATCGCGTCATCCCGGTCAATCCGCAGATCACCGGCGAGCACGTCCACGGTGAATTCGTCTTCCGCGACCTGCACCAGCTCGGCGATCCCATCGACATCGTCGACATCTTCCGCCGCCCCGAAGCCGCGGGCGAGGCGGTCGACGAGGCGATCGCGATCGGCGCCAAGGCGGTCTGGCTGCAACTGGGCGTGATCAACGAGGCCGCGGCGGCACGGGCGGAAGCGGCCGGGCTGCAGGTGGTCATGGACCGCTGCCCGGCGATCGAGATCCCGCGGCTCGGCGTCGCGCCGATCGAGGCTTGATTCGCCGGCCCGGCTCGGCGAGGATGCCGGCACCGCTCGTCATGGGAGTTGGGCTGGATGCTTGCGCTGCTGTTGCTGTTTGCCGCCCCGACCGAGGACCCCGCTACGGTCATCGCGCGATCGTCGTCGCTGATTGCCGGCGATCGCTGCACCACCGATCCCAACAAGACCGACATCACCGTTTGCGGCCGGCGTCGCGCCGATCGCTTTCGCGTGCCGTTCGTCGAGCACGATGCGGGCGATCCCAAGCATGAGGCGGTGCGCGTCGAGCGCGACCGGCTGCTCAACCGCACCAATCCGGTGCAGGATCTCAGCCCGTTCCTCGTCGGCGGCGGCATGGCGGGTGTGACGGTGAGCAGCGCGACCGGCGTCAGCGGCGTCACCAACCGGCCGCTCGCGCCATGATCTGGCTCGCGATCGCCCTTCAGGCCGCTGCGGCAGCGACTCCGGCGCCGGCGCCGGACGCACCGCAACGCTGGTCGATCCTCACGCCGCAGCCGTGCATGCCGCAGGCCGACAAGACCGACATCGTCGTCTGCGCGGACGGCACATCGTCGCAGACGCTGCCGCTCCCCGACGAGATAGGGCCGCCACCCGGCCGCGGCGCCAACCGCGACCTGAAAGCGACCACCGCGCTGGCGCTGGACGCCCCGCCCTGCGCGGCGACGCTTCGCGGCTGCACCGTCGGCTTCGGCCCGCCGATCGTACCGCTCGTCGGCGCGCTGGCGAAAGTCGCCAAATCCGCCTTCGCCAAGAAACCCGACAAGCGCGGCCGCGTGGCAATCGACCTCAGCACGCCGTAATTCCTCCCCCGCCGGGGGAAGGTGGTAGCGCGAAGCGGTGTCGCCGCGGGAGGATGGGACGGAGTGTCATGACAGCGCTTCCGCCCTTTCCTCCCCCTCCACCATTCGGCTTTCGCCGAACGGTCCCCCTCCCCCTGGCGGGGGAGGAATATGGCGTTATCCCAGGATCGGCATCCACAGCGGCTGGCCGGACAGGCTCTGCGAGCCCCGCAGCTTCTCCAGCGCGTGGACCACCGCGCGTTCCGGGCCTTCGTGCGTGACGATCGCGACGATCGCGCTGCCGTCGGCGGCGACGCCGCGCTGGATCAGGCTCTCGATCGACACGCCGGCATCGCGCATCGCCGCGGCGATCTCGGCGAGCACGCCGACGCGATCCTGCACGGTGAATCGCAGATAGGATCGTGCGCGCCGTTCGCCGGTGTCGGCGGCGGGTTCGACGGTCAGTGCCGCCGCCGGCATGGCATAAGGCGAGCCATATTCGCCGCGCGCGATGTCGATCAGGTCGGCGACCACCGCGCTCGCGGTCGGGCCCTCGCCCGCGCCGGCGCCCTGAAAGAACAGGCGGCCGACGTAATTGCCCTCCGCCACCACCGCGTTGAGCGACCCGGTGACGTGCGCGAGGGGATGGTCGAGCGGCACGAGATGCGGGTGGACGCGCTGGAACAGGCCATGCGCATCGGCCTCCGCGACCCCGACCAGCCGCACGCGATACCCGAGCGCCGCCGCTTCTGCGATGTCGGCGGCGATGACGTGGCGGATGCCCGTCGCCGAAACGTCGCCGAACGCCGGTCGCGTGCCGAAGGCGAGGCTGGCGAGGATCGACAGTTTGTGCGCCGCGTCGACGCCGTCGATATCGAAGCTCGGGTCCGATTCGGCGTAACCGAGCGCCTGCGCCTCGGCGAGCACGTCGGCGAAGTCGCGCCCCTCCGCCTCCATCTTCGACAGGATGAAATTGCATGTGCCATTGAGGATGCCATAGACCCGGCTGATCCGGTTTGCGGCGGCGCCCTCGCGCAGCCCCTTGATCACCGG
This sequence comes from Sphingomonas sp. CD22, assembly GCF_034556155.1. Lineage (NCBI taxonomy): Bacteria > Pseudomonadati > Pseudomonadota > Alphaproteobacteria > Sphingomonadales > Sphingomonadaceae > Sphingomonas > Sphingomonas sp. CD22. The sequence continues at coordinate 499,988 of NZ_JAYDYX010000003.1, read as the reverse complement.
CACCCCGCCGGCCACCGCCGCCTCGAACTTGAGGGGCACCGCCGCAGCCTCGGCCGCCTGCGCGAGTTCGAGGCCATGGTGTGCGATCATCGCCTTGTTCGCGGTGACGAATCCCTTGCCCGCCGCGATCGTGGTACGGGCGAGCGTCAGCGCCGGGCCGTCGGCGCCGCCGATCAGCTCGACCACCACATCGGCGCCGTCGCCGCCGGCGAGATCGCGCATGTCGTCGACCCAGGCGAAGCGGCCGAGATCGACGCCGCGATCCTTCGACCTATCCCGCGCGGATATCGCGACAATCTCGATCGGGCGGCCGGCACGGCGGGTGATGAGATCGCGGTTCGCATCGAGCAGGCGGACGACGCCGCCGCCGACCGTACCGAGGCCAGCGAGGGCGACGCGCAAGGGTGTGTTGCTATCCATGGCCGCCGCCTAGCGGAAAGGCGCGTCGCCTGTCGAGACGGCGCACCTTTATGTCGCGCACGTCGCCGCCATTGCCCGACGGCCGCGTACCGTGCCACAACCCGCGGTACTTCCTTTTTGCCAGCGAGCGCATTTCCCTGATGGCCACCGCCCCCAGCCCCACCACCCGGCCCGTCGCCGAGCTGACCGTCCGCGGCATCCTGCTCGGCGGGCTCATCACCCTGCTGTTCACCGCCGCCAACGTCTATCTCGGGCTGAAGGTGGGGCTGACCTTCGCAACCTCGATCCCCGCGGCGGTGATATCGATGGCGATCCTGCGCTATCTGCCCGGCGCGACGATCCTCGAAAACAACATCGTCCAGACCGTCGCCTCCGCGGCGGGGACGCTGGCGGCGATCATCTTCGTGCTGCCCGGACTGGTGATGATCGGCTGGTGGCAGGGTTTCCCCTATCTGCTCACCGCCGGGATCACGATGACCGGCGGTATCCTCGGCGTGATGTTCTCGGTGCCGCTACGCCGCGCGCTGGTGGTCGACACCGACCTGCCCTATCCCGAAGGCCGTGCCGCCGCCGAGGTGCTGATGGTCGGCGCCGGCAGCCGCGCGGGCGAGGCGGAGAGCACGCGCGGGCTGCGGCTGATCGTCGTCAACGCGCTGGTTTCGGCGGGTTTCGCGGTGCTGACCCAGACCAAGCTGGTGGTCGCCGAGGCGGCGCATTTCTTTCGCGCCGGCGCGGGTGCGACCGCGATCTCGGGCGGGCTGTCGTTCGCGCTGATCGGTGCGGGGCATCTCGTCGGCCTGTCGGTCGGCCTGGCGATGTTCGCCGGCGTCGTCATCGGCTGGTGGATCGCGCTGCCGATCCTGACCGGCCTGTCGCCCGCCGCCGCCGGCGTCGGCATCGAGGCGTGGGTCGGCGGCGTGTTCCGCACCGACGTGCGCTTCCTCGGCGCGGGCGTGATCGGCGTCGCGGCGATCTGGACCTTGCTCAAGATCATCGGGCCGGTGCTCGGCGGCATCCGCTCGTCGATCGCGGCGAGCAAGGCGAAGCGCGGCGGCGCGGTGCTCGAACTCGGCGAGCGCGATTTGTCGATCGGCATCGTCGTCGCGGTGACGCTGGCGACGCTGGTGCCGATCGCCGGCCTGTTGTGGTCGGTGATCGCGGGCGGGCCGCTGGAGGGATCGGCGCTGGTGCTGATCGCGGGCGCGTTGGTGTTCGTGCTGGTGCTCGGCCTGATCATCGCCGCGGTGTGCGGCTATATGGCGGGCCTGATCGGCGCGTCGAACAGCCCGGTGTCGGGGATCGGCATCCTCTCCGTGCTCGCCGCCAGCCTGATGCTCGTCGGCCTGTTCGGCCGCGGCGCGGGGCCGGACACCACGCAGGCGCTGGTCGCCTATGCGTTGATCGTCACCGGCATCGTCTTCGGCGTCGCGACCATCTCGAACGACAATCTGCAGGATCTCAAGACCGGCCAGCTCGTCGGGGCGACGCCGTGGAAGCAGCAGGTCGCGCTGATCTTCGGCGTGATCTTCGGCAGCCTCGTGGTGCCGCCGGTGCTCGAACTGCTCGCGACGACGCTGGGGTTCCAGGGCGCGCCCGGCGCCGGCCCGAACGCGCTCGCCGCGCCGCAGGCGGCGCTGATCTCCGCGCTCGCCAAGGGCGTGCTCGGCGGCGATCTCAACTGGGCGATGATCGGCTATGGCGCATTGGTCGGCGTCGGCGTGATCCTGCTCGACGAGACGCTGGGGCGGCTCGGCAAGCTGCGCCTGCCGCCGCTCGGGATCGGCCTCGGCGTCTATCTGCCGATGGCGGTGACCTTGCCGGTGGTGATCGGCGCGGTCATCGGCGCGTTCTACGACCGCTGGGCGGAACGGACCCCCGATGTCGAACTGGCCAAGCGCATGGGCGTGCTGACCGCGACCGGGATGATCGTCGGCGAGAGCCTGTGGGGCGTCGGCTTCGCGATCATCGTCTACCTCACCAATTCCGACGCGCCGCTGGCGATCGCGCCGGCGGGGTTCGAGACGGCGGCCCTGATCGGCGGGACGATCGCGTTCCTGGCGCTGATCGCCGGCCTGTACCGCTACACGCGACGCTCCGTCGCCGCCTAAATGCGGCCAACCGTTGGAACGCGGCGCAGGATCGGCCGTTGAGGAAATGGAACCCGGTGATCACCCAGCCATCCCCCCCGGCCGGTGATTGCCGGGTTTTCAGTTAGCGTATCATGGGGTTCGTCGTGACATCGTCAGCACAAGAGAAGCGCGACCGACTGGCGAGGGTGAGCGAGGCGCTGCAGTCGAGCGTCGCCGTGCCGACCGACACGTTCATCACCGACGACATTCCGCTGCTGCTCACCAAGCTGTCTCGGATCCCCGCCAAACGGGCCAAGACAGATCCCAACACTTAGCCGTCATCCCGGCAAAAGCCGGGACCGACGGTTACGGTAGGCGGCATGATGCGCGAAACGAACGCGCATCATGACCATGGGCCCAGCTTTTGCCGGGATGACGAGACCGGCGCAGGGCACGCCTCACACCATCGCGGCGAGCATGTCCTTGATCTTGACGAAGGCGAAGCCGACCGAGCTGTCGGCGATGCCGTACGGCAGGAACAACGTGTCGCCGTGCTTGATCGCGCCGCAGCTGTAGACGACGTTGGGCACATAGCCCTCGCGGTCCTGATCCTTCGCCGCGAGGATCGGCTCGCGGGTGCGGCCGAGCACCTTCGACGGATCGTTCTTGTCGAGCAGCGCCGCACCGATCGAATATTTGCGCATCGCGCCGACGCCGTGGGTCAGCAGCAGCCAGCCCTCGTCGAGTTCGATCGGCGGGCCGCAATTGCCGATCTGCACCAGCTCCCACGGGAAGACCGGCGTCAGGATCTTCTCGCCCTCGTCCCAATGCTCCAGACTGTCCGACTTGAGCAGGAACAGATTCTCGCCGTCCTGCCGGCCGATCATCATATATTGGCCGGCGACCTTGCGCGGGAACAGCGCCATGCCCTTGTTGCGCGCCGCGGGTCCCGACATCGGCACCAGATCGAACGCGCGGAAGTCGCGCGTGCGCAACAGCTCCGACTGGATCACCGAACCGTTATAGGCGGTATAGGTGCCGATCCATTCGTGGCTGCCGTCCTCATGCTGGAAGTGGACGATGCGCAAATCCTCCAGCCCCTTCGACTGCGCCTGCGTGATCGGGAAGATGACGGTGCCTGACAGCGTCGAATCACGATGGCGCCACACGGTGACCGGGCCTTCGGGAATCTCGTCCTCGCCGGCACCGACGACGTCGGTCGCTGTGGCGAAGGGCGGCTCCGGCGCCAGCTTCAGCTCGTTGCCGCTGGTGATGATCCCCTCACGGAACGCGACCGAGGAGATATGCCCCTCGCCGACCGAGCGCAGGCTCATCAGGATGCGCATAGACCCCTCGGGCATGCCCGTCTGGTCGAAATGCGGCACCGCGCTGGGGTTCATCAACGCCGCGGCGGCATAGCTGTATTCGTGGCAGAAATAGGCACCGATCAGCTGGCGCTTCTCGTCGCTGATCTCGGCGCCGTCGAGGCCGAGCAGATCCTCGATCTCGTCGTAGCGCGTCATGAAGACGCGGCGCGTCTGCCAGTGGCGCGCCTCGAAATCCTTGAGCACCGTCTCGAGCTGCTCGCGCGCCTCTTCAGACGACATTTCGAGCACTTCGCCGACCAGACGCTCGGTCCGGTTGGGCGGGCCGCCCTTGCCGCCCCACGCAATGTGGAACGGCCGGACGACCACGCGGGACGGATCGGCATGAAGCCGCAAGCGGTGGGTGAACAGATCCATCGCGATTGTTAAGCCTCGCCGGTCGGGTCGTTGACTGGACCGCCGCCCGAACCGATCAGGCGACGCGCGTCGTCCCTGCCACGCCTTGGGCCGACTTTGAAAGCCCCGAAATCGCGCAACTGGCCAGTTGAAGCGCCAAAATCGACTCGGCACCCTGATTGCGGTTGAGCCCGGTCGGCATCAGCCCGTCGAAACAGCCGCCATCCAGCGGGCTGGCAAGCGGCAAATCGAGGTCGTTCTGGCCGAGATACCAGGCATAGGCGCGCTCCACCTCTGCCACCCAGCGCGTATCGCGGGTCGCATGCCAGGCCGCCAGACAGGCATCCACCGTCGCCTGCGCTTCGAGCGGCTGCTGGTCGAACTGCAACGGCTCGGCATAGGGCCGGCCGAAGCTCTCGGTACCAACGGCACGGAACCGCCCCTCGGGCGACGTCTGCTTGGCGACGATCCAGTCGAGCGTCTCCAGACCGCAGTCGATCAGATCCTGCCGCTCCAGCGCCTGACCCGCGACGATCAGCGCCTGCGGCAAACGGGCGTTGTCATAGGCGAGGACGATCTCGAACCACTGCCATTCCGGCCGACGCGCCTCGGCAAGCAAGGCGAGATGATCGTCCGGGAAGCGTTCGAGGATCGATCGCGCCAGATCGTGACCGGGCGACGCTTCCAGCATCGCCGCCGCGCCGAGCATCGCGAACGACTGCGCACGCAGCGACCCCAGGTCGAGCGCAAGGCTGGCCGTCGCGTCGAACATGTTGCGCGCCCAGTCGCGATGCTTGGCATCCTTGCCGTCGCGTGCGGTGACGCCCAGCGCCCAGATCGCACGGCCGTTCGAATCCTCGGAGCCGACGTCCTCGCACCACGTCCGGTCGAAGTTCATGAAGTTGCGGAACCGGCGCTCGTCCGGATTCCACGCATATTGGACGAAGGAGGCGTAGATCGTCGTCCATTTGTCGCGCTCGACCGGATCGATATCGTCCATCGCGCTCATCAGCATCAGCGCGCGGGCGTTGTCGTCGATGCAATAGCCGTGGCGGCGATCGGGCACCGAATAGATCGAATGCTGCAACATGCCGGTGCCGTCGCTCATCCGCTCGACCGCGGCGAAATTGGGCTTCAACGCGCGCACACCCTGCTGGGGCTGCGCCAGCCGCCTAGGGCGGGCGGCGACGGCGACCTCGGTCTCGTGCAGCGTCGCCTCGGCGAGGCGCGGCCAGATCATCGTGCGGCCGCGATCATAAGCCCGCTGCGCCAGCCGCGTGCGATCGCGCGCGCTCGACAGCAGCCGGTTGATCTCGCGCGCGAACGCGGCGACGTCGCGGAAGTCGACCAGCACGCCGTGACCGTCGGCGAGGATCTCGGTCGCATGCACGTAAGGCGTGGAGATCACCGCCTTGCCGACGCCCACCGCATAGGACAGCGTGCCCGAGGTGATCTGCGCCGGATTGAGATACGGCGTCGCGTAGATGTCGGCCGCCTGCAGATAGTCGATCAGTTCGTTATGCTCGACGAACGCATCGATGAAGGCAACGTTGTCGCCGACGCCATGCTCTTCCGCCAGCGCCTTGAGACGGTCGCGATAGGCCTCGCCCTCATGCGCGACGAGATTGGGGTGGGTCGCGCCGAGCACGACGTACAGCAGATTGGGATGGCGCTCCGTCACGGCGGGCAGCGCATCGATGATCGTCTCGATTCCCTTGTTGGGGGCGAGCAGGCCGAAGGTCAGCACCACGTCGCGGCCCTGCCAGCCGAAGCGCGGCTTCAGCGTCTCGGGATCGACGAAGGGGCGATCGGGCACGCCGTGCGGGATCATCGCGATCTGACGCGGCGCCGCACCATAGACCCGGCGCAGGATGTCGCGGCCCCGCTCGGCCATCACCACCACCTTGGCGGCGCGGCGCAACAGACCTTCGAGCACCCGGCGCTCGTCGGCATTGGGCTTTTCGAGGACGGTGTGCAGCGTCACGATCACCGGCAGCGTCGTCCGGTCGAGCAAGGCGAGCAGATACTCGCCGGCCGGACCGCCGTAGATGCCATATTCGTGCTGCACCCAGATCGCCTGCGCGCCACTCGCCTCGATCGTCCGGGCGGTCGTGAGATAGGAGGACAGATCGTTCTGCGGGATCGTGCCGGTCACCGCGGGCGGATAGTCGTAGCGACCGGGATGATCGTCCATCGCATAGACGTCGACGCGGACATCGGGGAAACGGTCGCGCATCGCCTGATACACGTCCGTCGTGAACGTCGCGAGACCACATTGGCGCGGCAGGAAGTTGCCGATCATCGCCAGATGCTGGATTCCGTCGCCATTCCCCGCGGTCGTAAACATCCGAGTCCCTTCAAAAAGGCAGATTTGTGGCGAAGCCAAAACCTTGCTGTTTGGTGAACACGCGAACGGCCCAAAGGTTGCATTCTTGTTGCACTGCAACCAGCGGCGACCCGGATGCGATCAGCCTCTGCCGCGATAGGGCTGCACGCCCTGATCGGGCAGCCACAGGCCAGCGGGCGGCGCCCCGGACTGCCAGAAGACATCGATCGGAATGCCGCCGCGTGGATACCAATAGCCGCCGATGCGCAGCCACTGGGGCTTCATCTCGTCGAACAGGCGCTGGCCGATGCCGACGGTGCAATCCTCGTGGAAGCCGGCATGGTTGCGGAACGACCCGAGGAACAGCTTGAGCGACTTGGATTCGACGATCGTCTCGCCGGGCGCATAATCGATGACGAGATGCGCGAAATCGGGCTGGCCAGTCACCGGGCAGAGCGAGGTGAATTCCGGCACCGCGAAACGGACGAGATAGGTCGTTCCGGCACGCGGGTTGGGAACATAATCGAGCACCGCCTCTTCGGGAGAGGCGGGCAGCTGGCTGGCTTGGCCGAGGTGCATTGGGGTCATGCCCCGCCATGTAGGATGTCGATCCCGATATGAAAACGCTGGTTCCGGTGCTGGGCGACCAGCTCAGCCTGTCCCTCTCCTCGCTGCGCGACGCCGACCCGGCCGAAACGATCGTGCTGATGATGGAGGTCGGCGACGAGACGACCTACGTCCGCCACCACAAGCAGAAGATCGCCTATATCCTGTCGGCGATGCGCCACCACGCCGCGGCGCTGGCGCACGCGGGCTGGACGATCGATTACGTCCGGCTCGACGATCCCGACAACAGCGGCAGCTTCACCGGCGAGATCGCCCGCGCCGTCCAGCGCCACGCACCCGACCGTATCACCGTCACCGAAGCCGGCGAATGGCGCGTCGTCGCGATGATCGACGGCTGGGAGACGATCTTCGGCCTGCCCGTCGACATCCGCCGCGACGATCGCTTTCTTTGCGACCATGCCGAGTTCGAGGCCTGGGCGAAGGACCGCAACCAGTTGACGATGGAGTTCTTCTACCGCGTCATGCGTCGCAAGACCGGGCTGGTGATGGATGGCAAACAGCCGGTCGGCGAACGCTGGAACTTCGACAAGGAGAATCGCAAGCCGGCGAAGAACGACCTGTTCATGCCGCGTCCGCACAGGTTCGCGCCCGATGCGATCACGCAGGAGGTGCTGGCGCTGGTCGCCGAGCGCTTCGCCGATCATCCCGGCACGCTCGACGGTTTCGCTTATGCGGTGACCGCGGCCGATGCCGAGAAACAGGCCGCCTATTTCCTCGAAAAGGCGCTGCCGCAATTCGGCGATTACGAGGACGCGATGCTGACCGGCGAGCGCTACCTCTGGCACTCGATCCTGTCGCCCTACATCAATTCCGGGCTGCTCGATCCGCTCGACCTGTGCCGGCGCGCCGAGGCGGAATATCGCGCCGGCCGCGCCCCGCTCAATTCGGTCGAGGGCTATATCCGCCAGATCATCGGCTGGCGCGAATATATGCGTGGCATCTACTGGCGGGAGGGGCCCGCATATGTCGAGCGCAACTTCCTCGATCATCACCGCAAATTGCCCGGCTGGTATTGGACCGGCGAGACCGACATGCACTGCCTCAAGGAGGTGATCGGCCAGACGCTCGCCACCGCGCACGCGCATCATATCCAGCGGCTGATGGTCACCGGCAATTTCGCGCTGCTGATCGGCGCCGATCCCGCCGAGGTCCATCGCTGGTATCTCGAAGTCTATATCGACGCCTATGAATGGGTCGAGCTGCCCAACACGCTCGGGATGAGCCAGTTCGGCGACGGCGGCCTGCTGGGGTCGAAGCCCTATATCTCGTCGGGCGCCTATATCGACCGGATGAGCGACTATTGCGGCAAATGCCGCTACGACGTGAAGCAGCGGGTCGGCGAAAACGCCTGCCCGTACAACGCACTCTACTGGGACTTCCTCGTCCGCCACGAGGACAAGCTGGGCGGCAACATGCGCCTGCGCATGCCATATAGTACGTGGGCGAAGCAATCCGAGCAATCTCAAAAGGAAACACTGGCTCAGGCCGCAACTTTTTTGCAGGCCCTCGACACCGCCGGGGAAGATGGCTATTGACGGCATCGGGCGCTCCTCCCCAGTCGTCGGCCCGACTAACCCGTGTGAACGTAGGGAGTGAGTGATGGACGCGTTGGTGACCACCGAATGGCTGGCCGGGGAACTCGGTGCGAGCGATCTCAGGATCGTCGATGCCACCTATTTCGCCAATTTCCCCGGCGAGCCGCCGCGCGACGCCGCCATCGAATATGAGGCGGCGCATATTCCGGGCGCGGTGTTCATGAACCTCGGCGAATTGCGCGACACCGACAGCGATCTGCCGATGATGCTGCCGAGCGCGGAGAAATTCGCCAGCCGCATGCAAAGCCTCGGGCTCGGCGACGGCAGCCGCATCGTGCTCTACGACAATTCCCCGCATCATACCGCCGCGCGGGCGTGGTGGATGCTGCGTACCTTCGGCGCGCACGACGTCGCGATCCTCGATGGCGGCCTCGCCAAATGGCAGGCGGAGGGGCGCGCGACCGCGAGCGGCAAGGAAAGCCTGCGCCATCGCCATTTCACCGTCTGGGCCGACGCCAAGAACGTCCGCACGCTGGCGCAGATGAAGGCTAATATCGACAGCGGCGCCGAACAGGTGGTCGACGCCCGCTCGGCGGCGCGCTTCACCGGCGAGGAACCCGATCCGCGCCCCGCGACGCATGCCGGCCATATCCCGGGCTCGAAGAACCTGCCGCAGGGCAAGCTGTTCAACGTCGACGGCACGTGGAAGCGCGGGCAGGCGCTGCACGAGGCGTTCGCGGCGGCGGGGGTCGACCTCGACCGGCCGATGGTCGCCACCTGCGGTTCTGGCATCACCGCGGCGGTGCTTGCCTTCGGCGCGCATCTGGTCGGCAGGGACATGCCCATCTATGATGGCAGTTGGTCGGAATGGGGAGCGGATCGCTCGACGCCCAAGGCCATGGGAGCCAAGGAAACCGTTGACGGATAGGAACACGACCGACCGCGATCTGGGCGACGCCACCCGCGTCGTCCAGGCCGGCCGGCGCCCCGAATGGACGCAAGGCATCGTCAACACGCCGGTCTGGCGCGCCTCGACGATCCTCTACGACAGCATCGCCGACCTGCGCGCCAACGCCCGGCCTGACACGCATCACCGCCTTTATTACGGCCGCCGCGGCACGCCGACGCAATGGAGCCTCGCCGACGCGCTGACGGCGCTCGAACCGGGGGCGGAGGCGACCTTCCTCTACCCCTCGGGCGTCGCGGCGATCGCCGCGGCGTTGCTCTCCGTCCTGTCGCCCGGCGACGAATTGCTGCTGGTCGACAGCGCCTATGACCCGACACGCGGGCAGGCGATGCAATTGCTCAAGCGGTTCGGGATCACGACGCGCTTCTACGATCCGTTGATCGGCGCGGGGATCGAGGCGCTGGTCGGCCCGGCGACCAAGGCGATCTTTCTCGAAAGCCCGGGCAGCCTGACCTTCGAGGTGCAGGACGTGCCGGCGATCGTCGCGGTGGCCAAGCGCCATGGGCTGACGACGCTGCTCGACAATACTTGGGCGACGCCGCTGTTCTTCCCGGCGATCGAGAAAGGCATCGACCTCACCATCCTCGCCGCGACCAAATATGTCGTCGGCCATTCCGACGCGATGCTCGGCTCGGTCACCGCCGCGCCGGGCCATTATGCGCGGCTGCGCGATACGAGCTTCCAATTGGGGCAGGTCGCCTCCCCCGACGACAGCTGGCTCGGCAGCCGCGGCCTGCGCACGATGGCGGTACGGCTGGCGCAGCACCAGCGCAGCGCGCTGGAGATCGCACGCTGGCTCGCGGAGCGGCCCGAGGTGGCGCAGGTGCTGCACCCGGCCCTGCCCTCCTGCCCCGGCCACGATCTGTGGGCGCGCGACTTCAAGGGATCGAGCGGATTGTTCTCGTTCGTGCTGAACGGCGGCGGCGAGGCGGCGCGTGCGGCGCTGATCGATACGCTCGACCTGTTCGGCATCGGCTATAGCTGGGGCGGGTTCGAAAGCCTCGCCATCCCCGCCGACCCCGCCCGAAGCAGGACCGCGGCGCCGCGCGACTATGCCGGGCCGATGGTGCGGTTGCAGATCGGGCTGGAGGACGCAGGCGACCTGATCGCCGATCTTGAGCGCGGGCTGGCGGCGTTCAGAGGGGCTATATAATTTGTAAGTCCTCCCCCGCCAGGGAGTGCCGGGTTGAACGGCCGCCGGCCGTTCAAGGTCATGCCGGGGGCATGATCGACCCTGCACTCCCGCTGACGCGAGGGAGGATTTGACGGTTACTGCGCCGATGCCTTCGCGTCCTGGCCGTCGCCCTCGGGGGCTGCGACGATGTCGCGCGTCGTCGCACCCTTGTCGACGACGTTGGTCGCGGGGTCGCCGACCGACGAGCGGATGCCGGTGTCGGCCGCGTCGCCGCCGGCCTGGCTGACGACGCCATTCTCCGCCGCGCTGCGCTGCGTATTGCCGCCGAACAAGGCGTCGAGCGTCTGCGCCTGCGAGGCATTGTCCTGCGGGCGGGCGGCGCCGGGCTGCGGCGGCACCAGCGAATAATCGGGCGGGATCACCAGCGGCGCCTGGCGCGCGACGGCGAATTCGTCCGGCCGGGCGCGATCGTAGCCGCGCTTGCCGCAGCCCGAGAGGAGGACGACGCAGGCGAGGCCGGCGAGAATCGGAACTGACTTACGCATGGGGATTCTCCGAGGGGATGTCGCGCTTGTCGCGCATCAGGAGCGCGCGGACAAGCAGCACCAGCACGCCGAGGGTGATCGCCGCATCGGCGACGTTGAAGACGAGGAACGGCCGCCAGTCGCCGAAATGCAGATCGGCGAAGTCGACGACATAGCCGAAGCGCACCCGGTCGACGATATTGCCGAGCGCGCCGCCCAGGATCGCGCCCAGCGCCATCTGGTCGGCGCGATGCGGCTCGCGCGTCATCCACACCGCCACCGCAATCGCAATCGCGCCGGTCATCGCGACCAGCGCCCAGCGCATCGTATTCGTGTCGGCGTGGAGCAGCCCCAGCGAGATGCCGTGGTTGGCGACGAAGCGCAGGTTGAAGAACGGCGTGATCGTCCGCTCCGCGGTCAGCTCGTCGAGCTGCAACACATCGGTGATCGTCACCTTCGTCACCTGATCGACGACGAACAGCAAGGCCGCGGTCAGCAGCCCGGCGATGGGGATGTTACGCATGGGCGACGACATCCTCGCACCGCGCGCACAGGTCGCCGTCGACCGCCACCTCGGGCAGATGCCGCCAGCAGCGTCCGCATTTGTGGTAATCGGTACGCGTCACCGCGACCGCGTCGCCGGCTTCGACCTTGGCGACGATGAACGTCTCGGCCAGCGCCTCTGCCGACAGCGGCAGCTCGGGTACGGTCACCTCCGCCTCGAGGCTGGAGCGCACAGTCTTCTCGCGGCGCAGCGGCTCGATCGCCTCGGTCACGCTGGTACGCAGCCGGCGGACGTCCGCCCAGTCGGTGCCGAGCGGCTGATCGCCGGGCAGCGCCGGAAGTTCGGGCCATTCGAGGAAATGCACCGATCCGTCCTCGCTCGGGAAGCGCGCCTGCCACACCTCTTCCGCGGTGAAGCAGAGGATCGGCGCGGCATAGCGGACGAGGGCGTGGAACAAGGTGTCGAGTACCGTGCGATAGGCGCGCCGCTTCGGATCGCCCGGCGCATCGCAATAGAGCGAGTCCTTGCGGATATCGAAGAAGAAGGCCGACAGATCCTCGTTGGCGAAGTCGGTCAGGCGACGCAGATAGCGGTTGAGCTCGTAGCTCTCCGCCGCCTCGCGCAGGTCCATGTCGAGCTGGCCCAGCAAGGTGAGCACGTAGCGCTCCAGCTCGGGCATCGCCTCGACCTCGACCCGTTCGGCCTCGCTGAAGCCGTCGAGCGCGCCGAGCAGATAGCGGAAGGTGTTGCGCAGCTTGCGATAGCCGTCGGAGGCGGTACCGAGCACTTCCTTGCCGATCCGCACGTCGTCGAAATAATCCGTCGAGGCGACCCACATGCGCAGGATATCCGCCCCACTCTCGCCGATCACCTTGAGGGGATCGACGACGTTGCCGAGGCTCTTCGACATCTTTCGCCCCTGTCCGTCGAGCGCGAAGCCGTGCGTCAGCACCGCGTCATACGGCGCGCGACCGCGCGTGCCGCAGCTTTCGAGGAGCGACGACTGGAACCAGCCGCGATGCTGGTCGCTGCCTTCGAGGTACAGATTGGCGCGGACGTCCTCGCCGTAGCGCGCCTCGACGGTGAAGACATGCGTCGAACCGCTGTCGAACCAGACGTCGAGAATGTCGTTCTGCGGTTCGTAATCCGCCAGGTCATGATCGGGGCCGAGCAGCGCCTGATGATCCGCGGTGAACCACGCATCGGCGCCGCCGTTGCGGAAGGCGGCGATGATCCGCGCGTTGACCGCGGGATCGTTGAGATAGTCGCCGGTCGCGCGATCGACGTAAAGCGCGATCGGCACACCCCACGCGCGTTGGCGGCTGATCACCCAATCGGGCCGTCCCTCGACCATCGAGCGGATGCGGTTCTGCGAGCGCGCCGGCACCCAGCGCGTATGCTCGATCGCGTCGAGCGCGGTCTCGCGCAGCGTCGCGCCGTTGCTCGCGCCTTCCCCGCCGTTGAGGATCGGCCGGTCCATCGGGATGAACCATTGCGGCGTCGCGCGGAAGATCACCTTCGCCTTCGACCGCCACGAATGCGGATAGCTGTGCGCGAAATCGTCCGACGCGGCGAGCAATGCGCCGACCGCGCGCAGGTCCGTGCAGATCGGGCCGTCGGCGCCGACGAACTTCTTGTTGATGACGCTGCCCTGCCCACCGAGCCACGCCCAATCGGGCCGGTAGAAGCCGGCACCATCGACCGCGAACACCGGCTCCAGGCCATTGGCCTTGCACAGCAGGAAGTCGTCCTCGCCATGGTCTGGCGCCATGTGGACGAGGCCGGTGCCCGCGTCGCTGGTGACGAAATCGCCCGACAGGAACGGCCGCGGCCGCGCGAAGAAGCCGCCGAGCGCGTGCATCGGGTGACGCGCGGTCGCCCCCTCCAGGGCGCTGCCCTTGACCAGGGCTATCACGGTTTCGAGCGCGATGCCGGTGCGCTTGCCGAACGCCGACACCAGATTTTCCTCGACGAGGAAGCGCCGGCCGCCGCTTTCGAACAGCACGTAATCGAGCGCCGGATTATAGGCGAGCGCCTGGTTGACCGGGATCGTCCACGGCGTGGTCGTCCAGATCACCGCGGTCGCGCCGACCAGCAATTCTCCCTCGGGCGCGGTTGCGATCTCGAAGCCGACGTCGATCTGGGTCGAGACGACGTCCTCATATTCGACCTCCGCCTCGGCGAGCGCGGTCTTTTCGACCGGCGACCACATCACCGGTTTGGCACCGCGATAGAGCTGGCCGCTCTCGGCGAATTTGAGCAATTCGCCGACGATCGTCGCCTCGGCGTCGTAATTCATCGTCAGATAGGGATCGGCCCAATCGCCCATCACGCCCAGCCGCTGGAACTGGTCGCGCTGCACGCCGACCCAGCGATCGGCATAGGCGCGGCATTCAGCACGGAATTGCGCGACCGGCACCTCGTCCTTGTTCTGCTTCTTGGCGCGATACGCCTCCTCGACCTTCCATTCGATCGGCAGGCCATGGCAGTCCCAGCCGGGCACGTAGGGCGCGTCCTTGCCGATCAGCGACTGGCTGCGGACGATGATGTCCTTCAGCACCTTGTTCATCGCATGGCCCATGTGGATGTCGCCATTGGCGTAGGGCGGGCCGTCATGGAGGATGAATTTCTCGCGTCCCGCCCGCTGTTCGCGCAGCCGGTCGTAGACGCCGATCCGCGCCCAGCGGTCGAGGATCGCCGGCTCCTTGGCGGCGAGACCCGCCTTCATCGGAAAGTCGGTCTTCGGCAGGAAGACGGTGTCGCGCCAATCTTCAGGCGTGTCGGGGGCGTCGGTCATATGTTTGGCGGTCTTATCGTGAGTGTCGGTCAGCACAAAGCGCATAAACGAGGTGGGTTAAGCATCCAGCAACGCCCGCGCCCGCGCGCAATCGCGCTCCATCTGCGCCATCAGCGCATCCAGGCCGTCGAATTTCGCCTCGGGACGCAGATAGTCGATCAGCGCCACCTCGATCGATTGCCCGTACAGATCGCCGGAGAAATCGAAGAAAAAGGGTTCGAGCAGCTCCTTGGGCGGATCGAAGGTCGGCCGGATGCCGAGGTTCGCCGCGCCCTTCAGCTGCCGCCCGTCGGCGAGCCGCGCGGTGACCGCATAGATGCCGTAGGCCGGGCGCAAATATTTGCCCATGTCGACGTTGGCGGTGGGATAGCCGATCGTGCGACCGACCTTGTCGCCATGCTGGACCACGCCCTCAATCGCGAAGGGGCGGGTGAGCAGCCGCGCCGCACCGCGCGGGTCGCCGTCGCACAGCAGCCTACGGATGCGGGTCGACGACACCGGCTCGCCGTCCAGCGTCACCGCACCGACCGTCTCCGCGACGAAACCATGCGCCCGGCCGCGCGCGGCGAGCAGGCGGACGTCGCCGCTCTTGTGATGGCCGAAGGTGAAATCCTCGCCGGTCACGACGCCCGCGACCGCGAGATTGGCGTGCAGCCGCTCGGCGATGAACGCCTCCGCCGACAGCGCGGCGAGCGCCGCGTCGAACGGGAAGACGACCATCGCATCGACCCCCGCCGCGGCGAACAGCCGTTCGCGCTGGTCGAGCGTGGTCAGCCGGAACGGCGGCGCATCGGGGCGGAAGTGGCGTACCGGATGCGGATCGAAGGTCGCGACCAGTGCCGGCCTGCCCTCGGCGCGCGCACGCGCCACCGCCCGCCCGACCACCGCCTGGTGCCCGAGGTGAAAGCCATCGAAATTGCCGAGCGCGACGATCCCGCCCGCCAGATGCGACGGCACCGCCGAGCCACCGTCCAGCCGCTCCATCGCCGGCCCCTTAGGACGCGCGCGTGCGGGGAGCAACAGGTGGTGCAAATCGGCCCCTTTCCGCGGCCCGTCGACCGGGGGTAGGATGATGACCATGACGTCCCTCCCCTACCTCGGCAGCGGCCTGATGCCCGAGCCGATCGTCGCCCGCCTGCTGTCGCAACCCGGCGTGCAGAAGGTGCCGAGCCCGAAGCTCGACCTGTTCATCGCCCGCGGCTTCATCGGGCCAACGCTGTGCGACGCGCTGATCGAGCGGATCGACGCGGTCCGCCGCCCCTCGACGATCGCCGATCCCAACGGCGACGCCGCCTTCCGCACCAGCGAGACGGGCGATCTCGCCGCGACCGACCCGGTGGTGCAGGCGGTCGAGGCACGGCTGGCCGCGTTCACCGGCCTCGACCCCATGCATGGCGAGCCGTTGCAGGGCCAGCGCTACGCGGTCGGGCAGGAGTTCAAGGGCCACACCGATTATTTCGAGCCGCAGGGCGCCGACTACGAGCGCTATTGCTCCGTGGCGGGCAACCGGACGTGGACGGTGATGGTCTATCTCAACGAACCCGAAGCCGGCGGCGCGACCCGCTTCAAGGCGGCGGACAAGATCATCCAGCCGGAGACGGGCAAGCTCGTCGCCTGGAACAACCGCCGCTTCGACGGCACACCCAACCCAGCGACGCTGCATCAGGGGATGAAGGTGCGCGACGGGGTAAAATACGTCATCACCAAATGGTATCGCGAACGGGTGTGGGCATGATCCCAATTCCTCCCCCGCCAGGGCGAGGTGGCAGTGCGCAGCACTGACGAAAGGGGCGGAAAGGGCGGGAGCCCTGATACGAGGCTCCGCCCCATCCTCCCCCTCCACCACTCGGCTAGCGCCGGGCGGTCCCCCTCCCCCTTGCGGGGGAGGATTTCGGATTAGAACGTCGCGCTCACGCCCAGGCTGAACACGCGGCCGAGATTGTAGCGGTTGATATACACCTCGTTGCCGTTGGCGAAGGTCTGGCTCTCGCGATAGCGGGTGCGGGTCAGGTTGCGCGCCTCGGCCTTTATCTCGAACTTGCCGCCCATCAGCTCGACGCCTTGCCGCGCGACGAGATCGAGGCGGACGCCGGGATGCTCGACGATGTCGGGCTGGAAGCCGGTGCCGCTCAGCAGCGAGGGACCGCGATTGGTCACGCGCTTGCTCGCATAGTTGAACAGCAAGGTGATCTGCGAGAGCGCCGCGCTGTCCTCGATCCCGATCTGCAAATTGACGAGATGGTCCGACTGGCCCGTCAGCGGCGCACCGTCGCGGAACAGCGACGAGGCGGGCGCGAAACCGACCGCGCAATTGCCGACCGCCTGCGTCGAAGAGGCGACCGACGGCGCGCAATTGCTGTCCGCGGTGATCTTCGACTTGGTGTAGGTGTAATTGGCGACCAGCAGCGCGCGCCGCGTCGCGAAGAAGTCGCTGCCGAAGACGTCGGCGAGCGGGAAATATTTCTGGAGCTCGACCTCGCCGCCGTACAGCGTCGCCTTGGGCAGATAGGTGAAGCCGGTCTGCAACCGGTCGTCGGCGCCGGTGTAGAAGCCGACCTGCTCGATCGGATTGTCGATCCGCTTGTAGAAGCCCGCCAGAGTGAAGCGCTGGTCGCGCTTGAAGAACCATTCGTAGCGCGCTTCGAGATTATAGAGCTTCGAATCGCGCAGCAGCGGGTTACCGAAGAACAAGCGATCCGAATCGGGATCGCGGAACTGCTGCGGCGCGAGCTCGCGGAACTGCGGGCGCGAGATCGTCTTGGCGGCGCTGGCACGCAATTGCATGTCGGCGGCGAAATTCCAGGTCAGCGTCGATGCCGGCAGGAAGTAATCGTTCTTCAGCCGCGCAAGACCCGTGGTGACGCCGAACGGCGTGACCCGCTCGTCGCCGCGCTCGTAGCGCACGCCGATCACCGCCCGCAGCCCGTCGAACGCCTCGCCCTCGGCCTGCACGTAGCCGGCGTGGACGTCGAGGCTGGCGTCATAGCGATAGGCGCCCGCCGCGGTGCTGAACTGCAACTGGATCGTGCAGGGCGCGGTGTTGGCGGTCGACGGACAGGCGTTGTTGAGCACGTCGGGGCTCAACAGATAATCCGGCCGCAACAGATTGTAGGGATAGCCGGGCGCGGTGCCGCCGCCGTTCGACGTCTGATAGTTGAACTGCAGGCGCGACGAGGTCCGGTCGGTGCCCTGGTAGAAATAGCCCGCCGACAGCGTGATCGGACGATCGCCGTCGATCTTGTACGACGTGTCCGCCTGACCGGTCCACAGATTCTCGTTCAGCTCGCTGAAGATGATCGAGGCGAAGGGGGTGAAGCGCTGCGTCACCTGATAGGCGCCGTTGCACTGGTAGCCGTCCGCCTGCTGCGCACCGTCGCTGGTGATCGGCAGGCCGGTGGTGGTCGTCGCGGAGCAGAGATAGTCGAACTGGCGCTCATAGGGCGCATTGCGCTTCGAATTGGCATAGGCGCCGCGCACGTCGACCTTCAGCGCATCGGTCAGCTTGAACTCGCCGACCAATTGCGTCTCGATCAGCTGGCGTTCGAACCAATTGGTGTTCTGCTGGAAACGCAAACCGCTGGCGTTGTTGTACAGCGTCGCCGCCGATCCGCGCGCCTGCTTCAGCGTGTCGTGGATATAGACGTTGGTCCAGCGGATGGTGTTCTCGCCGAACTCCAGACCGACGCCGATCAGCGCATTGGCGACGATCCGGTTGTCGGTCAGCAAGGTGCTGAAATCGTTGCGCAGCGTGCCGTCGGCCGAGACGCTGTCCTGTTGGTTGGCGAAACGGGTGCGGAAGGTGTTGCTGGCGCTCAGCGAGGCGATCACGCCGAGCCGCGAAGATCCTATGTCGTAAACCGAGCCGCCGCTGATCTCGCCCGACCAGTTCGCCGGCAATTGGTTGTTGCGCTGGAGCAGCGTGGTCGAGGCGTTGGAGAGCTGCGCGACCTGCGCGGCGGGGATGATGCCGCTGCCGTTGGGCGCATTCTTGATGAACGCGGGCACCTTGCGCGTGCCGTCGTCGAAGCCGATCCAGTCGGCATCGCCGCCGTAATAGGTATAGCCCAATTCGCTGGTCGTCGCGTCGTCGGCCGAGATGGTCGCGCCGAACGAGACGAAATTCTTGTCGGGGATCGCCTTGGTCGTCAAATTGATGACGCCGCCGCCGAACTCGCCGGGATAATTGACCGAATAGGTCTTCTGGACCAGCGCCGAACCGACGATCGTCGTCGGGAAGATGTCGAGCGGCACCGAACGGCGCAGCGGCTCGGGGCTGGGCAAAGGCGAACCGTTGAGCAGCGACGAGGAATAGCGATCGCCGAGGCCGCGGACGTAGACGAAGCCGCCGCCGACCACCGACAGGCCGGTGACGCGGGTCAGCGCGCCGGCGATGTCGCCCTCGCCGGTCCGCGCGATATCGGCACTCGACAGCACCGAGACGATCTGCGGAGTCGAGCGGACGACGTTGGGGATGTTGCGGCCGACGACGACGATGTCCTCGACATCGCCGTTCATGCCCGGGGCGGACACCTCGACCGGTGCCTCCTGCTGATCGGTGGCGGTCGGCGCCGCGCTCTGCGGATCGGTCGCGCCGCCAGGGCTCGACGTCGCGGGCGTGGAGGTCTGCGCCGGGGGCGGTGCCGGCGCGGCGGTGCCACCCGCGGTCTGCGCGAGAACCGCCGGCGCCACGAGGGTGGAGGACATCAATAGAAGGGTGGCGAAAGCGAGCCGCTGCGGCATGACCGTCAATCCCGGATCAGGAGTCTGGATACAGGTGTCCGCAGGTGACGGGATCGCCACCTGCGGAACCAATGCTGGGATGGGGCGCCGTCAGGCGCCCCATGGCCTCAGCGGCCCTGGCAGGCGAAATAGACCGAGTTGAACGACGGCGGACCGAAGTCCTGCAACGCCGTATCGGCCGGACGGACGGTGCTGCGCCCGCCGCTGGTCTGCTCGCCGGCGATGATGTTGACGCAGGCGACGTTGCTCACCGTCTTCACCACGCCGTTGACGAAGCGCATGTCGGAGCCGCCACGCTGGCGGATCGCGGCGGGCGCCAGCGCGGTCTGGATGAAGGTGAAATTGGCGTAGGTCGCGAAGGTCCGCGGCAGCAGGTCCTCGGCGTTGTTCGAGTCGATCTCGGTCGAGAAGCTGTCGACGGTCGCGCCGCTGGTCCGCTGCGCCGCGATCATGAACTGGATGAAGCCGCGATAGCCGTTGTCGATGTCGAAACCGTCGTCGTCGGCGCCGGTGATCGCGATATATTTCAGGTTGCTGGTGCCGCCGAAGATCTCGATGCCGTCATCCGCCGAATTGTGGCTCTGGATATGGTCTAGCGTGGTGCCCGACCCGGTCGCGCCCAGCGTCAGGCCCTGCAGCTCGTTGCCGTCGCTGATCGCGATGCCCGAATAGCGGATCTGGACGTAGGACATCGTGCCGCTCGAATCGGCGGTGTCGGTGCCGCCGTAGAAGCGGCCGGTGACGCCCTCGATCGCGAGCTGGCACGGCGTCGCGTTGCTGCCGCCGCTGCCGGTCGCGCACACCGCGGTCGGCGCGCGGCCGAGCAGGATGATGCCGCCCCAATGGCCCTGGCTGGTTTCCGATTCGCCGGTCGCCGAGCTGACGTTCTGCTGCGAGGTGAAGATGATCGGCGCCGCGGCGGTGCCGATCGCGTTGAGCTTCGATCCGCGGTTGACCAGCAGCAGGTCGTTGGTCGATTCGTTGGCATTGGCGAAGACGGTGACGCCGGGTTCGACGGTCAGCGTTACGCCGGTGCCGCCGGTCGCGCCGAGATCGGTGCCGACCTCGGTCTGGCCGGTGAAGCGATAGGCGATGCCGGCGATGCGCGGCAGCGTCAGGCTGGTGGTGACCGCCTGCGGGATGTCGCAGACCTTGAAGCCGCCGATCGTCGCGGCGGTGGCGGTGTTCGCCGCGCCGGTCGCGGTGTTGGTGCCCGCCGGGCAGGCGGCGCCGCTCGCCAGCGTGCCGATCGCCGGCACCGCGGTGCAGCGCGCGCCGCTGCCGCCGAACTCGGCGGCGGTCGAGTTGCAGGTCCAGCCCTGGAAGCTCGTGTCGCTCGGCCCGCTCAGCGCGCCGACGTAATTGGTGCGGGTGAAGAAGGCGTTGATCGCCGACGGGTCGGCCGCGGTGGTCAGCGAGGTCGCGGACACCGGATAGACGCCGTTGAGCGTCGAGCCGACGCCGTTGACGTTGTTGTTGCTGCCCGCGTTGACGATGGCGAGCTGCTCGTCGGAGGTGATCGTGATCGTGTTGACCTGCGTGGGGGCGGCGAATTGCGCGGCGGTGATCGCCGAGGGGGTCGGCGTCGGGGTCGGCGCGGTCGGCGTCGGGGTCGGCGCGACGATCACGACGCTGCCGGCTCCCGGCGAGGCGACGCTGTCGGCGCCGCCGCAGCCGGCAAGCGCCAGGCAGGCGGTGGATGCCATGAGGATTGCGCCGATGCGCGTGTTGCTCGCCATGATCGAAAGCTCCCGGTCGATAGTCGTTGTGACGGTCGGCCAAGGCTCCCCCTTCGACCGTTCCCTGGAGCCGCGGTACGAGCGGTAAATGACGTCTGAATGAGATTCGGGAGACGTTTCAGTGACGGTGATGTGACGACTTTGTTACGGCGGCGGTTCCGGGACCGCGCGGCGCATGGGACGCAAGCCACTGAATGCCAGCGAAATTCCTCCCCCGCCAGCGCGAACGGATCGCACACGACCCGTGACAAGCCAAACCCTCTTCCCGTCACCCCGGCCTTGAGCCGGGGTCCCGCTTCTTCTTCTGCGGCTCAACCGCGGCGAGCAGAAGAGAGCGGGATGCCGGATCAAGTCCGGCATGACGAAGCAGGTTGCGGATACCCCCGCCCCCAACACAAAACGGGCGCCCTCCTTCCGGAGGACGCCCGCCGCGTCACGAAGCCAGCAAGCTTACTTCTTGCCGTCCGTCACGCCGATCGCGGGAACCGAGACGGTTTCCTTCTCGGTCTTGACCTTGGGCACTTCGACCGTGGTTTCCTTGGTGCCGACGACGACCTTTTTCGAGTCGAGATCCACCGCCGGCAGCGAACCGCCCTTGGCGCTGACGTCGACGGTCGGCAGCGAGCCCTTCTTGGTAACGTCCGCGCTCCAGAAGCCGGTCAGGAACAGCAGGGCGACGATGATGATCGCCACCACCGCCACGATCGCCAGCACGCGGCCCGCGCCGCCGCGACGCTCGACGATGACGCGGTCGCCGTTACGGTCGGTCGTATAGTCTACCATGATCTCTCTCCCTTTGAACTGAAGAGCTTAATCCGGAGATCAGACGATTGTTCCCGATCCGCAACGACCAAAAGGAACCGGGAACCGCGCCGGCCTCGGCCTGCACGCCGCAACGCCCCGGCGCCGGAAACCAAAAAGCCCGCCGATCGTGCGACCGGACGGGCTGATATGGTGGGCGCGACAGGGATTGAACCTGTGACCCCACCCGTGTGAAGGGTGTGCTCTACCGCTGAGCTACGCGCCCGAAACTTGTCGGAGGCGGGCCTTTACGGGCAGCCGCCGCCGCTGTCCAGTCTCAGTTCACCGAATCTTTCAGGCCCTTGCCGGCCTTGAACTTGGGCTGGTTGGACGCCTTGATCGTCATCGGCTCCAGCGTGCGGGGATTGCGGCCCTGCGACGCCTTGCGCTTGGAGACGGAGAAGGTGCCGAACCCCACCAGGCGAACCTCGTCGCCCTTCTTCAAGCTGTCCGTGATCGCGTCGAACACCGCTTCCACCGCCTTGATCGCGTCGCCCTTGGCGAGCCCCGAGGTGTCCGCGACCGTCGCGATCAGCTCTTGCTTGTTCATGGAATACTGCCCCCTTCGAACCTTAAGAAGAATCATTGCCAAGCCAGAACGACCAGTAAGGCCGCCCCGACCGGCAGAGTCAATCGATACCGCTGCGCTGTGTAAGGCGCAGCGGTTTCAAAACGTTAACGACGGCCTAGCCGCCTTTGGGTCAGTGATGCAACTCACCGCCCGCAGGTGCAACCCCCGCCGGCGGCAATGCGGCGAGTTCATCGGCGTCCGTCCATTCGATTGCGGACAGGGGTTCGGTCAGCGCCAGCTTGAGCACCTCGTCGACGTGCGCGACCGGCACGATGGTCAGCCCGTCCTTGATGTTCTGCGGGATGTCGGCGAGATCCTTCTCGTTTTCCTGCGGGATCAGCACCGTGGTGATGCCGCCGCGCAGCGCCGCGAGCAGCTTTTCCTTGAGCCCGCCGATCGGCAGCACGCGGCCGCGGAGCGTGACCTCGCCGGTCATCGCCACGTCCTTCTTCACCGAAACGCCGGTCAGCGTCGAGACGATCGAGACGACCAGGCCGATGCCCGCCGACGGCCCGTCCTTGGGCACCGCACCCTCGGGCAGATGGATGTGGATGTCCTTGCGGTGGAACAGCGACGGCTTGATGCCATAGCTCGGGCTGCGCGCCTGGACGAAGCTGAAGGCGGCCTGCACCGATTCCTTCATCACGTCGCCCAGCGTACCCGTGGTCTTGACCGCGCCCTTGCCGGGCACGGTGACGCTCTCGATCGTCAGCAATTCGCCGCCGACCTCGGTCCAGGCGAGCCCAGTGACCGCACCAATCTGATGCTCGGTCTCGCCGAGCCCGTGGCGGAATTTCTGCACGCCCGCAAACTCGCCGAGATTGTCGGGCGTCACCGTGACGCTCGTCACCTTGCCCTCCAGGATCTGGCGCAAAGCCTTGCGCGCCAGCCGCGCGATCTCGCGCTCGAGCGTGCGTACGCCCGCCTCGCGCGTGTATTTCTGGATCAGCGCGCGCAGCCCGTCGTCGGTCAGCGTGAACTCGCCGGGCTTCAGGCCGTGCGCCTCGATCTGCTTCTCAATCAGATGGCCCTTGGCGATCTCGACCTTCTCGTCCTCGGTATAGCCTTCGAGGCGGATGATCTCCATCCGGTCGAGCAACGGCTGCGGCAGGTTGAGCGTGTTGGCGGTGCAGACGAACATCACGTCGGACAGATCGATGTCGATCTCGAGATAATGGTCGTTGAACTTGCCGTTCTGTTCCGGGTCGAGCACCTCGAGCAGCGCCGACGCCGGGTCGCCGCGAAAATCCTGGCCGAGCTTGTCGATCTCGTCGAGCAGGAACAGCGGGTTGGACGTGCCGGCCTTCTTGAGGTTGGTGACGATCTTGCCCGGCAGCGAGCCGATGTACGTACGGCGATGGCCGCGGATTTCGGCTTCGTCGCGCACGCCGCCCAGCGACTGGCGGATGAACTCGCGGCCCGTCGCCTTGGCGATCGACTTGCCGAGGCTGGTCTTGCCGACGCCCGGCGGGCCGACGAGGCACAGGATCGGCCCCTTCAGCTTGTTGGTGCGCGCCTGCACGCCGAGATATTCGACAATCCGGTCCTTGACCTTCTCCAGCGCGTAATGATCCTCGTCCAGCACCGCCTGCGCCGCGGCGATGTCCTTCTTGATCTTGGACTTCTTGCCCCAGGGCAGGCCGAGCAGCACGTCGAGGTAGTTGCGCACGACGGTCGCCTCGGCGCTCATCGGCGCCATCGTCTTGAGCTTCTTCAGCTCCGACGTCGCCTTGCTGCGCGCTTCCTTGCTGAGCTTCAGCGTCGCGATCTTCTGCGTCAGCTCGGCGATCTCGTCGCCGTCGCTCTCGTCGTCGCTATTGCCCAGCTCGCGCTGGATCGCCTTCAACTGCTCGTTGAGATAATATTCGCGCTGCGTCTTCTCCATCTGGCGCTTGACGCGGCTCTTGATCTTCTTCTCGACGTGCAGCACGCCGAGCTCGCCCTCCATCAGCGCATAGGCCATCTCCAGCCGCTTGACCGGATCGAGCTCGACCAGCAGCGCCTGCTTGTCGGCGACCTTGACCTGCACGTTGGCCATGATCGCATCGCCGAGCTTCGAGGCCTTGACGATCTCGCCGAGCTGCTGCGCGGTTTCGGCGGGCAGCTTCTTGTTGAGCTTGGCATAGGTCTCGAACTGCTCGACCGCCGAGCGCATCAGCGCCTCGACCTCGACGCCCTCCGCCTCGCGCTCCTCCAGCATCTCGACCGTCGACTGCAGATAGCCGTCGCCCTCCGACAGCTCGCCCAGCCGGCCCCGCGCCTTGCCCTCGACCAGCACGCGCACGGTGCCGTCGGGCAGCTTCAGCAATTGCAGCACGGTGGCGGTGACGCCGACCTCGTACAGATCCTCGCGGCCGGGATCGTCCTCGGCCGGATCGAGCTGCGCGACGAGGAAGATCTCCTTGTCCGCGCCCATCGCCGCTTCCAGCGCGGCGACCGATTTGTCGCGTCCGACGAACAGCGGCACGATCATGTGCGGGAACACGACGATGTCGCGCAGCGGCAGAACGGGGAATGTGATCATGGATACTCCGGCGCCACTTCGAACGGGGTGGCTTTGATACTCTATATGGGGATCGGGGCGTATCCATCAATCGTCGCGCGTACGGCACGGCGGGACTTGTCATCCTTCGGCCGAGCGCCGAAACCCGCCGCTTCCATCCGGGAGTACAGAATGCCGCTACGCCTGCCGTTCGCCGCCCTATTGCTGCTGTCGGCCAGCGCTTATGCCGCCGAACCGGGCAAGCCGCCGCTCAGCGCGCAGACCGCCGCCTCGGGCGGGCCGCTCGACGCCGCGCAGAAGAAGGTGACGTTCGACACCGCGGACCTGCAGTTCGAGGTCGATCCCGAGCGCGAGGTGATCAACGCCACCGCGACGCTCGTCTTCACCGCCAAGGAGCGGATCGACCGGCTGGTCGTCGATCTCGACAAGAATTTCACCGTCACCGCGGTGACCGTCGACGGCGTCGATTCGGCGGGGTTCAGCAACCCCGAAGGCCGGATGACGATCAAATTGGTCAAGAAGGCCGCCAAGGACGCCAAGCTCACCGTCAAGATCACGTATGGTGGCCGCCCGCATACCGCGGTGCGCGCGCCGTGGGACGGCGGCTTCGTCTGGGCCAAGACGCCCGACGGCAGCCCGTGGATCGCCACCGCGGTGCAGGGCGAGGGCTGCGACCTGTTCTGGCCGTGCATCGACTATCCGACCTACGAGCCGCAGAAGGTGACGCTCCACATCACCGTGCCCAAGGGGCTGAAGGCGCCGTCGAACGGCAAATTGCTCGGCGTCGATCATCTCGACGATGGCCGCAGCACCTGGAACTGGGAGGTCGCGCACCCCAATCCCTATACGATCGCGCTCAACGTCGGCCCGTATGAGGAGCTGACCGGCACCTACAAGAGCAAATACGGCAACGAGATACCGATGTATTATTGGTATCTGCCCGGCGAGAAGGACAAAGCGGGGAAGCTGTTCGCCGAATTCGCGCCGACGCTCGACTTCTACGAAAGCGTCGTCGGCCCCTACCCCTGGGCGAACGAGAAGGTCGGCGTGGTCGAGACCCCGCACAAGGGCATGGAGCACCAGACGATCAACGCCTACGGCAACGAATATGCCAAGGCGCCCGAGGGGTTCGACTGGCTGTTCCAGCACGAATTCGGCCACGAATGGTTCGCCAACCAGATGACCGCGCCCAATTGGGACGACTTCTGGATGCACGAAGGCTTCACCGAATATATGCAGCCGCTCTACGGCCGCTGGCGCGACGGCGACGCGCGCTATGCGGCGATGATGCTCGACATGCGGCCGAAGATCCTCAACCAGTCGGCGCTGGTCGCCGGCAAGCCGCAGACCGCCGACGACGTCTACAAGACCTCGCCCGGCCGCGGCGGCGACATCTATTACAAGGGCGCGTGGGTGCTCCACACGCTGCGCAACGCGATCGGCGACAGGCAGTTCGACGAGATCCTGCGCTGGACCGTCTACGGCCGCGCCGATCCCGCGCCGGGCAATTTCCAGCCGTTGTTCCGCACGACGCCCGAGTTCATCGGCTACGTCAAGCAGGTGACGGGGCAGGATTGGCAATGGTTCTTCGACGTCTACCTTTACCAGGCGGCGCTGCCCAAGCTGACCGCGACGCGCAACGCGACGCAGCTCACGCTGAAATGGACCTCGCCGACCAACAAGCCCTTCCCGCTGCCGGTCGAGGTGTCGGTCGACGACGTCGTCCAGAAGGTGGCGATGACCGGCGGCGTCGCGACGATCACCGTGCCGGCGGGCGCGCACGTCGTCGTCGACCCGATGGCGCGCGTGCTCAGGCAGGACGATGCGATCGACGCCTATCAGGCGTGGAAGGCCGCGCAGCCCAAACCCAAATGACCGAGGAGCCCGCGATGACGACCCAGCCCTGGACCGCGCGTGCCGCCGAGATGGCGGCGATCTTCATGGTCGGCGACGGCCTCGTCGGCCTCCTCCAGCCGCGGCGCCACGTCGATCTGTGGAAGGAAAAATCGCTCGGCGCCGAGAAGACGGTCGCGCCGTTCGTCGACCGGCCGGGCCGGCGGCAACTCTATGCGCTCGCGCAGATCGCCGGCGGCCTGTGGCTCGCCAGCCGCCAGCGCCCGCGATGAGCCATGCCGCCGGCCTGCCCGCATTGGCGGCGCTGGCGACCGGGCTTTTGCTGTTCGCGGTCGCGCTCGTCGCGCGGCGCTGGCGACGCCCGGCCGAACGCGGCAGCCGGCGCGACGCGGCGTCGCTGATCGGCATCGCAATTCAAGGCCTCGGCGGCGTCATCGCCGCGAGCGGCCCGGTACGGGCGACGCTCGACCCGCTCGGGTCCGCGGCGCTGGTGCAGGCGGCGCTAACCGCAGCGCTGCTCGCCGCGGCGCTCACCCTCTTCGTCTGGGCGACCGCGGCGATGGGCCGCAACTGGAGCCTCGTCGCGCGCACCCGCGCCGATCATGCCCTGATCACCACCGGCCCCTTCGCCCGGATGCGCCACCCGATCTACACCGCACTCGCGCTGGTGGTGATCGCGCTCGCGTTGGCGCTGGGCCACCTCCCCCGCCTGACATTGGCCCTGCCGGTTTACGCGCTGGGCACGTGGCTGCGCGTCCGCATCGAGGAGCGATTGCTGCAGGCGATGTTCGGCGCGACCTACGAAGCCTATGCGGCACGCGTGAAGCGCTTCGTGCCGGGGCTGATCTAGTCGGAACGACATTCACTCAAAATCCTCCCCCGCCAGGGGGAGGTGGCGCGGCGAAGCCGTGACGGAAGGGGAGGTAAGCGACGTCTTGCGTTGCGTGTCCTCCCCCTCCGTCAGGCCTTCGGCCTGCCACCTCCCCCTGGCGGGGGAGGATTTATGTCCAACATCCTGAATGTACGGCCCCTACGGCACCACCGTGGTGAACAGATACGCCGCGAAGATCACCAGATGCACCACCCCCTGCAGCACCGTCGTCCGCCCGGTGCCCAGCGAGATCGTCGTCACGAACAGCGACAGCGCCAGCAGCGTCATGCTCTTCGCGCCGATCCCCAGCGCCAGCGGCAGGCCGAGCACCAGGCTGACGATCGCCACCGCCGGAATGGTCAGCCCGATCGTCGCCAGCGCCGACCCCAAAGCGAGGTTGAGGCTGGTCTGCAACCGGTCGCGCCGCGCCGCATTGTAGGCGGCGAGGCTCTCCGGCGCGAGCACCAGCGCCGCGATCACCACGCCGACGATCGCCAGCGGCAGCCCGGCGGCGAGGATCGCCGCCTCGACCTGCGCCGACAATCCTTTGGCGAGCAATACCACCACGACCAATGCGACCAGCAGGATGCCGAACGCGGTCCATGCGGTGCGGTCGTTCGGCGGCGGCGCATGTTCTTCCTGCGCGATGTCGCCGGCGGGCAGGAAATAGTCGCGATGCCGCACCGTCTGCACCAGCACGAACGTGCCGTAGAGCACCAGGCTGACGATCGCGACGAAGATCAGTTGCGACGGCGCATAGGTCGGCCCTGCCGCGCTCGTCGTGTAATTGGGCAGGATCAGCGACAGCACGACCAGCGCGGCGAGCGTCGCCAGCGCGGCGCTGATCCCGCGCAACGTGAAGCGTTGCTCGCCATGCTTGATCCCGCCGGTCAGCAGGCACAGCCCGATGATGAAGTTCAGGATGATCATGATCGCCGCGAACACTGTGTCGCGCGCCAGCGCGGCGACGTCGCCTGAGCCCGACAGCATCAGCGAGACGATCAGCGACACCTCGATCACCGTCACCGCGATCGCCAATACCAGCGTTCCGAACGGCTCGCCGACGCGATGCGCGACCACTTCCGCGTGATGCACCGCCGCCACGACGGCGCCGATCAGCACGATCGCGGCGACGATCGTACCGATCGTTCCCACCGCATAGACCGACAGCAGCACCACCGGCACGCCGAGCGCCGGGAACAGGATCGCCCAAGGCGGTAGCCCTATCCAGCCCTTGGTTACGGTCATGCTGTCTCCTCCGGATCGTTACGCAAAGCCAATGCTTCCGCGTACGCAAAAGGTCCGTATCGATCGCAGCGAAGCGCCGCCATTAACACTTTGATACGGATCAAGAGCAGACGCGACGTACCCGGCAAGATGTCCGGGTGATGATCTAAGTTATTACGATTGTTAAGTTTTGTTCTACCTGCGCATCAAACCCATGGCGTCGTCGTCGGTTAGGTCAGGGTCGGTGCGAGGCCGACATGTTTCTTCCCGAACATCCGGAGACCCCGCCATGTATTATCACGACAAGCGCCTGCAATATCCCGTCACCGTCGAAAAGCCGGACCCGCAGTTCGCGCGCATGCTGCAACAGGCGATCGGCGGCGTGGAAGGCGAGATTCGCGTCTGCATGCAATATTTCTTTCAGGCGTGGGGCAATCGTGCGCGGGATACGCGCTACCGCGACATGCTGTTGCACACCGCGACCGAAGAGATCGGCCATATCGAGATGCTCGCCACCGCGGTCGCGCTCAACCTCGACAAGGCCCCTGCCTCCTTGCAGGAAGAGGGCGCAGCCGACGGGATCGTCGGCGCGGTGATGGGCGGCGAACGCCCGCGCCACATCATCGAAGGGCTGATCCACAAGAATCTGCTGTCGAGCGGCCTCGCCGCGATGCCGATCGATTCCGACGGCGTGCCCTTCAACATGAGCCACATCTACGCCAGCGGCAATATTGCGGCGGACATGTATGCGAACGTCGCAGCGGAAAGCACGGGCCGCGTGCTCGCCGTCCGCCTGTTCAACGCGGCGCATGACGAGGGCATGAAGAAGATGCTCCACTATATGATCGCCCGCGACACGATGCACCAGAATCAATGGCTCGCGGTGGTCGAGGAACTCGGTGGCATGACCGTTCAGGCCCCCGTTCCGAACAGCTTCCCGGAGAGCGAGGAAGACAATCAGAACAACTATAATTTCTACGCCACCTCGGTCGACGGCACCTTCCCGGGAGGACGCTGGACCAGCGGCCCCTCGGTCGACGGCAAGGGCGAATATACCGTGTTCCGTAACGAGCCGCTCGGCGAGGAACCGATCCTCGGGCCCGCCCGTCCGGACAGCGGCGCGCAGACCGACCAGATCGGCAAGCCCTGATCGACTGGACCCGGCGGCGTCGGAAGCGCCGCCGGGCCTCCCTCATCGTCCCTGCGCGGCCCGCGCCTGCGCCGGCCGGTCGAACGCCTGATCGCGATAGCGCCCGTCCTTCTCGACCCAATGCAGGAAGAGGTGCGCCGACCAGCTATTGGGATTGGCCTCGAGCCGCCCGTGCCGGTGATGCGTCCCCTGATACAGCACCCCGTCGCCCGGCTGCATCGCCACCGATGCATAGGGTTGCGCCCCGAAATCCTCCGAGACCTGCGGCTGCGGCACCTCGGTGCGCTCGGTCGCGACCGACAGCGCCCACGGCCGGTCGTCACCATAAGCGATAGTCAGCGACAGGCTGTGTTCGCACGCTTGCCGATCCGAATGCACGCGGCAGACGTCGCCCTGCTGATAGGCGCGGAAATAGGCATAGGTCGGCAGCAGTTCGCGCCCCACCACCTCGGCGACCCGCGGCGTCAGCCCCCAGAGGAAGGTGAGCATCGGCGCATATTGGAACGCATAGACCTCGATCGCCGGCTGGCGCAGCAACGGCCCGCGCGCGGTGAAGCTCTGCAACGGCCGCCCCGCCGCCTGCAGGTCGGTCTGCATCATCCGATAGAAAGCGAGCAGCACCTCGGGCACGAACAATTGCGGCAGGCCGACATGGCCGTCGCGATGATAGCGTTCCGATAAGGTCATGGTCCGGCTCGTCTTTCTGGCATCGCCACGGTCTAGGCCGCGCGCGCGCCGGGCGCCACGCCTGTTTCGCCGGCGCCGGTCAGTCGCCCATGACGAGCAGGATCGCCGGGAACAGGTTCTGCAGCACGTGCACCGCCACCACGACCCCGATCGCCCACCAGAAGCCGCGCGGCCGCCAGGTGACGTAGAGCGTCGAGAAGATCAGGAACGGCCACCAGATCACCGCCCCCCACCACGGCGAGGCGAGGCTGTGCGCGATCCCCCACAAGGCGCTGCTCGCGAGCACCGCCTGCCACCCGCTCAGCCAGCGCAGCAACAGGCTGAGGACGCCCGCCATGATCAGCGTCTCGACCACGGGACTGAACCCCGCGACGAGGAACAGCTTCATCGGCCCCGAGGTATCGCCGAGATCCGGCCCGGCGTTGCCCGGCACGAGATGCTCGATCGCCGTGCTCAGCGCGATGCTGCCGACGATCGTCAGCAGCCACCCGACGAGGACCGCCAGCCACGCCCGCCGGTCGCGGAACAGCAGCGGCGGCAGGATGGCGAGCGGCCCCCTGCCCTCGTACCATGCCGGGCTGAGGCCGGGTGCGGTCTCGATCCGTGTCGTTGCCATCGTCGCTCCGTCGTTTGTCGCCCGCCGTCTGCGCCGGCCCGCGTTAACCCCGGATGAGGCGATGCGGCTATTCTTTGCGGGCGTGCCATAAATATGCCCCTTTGCCCGACACCCGCCCCTTCACCCCGGACTAGGGCCGATCAACATTCAACTCGTGGACGATGACAATTCCTCCCCCGCCAGGGGGAGGAATTCGACTGAAGGTCGATCCTGCGTAGTTCCGGGGTCCACCCTGTGGCGAGGAGAGCGGCTTGAGAACCCACTCGTCTCCCGCGGCCCGGTGGACCCCGGAACTAGTACGTGGTGACGGATAGAAAGAGAAAGCCGATTGAACCTCACCACCCCGGCCCTGTACGATAGCCGTACCCGCTGGGGTCGCGATCGGCCACCGCCCCACGAAAAAGGGGCGCCGCTCGCGCGACGCCCCCATCTCATCCAAAGGCGAATGGATCAGGCAGCAGCGCCCGCCCCGTCCTTCTTCTTCTCGGCATAGACGCGGATCGGTTCCTTGCGGCCTTCGATCACGTCCTTGTCGATCATCACCTCGTCGACGCCGTCCATGCCGGGCAGGTCGAACATCGTGTCGAGCAGGATCGATTCGAGGATCGAACGCAGCCCGCGCGCGCCGGTCTTGCGCTCGATCGCCTTCTTGGCGACCGTCACCAGCGCGTCGTCGGTGAAGTCGAGCTCGACCTGCTCCATCTCGAACAGCTTCTGATATTGCTTTACCAAAGCGTTCTTCGGCTCGGACAGGATCTTGACCAGCGCCGGGATGTCGAGATCCTCCAACGTCGCGATCACCGGCAGACGGCCGACGAATTCGGGGATCAGGCCGAACTTGAGCAGATCCTCGGGCTCGGTCTGGCGCAGCAGCTCGCCGGTGCGCTTCTCCTCGGGCGCCGCCACATAGGCGCCGAAACCGATCGACTTGCCCTGCAAACGGTCGCCGATGATCTTCTCGAGGCCCGAGAAGGCGCCGCCGCAGATGAACAGGATGTTCGTCGTGTCGACCTGCAGGAATTCCTGCTGCGGATGCTTGCGCCCGCCCTGCGGCGGTACGCTCGCGGTGGTGCCTTCCATCAGCTTGAGCAGCGCCTGCTGCACGCCCTCGCCCGACACGTCGCGGGTGATAGACGGGTTTTCCGCCTTACGGCTGATCTTGTCGATCTCGTCGATATAGACGATGCCGCGCTGCGCCCGCTCGACGTTATAGTCGGACGCCTGGAGCAGCTTGAGGATGATGTTCTCGACGTCCTCGCCGACGTAACCCGCCTCGGTCAGCGTCGTCGCGTCCGCCATCGTGAACGGCACGTCGAGGATGCGCGCCAGCGTCTGCGCGAGCAGCGTCTTGCCGCAGCCGGTCGGCCCGACGAGCAGGATGTTCGACTTGCTCAGCTCGACGTCGGCACCCTTGGCGCCGTGGTTGAGGCGCTTGTAATGGTTGTGCACCGCCACCGACAGCACGCGCTTGGCGCGCTTCTGGCCGATGACGTAATCGTCGAGGACGTCGCAGATTTCCTGCGGAGTCGGCACGCCGCCGTCCTTCTTGGACACCAGGGCCGACTTCGTCTCCTCACGGATGATGTCGTTGCACAGCTCGACGCACTCGTCGCAGATGAACACGGTGGGTCCGGCAATCAGCTTCCGAACCTCGTGCTGCGACTTGCCGCAGAACGAGCAGTAGAGGGTGCTCTTCGAGTCGCCACCGCTCAGTTTCGTCATTCAAACTTCCTTGTCGCGGGTGAGGCCCCGCTGGTGAGGCCGGCCATCGTAGACCGGCCGTTACGCAAACCACAACGCCCAAACGTCCCTAACGGCACGGCCGGGCGCGGAACTGCGCCTTTATGCCGCTTGGGCAACGTCTTCCGAGGGGCTCGGACGCTTGTCGAACACCTCGTCGACCAGGCCGAACTCCTTGGCTTCATGCGCTTCTAGGAACGTGTCGCGATCCATCCGGCGCTCGATCTCCTCGATCGGCTGACCGGTATATTGCGCGTACAGCTGGTTCATCCGCGCACGGATGCGCAGGATTTCCTTCGCCTGGATCTCGATGTCGCTGGCCATGCCCTGCGCGCCGCCCGACGGCTGGTGGATCATGATCCGCGCATTGGTCAGCGCCACGCGCATGCCCGGCTCGCCGCTGGCGAGCAGGAAGCTGCCCATCGAGGCGGCCTGACCGATGCACACCGTGCCGACGCGGGGACGGATATATTGCATCGTGTCGTGGATCGCCATGCCCGCCGTGACGACGCCGCCCGGCGAGTTGATGTACATGAAGATGTCCTTCTTCGGGTTCTCGGACTCGAGGAAGAGCAGCTGCGCGGTGATGAGGCTGGCCATGCCGTCCTCGACGCCGCCGGTGACGAAGATGATCCGCTCGCGCAGCAGGCGGCTGAAGATGTCGAACGAACGCTCGCCGCGGTTCGACTGTTCGATGACGATCGGCACGAGACCCGACTGGGTCTGCTGCAAACCAAGGCCGGCATTGGCCATCGGGCTCATGAAGTCGCCGGTCTCGAACGGATTATGCATGAAAATCTCTCTATATGCCCCGAAGATCGCCAACATCGGCGCTCCGGCGGGGGAGTTCAAGCCCCGGCGGTCGGGGCGGGTTGGGCGAGATAGGCGAGCCGGCGCACCTCGCGCCGGCCGCGCACCACGGTATCGAGGATCAGCCCGGCGAACCCGCACAACGCGGCGATGATCATCAGCCCGGTGATCAGGATCGCGGTCGGGAAGCGCGGCACCAGGTGCGTGTGCATATAGGTGATCGCCAGCGGCACGCTCATCGCCACGCCGATCGCGGCGAACACCGCGCCGATCGTGCCGAAGAACAGCAGCGGCCGCTCGATCCGGTACAAGGTCAGGATGGTGTTGAGGATGCGGAAGCCGTCGCCATAGGTGCTCAGCTTCGACGCCGAACCCTCGGGACGCGCATAATAAGGCGTTTCGATCTCGGCGCAGGGCATCTTGAGTTCGAGCGCGTGGACGCTGATCTCGGTCTCGATCTCGAACCCCGACGACAGCGACGGGAAGCTCTTGACGAAGCGGCGCGAGAAGACGCGATAGCCCGACAGGATATCGGTGAAGCTGCGCCCGAACAGCCGCGCGAGCATGCCGGTGAGCAGGGCGTTGCCGAAGCGATGCCCGCGCCGATAGCTCTCCTGCACCTGGCTGATCCGGCTGCCGACCACCATGTCGCATTGCTCGTCGAACAGGCGCGCGACCAGCGCCGGGGCGGAGGCGGCGTCATAGGTCGCATCGCCATCGGCCATCACATAGACGTCGGCGTCGATATCGGCGAACATCCGGCGGACGACATTGCCCTTGCCCTGGATGCGCTCGGTGCGGACCATCGCACCCGCAGCGCGCGCGACCGCGACGGTGTCGTCGGTCGAATTGTTGTCGTAGACGTAGACGGTCGCACCCGGCAGCGCGGCGCGGAAGCCGGCGACGGTCTGCGCGATCGCCGCGGCCTCGTTATAGCAGGGCAGCAGGACTGCGATCGTCGGTTGCGTCACGTCTGTCCTCTTTGGGTCAGCAAGGGTGCGGGACCGCCCGCACCATCCCGTTCGTCATCCCCGCGCAGGCGGGGATCCATAGACGCTGACGCTGCGGCTCCATCGGGGAGCTGCGCGTCTGGATCCCCGCCTGCGCGGGGATGACAATGGCGGGAAGGGGACGCCGCCCCCTCCCCAATCAGTCTCAGCCCTCGCTCGACGCGGCGGCCTTCTTCGCCCGCGGCTTCTTCGCCGGTGCGTCGGCAGCCTCGGTGCCCTCCGCGGCTTCCGCCGCGACCGGCGACGATTCGGTCACCGCGGTCTCGGCCTCGACCGGCGCGGCGGCCTTCTTGGCGCGCGGCTTCTTGGCGGGTGCCTCGGCAGCGCCCTCGGCAGCGGCGTCCTCGGCCGGCGTCTCGGTCGCCGCATTGTCACCCTCGGCGACCGGCTTCTTGGCGGCAGCCTTCTTCGGCTTGGGCTCGCCCGCGGCCTTCTTCGCCTTGGGCTTGTGGTTGTCGTGATCGTGCGTGTGCGTGCCGGTCGCGAAACCGTCCTCGCTCTCGATCGCGGCTTCCAGCTCCTCGCGGGTCGCTTCGCGGTCGGTCACTTCGGCCTTGTCGAACAGGAAGTCGACGACCTTGTCCTCGTACAGCGGCGCACGCAGCTGGGCGGCCGCCATCGGCTCCTGCTGGACGTACTGGATGAAGCGCTGC
This sequence comes from Sphingomonas sp. CD22, assembly GCF_034556155.1. Classification (NCBI taxonomy): domain Bacteria; kingdom Pseudomonadati; phylum Pseudomonadota; class Alphaproteobacteria; order Sphingomonadales; family Sphingomonadaceae; genus Sphingomonas; species Sphingomonas sp. CD22. Next base: position 464,390 of record NZ_JAYDYX010000003.1, on the reverse strand, counting down.
TGGTCCTCGCCGCGATATTGCTGCGCGGCCTGCGCGATCAGCCGGTTCATTTCCTGCTGATTGACCTCGACGCCGTTCGCCTGGCCGATTTCCGACAGGAGCAGGCCCAGACGCACGCGGCGCTCGGCGATCTTGCGATAATCGTCGCGCTCGGCTTCCATCTCGGCGAGCGCCGCGGCGGGATCTTCCTCGTGCGTCGCCTCATGCTCCAGCTGCTGCCAGATCTGCGCGAACTCGGCCTCGACCATCGACGGCGGCACTTCGAAATCGTGCCCCTCGGCGAGCTGGTCGAGCAGCTTGCGCTTCATGTGGGTCCGCGTCAGGCCGTTATGCTCCTGCTCGATCTGACCCTTGATCAGGCCGCGCAGCTGCTCGAGGCTTTCGAGGCCGAGGTTCTTGGCGAGGTCTTCGTCGATCGCGCTCTCGGCGGCGACCTGGATCTTCTTGACGGTGATCTCGAACGTCGCGGGCTGGCCGGCGAGGTCCTTGGCGCCGTAATCCTCGGGGAAGGTCACGTTGAGCACCTTCTCCTCGCCCAGCGTCACGCCGACGAGCTGCTCCTCGAACCCCGGGATCAGCCGGCCCGAGCCGAGCTCGACGCCCATGTCGGTGCCGGTGCCGCCGTCGAAGGCGACGCCGTCCGCGGTCTTGCCGACGAAGTCGACGGTGACGAGGTCGCCCATCTCGGCGGCCTTGTCGTCGGCGTCATCCCACTTCTTCGACTGGTCGGCGAACTTCTGCAGCTGCTCGTCGACCAACTCGTCGGCGACCGGCACGGTCAGCCGCTCGAGCTTGAGCGAATCGATCGCCGGCGCGGGCACCGCCGGCAGCACTTCCAGCTCGACCGTGACCGCGGCATCCTGGCCGGGCGCGTAATCATCGTTGAGCGCGACCGAAGGCTGCATCGCGGGACGCAGCGCCTTGTCGGCGATGAGCTGCTGCACGCCCTGCTGGATCGCGCTGTTGAGCGCGTCGGCGGCGAGCGATTCACCGTGCATCTTGCGGACGAGATTGGCCGGAACCTTGCCGGGGCGGAAGCCGGGCATCTTCACCTGCGGCGCGATGCGCTTCACCTCGGCATCGACCTTGGCATCGATGTCCTTGGCGGTGATGGTCAGCGTGTAGGCACGCTTCAGGCCCTCGTTCAACGTCTCGACAGTCTGCATGTTCGGCCTTCAATCTTGAGAAATCTGACGGAAATTCATTAAGGCTGCCGTCCCGCCCGAAAGCGGCGGGACTGGTGCGGGCGAAGGGACTCGAACCCCCACATCTTGCGATGGCAGGACCTAAACCTGCTGCGTCTACCAATTCCGCCACGCCCGCACAAAGGACCCGCCGTTGGGCGCGCGTCTATACCAGCGTAGCGCCCGGGGGCAAGCGAAGAGGCAACCGGCGCGCACCCGGAACGTTGGGTCATATGAAGGAGAGACCGACATGGCAACCCAGCCCCCACCCGAAACGCCGATCCCCGAGTCGCAGCCGGTCCAGCCGGATTCGCCGCCGCCCGAGATCCAGACGCCCGCACCGGACGTCGACGTCCCCTCGCCCGGCATCCCCGCGACCGACCCCGGCACCTCGCAGCCGGCGGAGATCTGACGATGAGCACCGACCCCAACGCCCTCCCCGAAGACGCACCGGACAGCAATCCGGACGCCCGTGAGGACGAGCGCAGCGACATCGAACAGGCGGTCGAAGCCCGCGCCGACGCGGTCGCCCGCGGCGAAGGCGGCGAGGAACCCTCGCGCTTCACCGACACCGGCGCCTTCGACGGCAACAGCGGCACCGGCGGCGAGGTCAAGAACCAGGACCTCACGCAACAATGACGAGGCGGCCCTCCAGGGCCGCCTTTTTTGGGGTCGCCCCCCCTTCGCCCTGAGCCTGTCGAAGGGCATTGGCGCGCAAGGCTTCCGAGCCGAGCGCAAGACATTCGAGCTATGCGGGAACCACAAGCGTTTAGTTCATAACGCTCACGATGATGGCATCTAAATCCTCCCTCGCTTTAGCGGGGGAGGGGGACCGCCGGCCGCAGGCCGGTGGTGGAGGGGGCGTTGCCGCATACGACACCATGCGCCGTATCCTCCCCCTCCGTCAGTGCTTCGCACTGCCACCTCCCCCTGGCGGGGGAGGACTTTGGCATATGGCATCTCCATAAGTCGTTCGCGCTCCAAATCCACCCCGTCACCCCGGCCTTGTGCCGGGGTCCCGCTTCTTCTTTGGACGGTGCGAAGAAGCGGGATGCCAGATCAAGTCCGACATGACGGGGATGGGAAAGCCGGTGCCGCGACCCGATCGCCCCTATGCGATACCCCTGCCCGCGGGGGAGGAATTTACCCTCCCTATTTCACCCGCCGCGCGGTGAGGATCGTCACCTTGGTCACCGGTACCTCGCCCTTGAACGCCCCGCGCAGCGTCGCGGTCGGCGACACCGGCGCGTCGAACACCTTGAGGATCGTGTCCTGCCCCTCGACGACATGCCCGAACGCCGCATAACCGAGGTTGTCGCCCGGCTTGCTCGGGTCCGCATCGAACGACGGCTGGTCGCCGACGCTGATCGTGAACTCGCCGCGCGCGCTGCCCGGCGCGAACCGCGCGGTCGAGACGGTGAAGTCGGTGTGCTTTATCCCCGTCTGCGTCGTCGGCTCATGCTTGATCGGCGGCAGGATGCGCTTGGCGTCGCCGTCCGGCCCGAATTGCACGAAGCCGAAATGCTCGCCGATCTTCACCGCACGATAGAAGCTCACCCCATCGAGCCGCTTGCCGTCGACATATCTAAGGAAATTTCCCGCGCTGATCGGCGCATGCACCACATCCGCCTCGATCACGAACCGCCCGACGCTGGTCTCGAACGCGACCCTCGGCAGCGTCGGCACCGGCTGCGCCGCAGGCACCGGCGCGGCGGGTGCCGCCTGTTGCGCCGCCACCGGCATTGCAAAGAGCGACAAGGCAAACGTGGCGACCCGAACGAAACCGATCATCCCTGCTCTCCCAGCGCTCACGCGAACCGCAACCGCACGTCCCGCCCGAACTCGGCACGGGCATCGTCGAACACCTGCTCCGCGCGCCGCACATAGGCAAGCTCGTCGGGCGGCATATCGCCGACATGGCGGACGATCACCTCGTACGGCGGCGCGAGCGCCGCGATTCCGCCGCCGAGACAATCGAACAGCGCATCCAGATTGCCGCCGACCCACGGTTCCGCACCGAGCCGCGGCAGCAGCGCGGCGTAGAAATCCGCCCTGCTCCGCCACCCCTGCCCGTCGAGCTCGATCGTCGTCATCTTGTCAGCGTCAGCCGAGCGCCTTCTTCAGCAACTCGTTGACCACCGCCGGATTGGCCTTGCCGCCCATCGCCTTCATCGTCTGGCCGACGAAGAAGCCGAACAGCGTCTCCTTGCCGCCGCGATATTGCGCGAGCTGGTTGGGGCTCTTCGCGATCACCTCGGCGATCACCGCCTCGATCGCGCCGGTGTCGCTGGTCTGCTTGAGGCCGCGAACCTCGACGATCTTCGACGGCGCGTCGCCCGTCTCCAGCATCACCTCGAACACCTGCTTGGCGAGGCTGCCCGACAGCGTACCGTCGGCGACCAGCGCGAGCAGCTCGGCCGCCTGCGCCGGCGACACCGGCGAATCGGCGATATCGCGCCCGGTCCGGTTGAGCGCGCCGAACAGCTCCGACGTCGTCCAGTTCGCCGCCGCGACCGGCTTGGCGCCCGCGTCGAGCAACGCGTCGAACCAGCGCGCCGCCTCGACCTCGGCGGTCAGCACGTCCGCCTGATAGGCCGAGATACCGAGCGATTCGTACCGCTTGCGCTTGGCGTCGGGCAGTTCGGGCAGGCTCGCGCGGCACTCGGCGAGGAACGCCTCCTCCAGTTCGAGCGGCAACAGGTCGGGATCGGGGAAGTACCGGTAATCGTGCGCGTCTTCCTTCGAGCGCATCGAGCGGGTGGTGCCGCTCTCGACGTTGAACAGCCGCGTCTCCTGGACGATGCGGCCGCCGTCCTCGATCACCTCGACCTGCCGCTTCGCCTCATATTCGATCGCCGCCATGACGAAGCGCACCGAATTGACGTTCTTCGTCTCGGTCCGCGTCCCCAGCTCGCCGCCCGGCTTGCGCACGCTGACGTTGACGTCGGCGCGCATCGAGCCCTCTTCCATATTGCCGTCGCACGAGCCGACGTAGCGCAGGATCGCGCGCAGCTTGCGCAGATACGCCCCCGCCTCGGCCGGCGAGCGCATGTCGGGCCGGCTGACGATCTCCATCAGCGCCACGCCCGAGCGGTTGAGGTCGACGTACGAGCGCGTCGGATGCTGGTCGTGCATCAGCTTGCCCGCATCCTGCTCGACGTGGATGCGCTCGACTCCGATCGTCTTGGTCGCATCGGGATTCTTGTCGTCGGGGCTGATCTCGATTGCGCCCTCGCCGACCAGCGGATGGAACAGCTGGCTGATCTGATAGCCCTGCGGCAGATCGGCGTAGAAATAATTCTTGCGATCGAACCGCGACCAGCGGTTGATCTGCGCGTCGATCGCCATGCCGGTCCGCACCGCCTGACGGATGCACTCCATGTTCGGCACCGGCAGCATCCCCGGCATCGCCGCATCGACGAGGCTGACCTGCGTGTTCGGCTCCGCCCCGAACGCGGTCGCCGCGCCCGAGAACAATTTGGCGTTGGAGGTGACCTGCGCATGGACCTCGAGGCCGATCACGACCTCCCACTCGCCGGTGGCGCCCTGGATGCGGTAGGTAGAGGCTTCAGTCATATCGGACGCTTCTTTACATATTTCGGCTTGGCGGCGCGAAAGACAGCCTGACCAAGATTATTGATGGACCATTCGACACGGCACCCAGCCTTGAGCCCGAGCTTTTTGCGAAGCATTGGATGAATCCGCACCCGACCTTTGTCGTCAATCTTTGACTTCGCCGCAAACAGAAGTTCCACAATGGCCTCCTCATGTTTTCCGCCGTACAGTCTTCGACTGCTTTGGATCGACCGCCTCTTACCTTATCGGATCCGCATACCAGCTAGAGTTGTCGATATCACCACCACGCCTGCGGCCGCGCGGTGAAGCCCGCCCGCTGCTCGATCGCCAGCCCGGCGTTGAGCACGCCCTGCTCGTCCAGCGGCTTGCCGATGATCTGCAGCCCCAGCGGCAGCCCCTGTTTGTCGAGCCCGCCCGGCACGCTCATCGCCGGCAGTCCCGCCAGCGAAGACGGCACGGTGAACACGTCGTTGAGATACATCGCCAGCGGATCGGCCGACTTCTCGCCGAGCGCGAACGCCGCCGACGGCGCGGTCGGGGTCAGCAGCACGTCGCACGTCTCCCACGCCCGCTCGAAATCGCGCGCGATCAGCGTCCGCACCTTCTGCGCCTGCGTGTAATAGGCGTCGTAGAAGCCCGCCGACAGCACATAGGTGCCGATCATGATACGCCGCTTCACCTCCGGCCCGAAGCCGGCGGCACGGGTCGCGGCATACATGTCCTGCAACCCCGCCCCCTCTGGCAAGTCGCGCAGGCCGTAGCGGACGCCGTCATAGCGCGCGAGGTTGGACGAGGCCTCCGCCGGCGCGATGATGTAATAAGCGGGCAGCGCATAGCGCGTGTGCGGCAGCGAGACCTCGACGATCTCCGCGCCCGCGTCGCGCAGCCAGTCGATCCCCGCCTGCCACAGCGCCTCGATCTCCTCGGGCATGCCGTCGACGCGATATTCCCTGGGGATACCGACGCGCTTGCCCGCGAGGCTGCCCGACAGCCCCTGTTCCCAGCGCGGCACGTCGAGCTGGAGCGAGGTCGCGTCCTTGGCGTCGAACCCGGCCATCGCCTCGAGCAGGATCGCGCAGTCGCGCACGTCGCGCGCCATCGGCCCCGCCTGGTCGAGCGACGAGGCGAAGGCGATCGTCCCCCAGCGCGAGCAGCGGCCATAGGTCGGCTTGATGCCGCTGATCCCGGTGAACGCCGCCGGCTGGCGGATCGAGCCGCCGGTGTCGGTGCCGGTCGCGCCCGGGCACAGCCCCGCCGCCACCGCCGCCGCGCTGCCGCCCGACGAGCCGCCCGGCGCGAGCGGGGCGTCGCTGCCCGGCCGCCGCCACGGCGAGATCACGTTGCCGAACGCGCTGGTCTCGTTCGACGAGCCCATCGCGAACTGGTCCATGTTGAGCTTGCCGAGCATCCCCGCGCCGGCATCCCAGAGCTTCTGCGAGATCGTCGATTCGTACGTCGGCACGAAGCCTTCGAGGATATGGCTCGCCGCGGTGGTCGCGACGCCGTCGGTGCAGAACAGGTCCTTCATCCCGATCGGCACGCCGGCGAGCGGCTTCAGCGTCTCGCCCGCTGCGCGCGCGCTATCGGCGGCGCGCGCAGCGGCGAGCGCATGGTCGGGCGTCTCGACCAGAAACGCGTTGAGCGGCTTGGCCTTGGCCGCCTTCACCACGAAGGCGTCGGCGACCTCGACCGCGGAGAACGCGCCGCTGCGCACGCCGTCGCGCAACGCGGCGACGCCCAATTCGGTCAGCTCGGCCATTATTCGATCACCTTGGGAACGGTAAAGAAGCCATGCTCCGCCTGCGGGGCATTGGCCATCAGCGCGTCGCGGATGCCGCCGCCGGTCAGCGGATCGGCGTCGATCACGTCCTCGCGCAGGCGCAGCTGGTTGGGGATCACCGCGGTCATCGGCTCGACGCCGGCGGTATCCACCCCTTCCAGTTGCTCGATCCAATCGAGGATGTTGCTGAGTTCGGGCGCGAGGCGGCTCGCGTCCTCGTCGGTGATCGCGATGCGCGCGAGCGCGGCGACCTTCTTCACGGTGGCGGTGTCTACGGACATGCGCTGCGCCTATCAGAGGCGGCTTTATAGATGCAACCTCGTGTTGCCACTTCGCCGGGCCTCGTCCATCAGACGGGCTCCCTGCCCTGCCCGGACACCCCATTCTTGGCCCGCAAATTTCTCTACGTCTTCGCGTTCCTGATCGCGCTCGTCATCGCCGGCGCCTTCGCCTACCGCCTGTACGGCGTCGAGATCCTGCGCATGGCGCTGGTCCCGTCGGAGGCGTTCAAGGCGCAGCCGCGCGTCGCTCCGGAGCGCTACGCCGATCGCGCGATGTGGATCGCCCGACCCGACATCCCCGCCAACCCCGCGCTGTGGACCCCCGCCGGCTACACGCCGGAGCCGAGCCCCAGGGCCGCGGTCTTCTTCATCCACCCGACCTCGTACATCGGCCGCGACCATTGGAACGCGACGCTGGACGATGCCGAGACCAACGCGCGCGCCGCGATCTTCCTGCGCGGCCAGGCGAGCGCGTTCAACGCCGCCGGCGAGATCTGGTCGCCGCGCTACCGCCAGGCGACGTTCGGCGCCTTCCTGACCAGCGTCGCCGACGCCAATCGCGCGCTCGACCTCGCCTACGGCGACGTCGCCGCCGCCTTCGCCACCTTCGTCGAACAGGTCGATCCCAAGCGGCCGATCATCCTCGCCGGCCACAGCCAGGGCGCGCTCCACCTCACCCGCCTGCTGCGCGAGCAGATCGCCGGAAAGCCGATCGCGAAGCGGATCGTCGCCGCTTATGTCGTCGGCTGGCCGGTATCGAAGACCACCGACCTCGCCGCGCTCGGCCTGCCCGAATGCACCCGTCCCGACCAGGCGCGCTGTCTGCTGTCGTGGGAGAGTTTCGCCGAGCCCGCCGACCCGCAGCAGATCACCGACCTCTACGACCAGACGCAGGGGTTCGACGGCCGCCCGCGCCGCGGCACCGACATGGTCTGCACCAATCCGCTGACCGGCACCGCCGGCGCCGACGCCCCCGCGACCGCCAATCTCGGCACGCTCTATCCCTCCGCCGATCTCAGCAGCGCGAGCATCGCGCCGGGCGCGGTGCCGGCGCGCTGCGGCCCGCGCGGCATCCTGCTGATCGGCGCGCCGCCGGAGGTCGGCAGCTACGTGCTGCCCGGCAACAATTACCACGTCTACGATTACAGCCTGTTCTGGGCCAACGTCCGCGCCGACGCGCAGCGCCGCCTCGCCGCCTTCGGGGCGAAGCGATGATCACCCCCGACCGCGCCGTCTTCCGCGAGGCGCTGCCGACCGGCGGCCGGCTGCTCGGCCTCGACCTCGGCAGCAAGACGATCGGCACCGCCGTATGCGACGCCGGCTGGAGCTTCGCCAGCCCTGCCGCGCTGATCCGCCGCACCAAATTCACCAAGGACAAGGCGGCGCTGGTCGCGCTCGCCACCGCGCAACAGGTGAAGGGGCTGGTGCTCGGCCTCCCCCTCAACCTCGACGGCAGCGAGAGCCCGCGCAGCCAGTCGACCCGCGCCTTCGCGAGGAATTGCGACGACCTCGGCCTGCCGATCCTGCTGTGGGACGAACGCTGGTCGACGGTCGCGGTCGAACGCACGATGATCGAACAGGACATGAGCCGCGCCAAACGCGCCGAGCGCATCGACAACCTCGCCGCGGCGCACATCCTGCAAGCGGCGATCGACGCGCTGGTGATGGTTTAGGGGGGTGTGGTGAGTTGCCGGCCGTCCGGTTACCGGAACGCGCATTGCGATAGGTACCGCCGGGCAGCACCACTTTTCCCGAAAACGATCAGAGCCCGGTAAGGCGATTTCGCTCGACTCGATCAACCGATCCAGTTTTCGACGCGCAGACCGCGAACACGTTGGAATTCCCCGACGTTGCCAGTAACCAACGTTGCGCCGACGGCGTAAGCGTGCGCCGCAATCAGAAGGTCGTTCGGACCGATCGGTTTGCCGGCAGCTTCCAGTCCGGCGCGGATACCCGCATATTCCGCGTCGGCGGGGACATCGAGGGCCAGAATGTCGATGCTCGCAAGGATGGCCTCCACCTGTGCGACCAGTCGGGGCGAACCCTTCTTCGCGCATCCGTAGCGCAACTCGGCCGCGGTGATGATGCTGACGCACATCGCCTCGCTGCCGTGAGCTGCCACTTGTTCGAAGACCCGGCCTTGAGGGCTGCGCACCAGATCGGACACGATGTTGGTGTCGAGCATATAGCGGGTCCGGCTCACAGATCGATATCCCTGAGCGGCAGCAGCGGCGCGTCGAGATCGTCGGGAAACGCATCGGAAGGATCGAGGGGGGACAGGGATCGAAGCGTGTCGAGCAGGTTGGGCCGGGGTTCGGGCTCGATGATGAGACGATCACCCTCCTTGTGGATCAGGACACGACTGCCGGAAAATTCGAACTCCGCTGGAATGCGGACGGCCTGACTGCGGTTGTTGCGGAACAGCTTCGCTTCGCGGACGTCGCGACTCGGGGCGGGCTCGGCCATCTCGCAACCTCCATTGTATATGCCATGTATATACCAAGGATGCGGCCATTCTTCAAATGTCGGTACCGCTGCGCTATCGACCGCCGCTGTGGCGCACATCCTGCAAGCGCCGATCGATGCGCTGGTGATACGTCAAGATCGCTGATGACTTGCGAAATGGCCTCGTCAGGGCAGGTTCTTCTCGACGACGGCCTTTCTCCGCGGATCGGCAGGAACATCAGCAGCGGATTGGGCCCTTGCCCTCGCGGTACATGACGGTAGCCGTGGTCGGCTTCGATTGAGCGTTTACAGCTACGCTCAAAGAAAATCCGGACGCATCGTTATAGGTCGAGAAGTGAAACCCGGGACGTTGCTGAACCGCGGAACGGTTCAGGCCGGACTTCCTCGCCTGCCGATCATAATGGTGGACGACGTCCTTCAAGGTCGAAGACGTCGAGAAGCTGTACCCCCGATAACAGCCAATGGCTTGATCGCGGAGCAGCAAAGTAACTCCAACGGGCGCCGGAAACTGCGACGGCTTGGCCAGAACCGGCGATGCGATCACGGCAGCGGCAAGGAGTGCCACCAGTCGGTTCGACATGCCCATCATTCCACTGCCTCCTGTTTCTGCTCGGTTGTACCGGCATCTTGAACAACCATACAATTATGGCGCCGCAAGCCAAGGGAGAGGAAACCCGCTTCTCGCGCATGGATCTGGAGGATTATCATGGCACTTAGACTGCATCCGCCGCTTGCGGTGCACGCTGGCGACTGGCTCAAGACCGAAGTCGTCGAGCCGCACGGCATCACCGTGAAGGCGCTCGCCGAGCACCTCGGTGTATCGCGTCAGGGGCTGAGCGACCTGCTCAACGGCCACGGCGGATTGTCCCCCGATATGGCGCTGCGCTTCGAGAAAGCGTTCGGCATCAAGGCGGATACGCTGCTGCGTATGCAACTCGCCTACGATCTGGCGCTGCTGCGGGAGCATCAGGACGACATCAAGGTCGAACGGGTGGCGCAAGCCGCCTGACCGTAGATAGTCGCCGACCTGCCCCTGTCCTACACCCCACCCCCTCTGCTACACCCCAAACGCTCTTTCGCATCGTGGACCCGCATCATCACCAAAACAGAAACGATCGGGTCGGATCGTTTCCATTCAAGTGTCCATCTTGTCCATGTTGCCCCAATCCAGCCACAATTAGACGGCGGCTCCCTCCCCGCTTGCCCCCACCCCGCCTGCGCGCTAACCGGCGCGCTTGATGAACCGTTCGGACCACCGCCCCGCTGCCCTGATCCAGGGTGGCGCCGTCTTCCCGCACCGGCACCTCACCGGCATCGACGGGCTCCAGCCGCATGAGATCGCCTTTCTGCTCGACGAGGCGGAAAGCTGGGTCGCGGCGAACCGCAGCCATGCCGCGCCCGACAAGCGGCTCGACGGCCTCACCCAGATCAACGCCTTCTTCGAGAATAGCACGCGCACGCTGCTGAGCTTCGAGATCGCCGGCAAGCGGCTCGGCGCCGACGTCGTCAACATGCACGCGGCGCAGTCGAGCGTGAAGAAGGGCGAGACGCTGATCGACACCGCGCAGACGCTCAACGCGATGCGCGCCGACGTGATCGTCATCCGCCATATGGCGAGCGGCGCGGTGCGGCTGATCGCCGATAAGGTCGATTGCCCGGTGCTCAACGCCGGCGACGGTCGCCACGAACATCCGACACAGGCGCTGCTCGACGCGCTCACCATCCGCCGCCGCAAGGGGTCGATCGCCGGCCAGCGCGTGGTGATCTGCGGCGACGTGCTGCACAGCCGCGTCGCGCGCTCGAACATCCTCGCGCTCACCGCGCTCGCCGCCGAGGTGCGCGTCTGCGCGCCGTCGACGCTGATGCCCGCCGGGATCGCGCGGATGGGGGTGACGCCGTTCACCGATTTCGACGCGGCGCTGGTCGGCGCCGACGTGGTGATGATGCTGCGCGTCCAGAACGAGCGGATGGCGGGCGGCTATATCCCGTCGAGCCGCGAATATCGGCTGCGCTACGGGCTGACGCCGGAGCGGCTGGCGAAGCTGCCCGACGCGCTGGTGATGCATCCGGGGCCGATGAACCGGGGGGTGGAGATCGATTCGGTGGTGGCGGACGGGCCGCAATCGGCGATCACCGAACAGGTGGAGATGGGCGTGGCGGTACGGATGGCGTGTCTCGACGTGCTCACCCGGCGCGCGCGCGGCGTGGAGGGCTGGGCATGAGCACGGGCACGATCGCCTTCCTCGACGCGCGGCTCGCCTGCCCCGTCGCCGGCGTCGCGCCGGGCGGGCTGCTGGTCCGCGACGGCGTCATCGTCGCGCGCGGCCCGATCGAGCTGCCCGGCGACGCGGTGACGGTCGATTGCGGCGGGCGGGTGCTGGCGCCGGGGATCGTCGACCTCGGTGTGTTCAAGGTCGACCGCGATGCCTGCCGCACGGGCGGAATCGTCCGCGTCGCGCTGATGCCCGACGGCAATCCGGTGCTCGACGATCCCGGCATCGTCCAGCGCGCGGCGCTGATCGGCAAGCCCGATCTGTGGATCCACCCGATCGCCGCGGCGACGCAGGGCCTCGCCGGCACCGACATGGCGGAGATGGCGATCTGCATCTCGGCCGGTGCGCGGGCGGTGGGCACCGGGCGCGGCTGGATCGCCGATACCGGCGTGATGCTGCGCGTGCTGTCCTATGCCCGCGACCTCGACATCGCGGTGGTCGCGCATGCCGAGGACGGCGCGCTGACCGCGGGCGCGGTGGCGACCGACGGCGAGACCGCGACGCGGCACGGCCTGCCCGCCGCGCCGGCGGTGGCCGAGGCGCTGGCGGTGGCGCGCGACCTGATGCTCGCCGAGGAAAGCGGCGCGCGGCTCCACATCCGCCAGGCGACCACCGCCGCCGCCTTCGACCTGATCCGCGCTTCCAAGCGCCGCGGCGTGCGCGTCACCTGCGGCATCACCCCCGCGCATCTCCATCTGTCGGACATCGCGATGAGCGACTTCCGCACCTACGCCCACCTTTCGCCGCCGCTGCGCAGCGAGAGCGACAGGCTGGCGGCACGCGCCGCGGTGGCGGACGGGACGATCGACGTCCTCTCCTCGGGCCACGACCCGCACGGACCGGAGGCGAAGCGCCTGCCCTTCGTCGATTCGGCGGCGGGGATGGCGGGGGCGGAGACGCTGCTGCCGCTCGGGCTGCTGCTGGTGCGCGACGGCGTGCTGCCGCTCGAGCGATTGCTGGCGATGCTCTCGGTCCATCCGGCGAAGGTGCTCGGGCTCGACACGGGCACGCTGGAGGTCGGCAAGCCCGCCGACCTGATGCTGTTCGACGCGGATACCCCCTGGCAGGTCGACGGCGAGGCCTTCGCCTCGGCAGGCAACACGCCGTTCGACGGCCTGCCCGTCCAGGGCCGGGTGCTCAGGCTGTGGAAGGCGGGCCGGGAGGTCTGATCAGCGCGCCGCCACCTGCACCGGCGCGCGCAGCCATTGCGCGACCCGGTCGCCGGCCTCGCGGCGGACGAAACAGGCGCCACCCTCGGCGCGATAGCGGCCGCACATCCGGTCCGCCTCGGCGCGGCTGAACCCGCCCACCGACACGCGGTAGAGCGACCCCTGCGCCGCCGCGACCATCGTCCCCGTCGGCCGCTGCCCGGTCAGCGCCGCGAAGCGCCGCGTCGCATCGGTCCAGCCCGATTTGGCGACCGCGACATTGCTGTATGCGCCGATCTGCACATACCATTCGCCCGCCTCGGCTGTACGGACGGGCATCGCCGCCGCCTGCCGCACCGGCGCGGCGACGGTGCGAACCAGCATCGTCGGCAGCGGCTGCGCCACCTCGCGCGGCGGCGCGAACACCACCCGCGTGAACGGCGAGGCCGGCACCGGCGTCTCGACCGCAGCGGTCCGCACGGGCGCCGCCTGCGCCGGCATCACCGGCACCGGCGCGTTGAGCGCCAGCGCCACCGGCCGGCCGGCATCGGCCCCCGCGGTCACGCCGAGCAGGCTCGCCACCTGATCCGACGCCGCCCGCGGCTGCGCGAACGCCGCCCATTGCTCCAGCCGCGCGTCGACATCGGCGGGCGACATATCCGCCGCCGCCGCGACCCGCGCCATCGCCCATTGCCCGGCGAGCGCATAGCTCAACGCCAGATTCTGCCGCACCTTGGCATCCGCGCCCGGCGTCCGCGCCGCCGCGTTGAGTGTGGCGATCGCGCCGGCCGGATTGCCGGCGAGCGCGGTGGCAAGGCCGAGGTCGCCGACCGGGATGATCGCGGCGTTGCGCGTCAGCGTCGCCTGCGCCGCCGACCAGTCGCCGGTGGCGATCTGCGCCAGCGCGAGGTTGAGCGCCGCCTTGCCGTTGCCCGGCGTCAGTTCCATCACCTCGGCGAAGGTATCGCGCGCCGACGCGAAGCGCCCCGCCTGCTGATATGCCTGCCCCAGCACCATCCGATAGTCCGCATTCCGCGGCGCCAGCGCGACCGCCGCCTCGGCGCGTTCGATCGCGGTGGCGGGATCGCGTTTCGCCAGCGCCCGCGCCGCTTCCTCGGCGTGCCGCGTCGCGGTCCGCGCGACGATCCCGTCGTTGCGATCGCTCACCGCGGCGATCCGCCCGCCGCCGCCGGTACACCCGACCACCGATCCGCCGAGCACCAGCGCGGACAGGCCGAAGGTCAGGATCAGCCGCGGGGCAGAAGACATCACCGCGCTCATGCTCCGACCACCCGCCGACCGAAGCCACCCGCCGCCGGGCGCGGTCCGAAGCCCCCGCCATGCACCGTCGGCACGCTGAACACGGTACGCCGGAAATTCGTCTCCAGCCGCCCGGAGACGTAACTCCACAGCTGCGCGATCTCCGCCGCCGCCCTGCCGCCGGGATCGGCCTCCATCACCGTGCCGCCGTCGATCATCGCCGTGGCATAATCGGGGCGCTGGTGGACGGTGACCGGCGCGACGCTGCCATGCTGCGCCAGCGCCACCGCGGCGTCGGCGTTGATCTGCGCATCCGGCGTCGCGGCGTTGATGACGAAGATCAGCGGCTTGCCGGCGCGCTGACACAGATCGACGGTCGCGCCCACCGCGCGCAGGTCGTGCGGCGACGGCCGCGTCGGCACGACGACCAGTTCGGCGACCGCAATGACGCTCTGGATCGCCAGCGTGATCGCCGGCGGCGTGTCGATCATCACCAGCTTGAACCCCTGCTGGCGCAGCATCTCCAGATCCGCCTGGAGCCGCGCCACGACGGTCTGCGCGAAAGCGGGATACGCCGTGGTACGATCGCCCCACCAGTCGGACAACGTGCCGTGCGGATCGATGTCGATGAGGACCACGGGGCCATGCCCGGCGATCTGGGCCTGCACCGCCAGATGCCCGGACAATGTCGTCTTGCCCGAACCACCCTTTTGCGATGCCATCGCGAGAACGCGCATAGGCCCCCTTCAATCTGTGCCGTCAAACCGTAAGCGAACCTGACAGGACAGCGCTAACGGACGGTTAATGTAGCGCTTTGCGCGATGTGGCTTTGCCTGCGCGCCGGTCCGGGGCATGATGCGACCGATATGGTGAAGAGGGTGACGAGCATGCGGAATACCGGTTGGATCGCGGTCGCGTTGCTGGCCAGCCTCGCCGGTGCCGCACCGGCCGGGGCGCAGGCGGTCAAGGCGGGCGTCGATGCCTGGAGCCGCGGCGACTTCGCCGGCGCGGTCGCGCAATGGCGCGGCCCGGCGGTCGCGGGCGATGCCGACGCGCAGTTCAACCTCGGCCAGGCGTATAAGCTCGGCCGCGGCGTGCCGCTCGATCCGGCGCTGGCGGAAAGCTGGTTCCGCAAGGCGGCGCTGCAAGGCCATCCGCAGGCCGAGGACAATTACGGCTTCGCGCTGTTCCAGGCCGGCCGCAAGGCGGAAGCCGCGCCCTGGCTCGAAAAGTCGGTGCGGCGCGGCGAGCCGCGCGGCCAGTTGGTGCTCGGCACGATGCTGTTCAACGGTGACGGCGTGCCCCGCGACTATCCCCGCGCCTATGCGCTGATGACGCTGGCGTCGCAGGCGGGGCTGAAGTCGGCCTCGGAAACGCTGGCGCAGATGGATCAATATATCACGCCCGCCGACCGTCAGCGCGGCACGGCGCTGGCGCAGCGCTACGCGACCGAATCGCGCGCCGGGCCGCCCGCCGCCGACCGCGGTGGGATGATGGCGGCCGAGAACACCGCCCCCCGCCGCGGTACCGTTCCGATTGCCACCCCGGCGAAGGCGCCGGCGCGCCCGAAGCCGGCCCCCGCGGACCTGTCGCCC
Source organism: Sphingomonas sp. CD22 (assembly GCF_034556155.1). Lineage (NCBI taxonomy): Bacteria > Pseudomonadati > Pseudomonadota > Alphaproteobacteria > Sphingomonadales > Sphingomonadaceae > Sphingomonas > Sphingomonas sp. CD22. The sequence continues at coordinate 448,827 of NZ_JAYDYX010000003.1, read as the reverse complement.
GACCGCCCGGTCGCCGATCGCATCGCGCCGCACGAGAAACGTCCCGCCCCGCCCCGCCCCGCGGCGGCGCCCGCCGGCGGCGCGTGGAAGATCCAGCTCGGCGCCTTCAGCACGCAGGCGAACGCGCAGACGCAATGGTCGCGGGTCCGCGGCAAGCTCGGCGGCGCACAGCCGGTCTATGCCAAGGCCGGCACCGTGATCCGCCTGCAAGCGAGCGGCTTCGCATCGAAGGCGGCGGCGCAGAAGGCGTGCGCCACCGCGGGCGTCGCATGCGTGGTCGTCGCGCCTTAGATCCGATCGACAGCCCTCAGCCCGTCACCCCGGACTTGATCCGGGGTCCCGCTGCGTCCTTTTTATTGCTGTCGGGAAAAAGCGGGACCCCGGGTCAAGCCCGGGGTGACGGAGGAATGGTTCGCGCGGAGGCGCAGAGGACGCAGAGGTGTAGCGCATGGGGTTCAGCGCGATCTTGCCCCCGGCTTCGGCGAGAAAGTCGTCGACGCGGCGAGCGTAACAGCTCTGCGTCCTCCGCGCCTCCGCGCGAACCCGATCGTCGTTTAGACCTTTCGCTTCCGACGATGGTGAATGTCGGGTCCGCCGCAATTCCGCGTGGCGGCCTTTATCCGTCGACCCAGTCGGCGCGCCGATACCCCTGCGCATAGAGGAGCGTCGACAGGTCGCCATGATCGATCCGCGCGCCGGCTGCCGCGGCGACGATCGGCTTGGCGTGATAGGCCACACCCAGCCCCGCCCGCTTGATCATCGCGAGGTCGTTGGCGCCGTCGCCCACCGCAAGCGACAGCGCGGGATCGATGCCGCGCTCGGCGATCCAGGCGAGCAACGTGTCCTCCTTGGTGGCCGACCCTACGATCGGCTTGGCGACGTTGCCGGTCAGCCGACCGTCCTCGATCAGCAGCACGTTGGCGATCGCGCGATCGAAGCCGATCTCTGCGGCGACGGGTTCCGCGAACCGGGTGAAGCCGCCGGACACCAGCACCGCCGCCGCACCCTGCGCGCGCATCGTACGGACCAGCGCCTTCGCCCCCGGCATGATCCGCACTTGCTCCGCGAGGCATTGCGCGATCACCGCTTCGTCCAGCCCGGCGAGCAAGGCCACACGCGCATCGAGCGCCCCCTCGAAGTCCAGCTCGCCGCGCATCGCCGCCTCGGTCACCGCCGCTACCTCTGCCTTGATGCCGGCATAATCGGCGAGTTCGTCGATGCACTCGACGGTGATCATCGTCGAATCCATGTCGGCGACGATTAGCGCCTTGCGCCGCGTCGCGGTCGGCTGGACGATGACGTCGCTGCGGGCGATGACGCCTTCCAGCGCGCCCCGCGCCGCATCCGCGTTGCCGGCGAAGGCGATATCCGCGGCGACGCCGGGCTCCAGCCACGTCGTCGCGCCCGGTACGCAGCCCGCCGCCGCCAGCCGGTCGGTCGCCACCGACAGGTCGCCTGCGCCGAGCGTTTCGCCTATGAGCGTCGCGGTGAACATGCCGGTCTCCAACCCCAAACCAAGGGTCGCGCTCATCGCAGGCCCCACCGCCAGCGGCAAGTCCGCCGCGGCGATCGCGCTTGCCGAGGCGCACGACGGCGTCGTCATCAACGCCGACGCAAGTCAGGTCTATGCCGATCTCGCCGTCCTAACCGCCCGCCCGAGCGCCGAGGAGACTGCACGCGTACCGCACCGGCTATTCGGCCATGTCGACGCCGCCGATGCCGGCTATTCCGCCGCGCGCTGGGCCGCCGAAGCGCGCGCTGCGATCGCCGCGGCGCATGCGGCGGGCAAGCTGCCGATCCTCGTCGGCGGCACCGGCCTGTACCTGCGCACGCTGCTCGACGGTATCGCGCCGGTGCCGGAGATCGATCCGGCGATCCGCATCGCAGTGCGCGCGCTGCCCGTCGCGGAGGCGCATCGCCTGCTCGCCGGCGAGGATGCGGCCGCAGCCGCCCGCCTCGCCCCGGCGGATACGGCGCGCGTTGCGCGTGCGTTGGAGGTGGTGCGATCGACGGGCCGGCCGCTGGCGGCATGGCAGCACGAGCGCGTCGGCGGGATCGGCGATACGATCACGCTCGCCGCCGCCATCCTGCTGCCCGACCGCGACCGCTTGTTCGAACGGATCGACACGCGGTGCCACGCGATGTTCGACGGCGGCGCGATCGAAGAGGTCGCCGCCCTGCTCGCGCGCGACGACGTTCCGGCCGATGCGCCGATCCGCCGGGCGATCGGCGTCCCCCCGATCGCCGCGCTGCTCGCCGGGACGATCGATCGCCCCGCCGCGGTGGCGCAGGTACAGCTCGACACGCGCCGATATGCCAAGCGGCAGTATACCTGGTTCCGTAATCAACCGCCGGAGAGCTGGCGACGCGAGACAGATTCAAACGAATTAATCTATTCATTAGCAAGTTTATTACGCGAAGAGGGTTGACCCGTATCGGACCGGCGGCTAACCGCACCGCAGCATTCCCGTACAGCAACGTTGGAGACAGACCGTGGGCGAAAAGTGCGGAGCAGACATCCTGGTCGAGGCGCTGTGCGATCTCGGCGTGGAGGTCGTGTTCGGCTACCCCGGTGGGGCGGTCTTGCCGATCTATGACGCGATGTTCCGCGCCAATGCGAATGGCGCGCGGCTGAAGCACATCCTCGTCCGCCACGAGCAGGCGGCGACGCATGCGGCGGAGGGCTATGCGCGCTCGACCGGCAAGCCCGGCGTCGTGCTCGTCACCTCGGGTCCCGGCGCGACCAATGCGGTCACCGGCATCACCGACGCGTTGCTCGATTCGATCCCGATGGTCGTCATCACCGGACAGGTGCCGACCGCATTGATCGGCACCGACGCCTTTCAGGAGGCGGATACCGTCGGCATCACGCGCCATTGTTCCAAGCACAATTATCTGGTCAAGGACCCGGCGACGCTCGGCGCGACGATCCACGAGGCGTTCCATATCGCCACCTCGGGCCGCCCCGGTCCGGTCGTCGTCGACATCCCCAAGGACGTCCAGGTCGCGACCGCGCGCTACAGCAAGCCCGGCCCGATCCAGCACAAGACCTATCGCCCGCAGGTGAAGGCACCGCAGCCGCAGATCGAGCAGCTCGTCGACATGCTCGCCGCGGCGGAGCGGCCGATCCTCTACACCGGCGGCGGGATCATCAATTCGGGTCCCGCGGCGTCGCAATTGCTGCGCGAACTGGCGCGGATCACCGGTGCGCCGGTGACGTCGACGCTGATGGGCCTCGGCTGTTTCCCCGCCTCGTCCGACCAGTTCCTCGGCATGCTCGGCATGCACGGGACCTATGAGGCGAACATGGCGATGAACCAGGCGGATCTGATCGTCGCGATCGGCAGCCGCTTCGACGACCGCGTCACCGGCCGGCTCGACGCGTTCAGTCCGAACAGCCGCAAGGTCCATATCGATATCGACCGGTCGAGCGTGAACAAGAACGTCCGCGTCGATCTCGCGATCATCGCCGATGCCGGCCACGCGATGGAGGATATGGTCCGCATCTGGAAGGCGCGCCAGCATCCCAAGCCCGATACCGCCGAATGGTGGAACCGGATCGCCGGGTGGCGCGCCAAGAAGAGCCTGAGCTTCCCCGAAAGCGGCGAGGCGATCATGCCGCAGCGCGCCGTCCGCGCCTTGTGGGAGGCGACGCATCGCCGCGACCCGATCATCACCACCGAGGTCGGCCAGCACCAGATGTGGGCCGCACAGCATTTCGGCTTCGAAAAGCCCAACAAATGGCTGACCAGCGGCGGACTCGGCACGATGGGCTACGGTCTGCCCGCGGCGATCGGCGCGCAGCTCGGCAACCCCAATGCCCTGGTCATCGATATCGCCGGCGAAGCCTCGATCCAGATGAACATCCAGGAGCTCGCCACCGCCTCGCAATACCGGCTGCCGGTCAAGATCTTCATCCTCAACAACGAATATATGGGGATGGTGCGCCAGTGGCAGGAACTGACCTACGAGAGCCGCTATGCCGAAAGCTATTCGGATTCGCTGCCCGATTTCGTCAGGCTCGGCGAGGCCTATGGCTGGAAGGGCATCCGCATCGACACGATGGGCGAGCTGGACGACGGCATCCAGGCGATGCTCGATCATGACGGGCCGGTGATCGTCGACTGCCGTGTCGCCAAGCTGGCGAACTGCTTCCCGATGATCCCGTCGGGCGCGGCGCATACCGACATGATCCTTCAGGCCAACGAAGTGTCCGGCACGATGGACGACGAGGCCAAGGCCCTCGTCTGACCAAACCAGAACAGACCGTCACCGCGGCTAAAGCTGGGGTTTCGTGCCCCAAGCGCGCGCTCATACAACAGGGAGACCCTGGCCTTTGCCGGGGTGACGATGCGGATGCATATCAAGACCGAAGCTGCCGAACGCCATACGCTGGCGGTGATCGTCGACAACGAGCCGGGCATCCTCGCCCGCATCGCCGGCCTGTTCACCGCACGCGGCTATAATATCGAGAGCCTGACCGTCAGCGAGATCACCGCCGACAAGACGGTCAGCCGCATCACCATCGTCACCAGCGCCTCGCCGGCGACGATGGAGCAGATCATCGCGCAGCTCGACCGGCTGGTGCCGGTCCACAAGGTCACCGACCTCACCGCGCAGGGCGCGCACGTCGAGCGCGAGCTGGCGCTGATCAAGGTCGCCGGCACCGGCGATCACCGGATCGAGGCGCTGCGCCTCGCCGACGTCTATCGCGCCCGCGTGGTCGATGCGACCACCACCAGCTTCGTCTTCGAGGTGACGGGCTCGATCGAGAAGATCGACAAGTTCGTCGAGCTGATGAGCGAGGTCGGCCTGATCGAGGTCGCCCGCACCGGCATCGTCGCCATTTCGCGCGGCCGCGAGGCGGCCTGAATTTTACCCACCACCCCGTCACCGGCGGTGACGAAAGGAAGAAGCATGAAAGTCTATTACGATCGCGACGCCGATCTGAACCTGATCACCGACAAGAAGATCGCCATCGTCGGCTACGGAAGCCAGGGTCATGCTCACGCGCAGAACCTGCGCGATTCGGGCGTCAAGGACGTCGCGATCGCGCTGCGCGAGGGGTCGGCGACTGCCAAGAAGGCGATCGATGCCGGCTTCGCGGTCAAGTCGAACAAGGAAGCGGCGCAATGGGCCGACATCGTCATGATCCTCGCCCCCGACGAGCATCAGGCGGCGATCTGGGACGCGGACCTCAAGGGCAACATGAAGCCCGGCACGGCGCTCGCCTTCGCGCATGGCCTCAACGTGCATTTCGGCCTGATCGAGCCGCCCGCGGACATCGACGTCATCATGATCGCCCCCAAGGGCCCGGGCCACACCGTGCGCAGCGAATATGTCCGCGGCGGCGGCGTGCCCTGCCTGATCGCGATCCATCAGGACGCCAGCGGCAACGCGCATGACGTCGCGCTCGCTTATGCCAGCGGCGTCGGCGGCGGTCGTTCGGGGATTATCGAGACCAACTTTCGCGAGGAATGCGAGACCGACCTGTTCGGCGAGCAGGCGGTGCTGTGCGGCGGCATCACCCATCTGATCCAGGCGGGTTTCGAGACGCTGACCGAGGCGGGTTACGCCCCCGAGATGGCCTATTTCGAGTGCCTTCACGAGACCAAGCTGATCGTCGACCTGCTCTATGAGGGCGGCATCGCCAACATGCGCTATTCGATCAGCAACACCGCCGAATATGGCGACATTACCACCGGCCCGCGGATCATCACCGACGAGACCAAGAAGGAGATGAAGCGCGTGCTCGCTGACATCCAGTCGGGCCGTTTCGTCAAGAACTTCGTCCTCGACAACCGCGCCGGCCAGCCCGAGCTGAAGGCGGCGCGCAAGCAGGCCGCCGCGCATCCGATCGAGAAGGTCGGCACCGAACTGCGCGCGATGATGCCGTGGATCGGCGCCAACAAGCTGGTCGACAAGGACAAGAACTGACGTCGTACGGCTCCTCCCCCGCCAGGGGGTGGGGGACCGCCACGCTTCAGCGTCGTGGTGGAGGGGGACGATACGGGACGTTTCGATAACGAGGCTCCCGCCTTTCCTCCCCCTCCGTCAGCGTTGCGCGCTGCCACCTCCTCCTGCGGGGGAGGAATGGAAATTGGAACGATCCGTTTCGGCTTTGCCTCTTCCGATTGTCACAAACCCGTGGTTAAACCTCCGAAACATCTATTCGGAGCTTCCCATGCGCCTCATCCTCGCCGCCGTGCTCGCAACGGCCGCCGTCCCCGCCGTCGCCCAGATCATCCCGACCGCCCCCGGCCAGCCGGGCCAGCCGACCGCGAAGGTGCCGGCCGGCACCTATCAGGTCGATCCCGCGCACACGCAGGTGTCGTGGGAGGTCAACCACATGGGCTTCTCGATCCTCGAGGGCATGTTCGGCGCCGCGAGCGGCTCGATCACCGTCGATCCCGCAAAGCCCGCCGCCGCCAAGGTCGACGTGACGTTCCAGATCGCCGACCTCGCCGTCACCGCGGCGCCATTCGCCAAGCACCTCCAGTCGCCCGACTTCTTCGACGCCGCCAAATATCCGACCGCGCGCTTCGTCTCGACCAGCGTCACGCCGCGCGGCGGCAACAAAGCGACGATCACCGGCAATCTGACGATCAAGGACCAGACCAAGCCGGTGACGATCGACGCGAGCTTCATCGGTGCGGGCGCCAACCCGATGAGCAAGAAGCTCAACTTCGGCTTCAACGGCACCGCGACGATCAAGCGCAGCGACTTCGGCGTCGGCGCCTATGCGCCGGTCGTGTCGGACGAGGTCAAGCTCCACATCCACGCCGCCTTCGCCGCGCAATAACCGGGCCGGCGCGCGACCGGTCAGGCCGCGCGTCGCACCTTGGCGAAACCCGCGAACGTCGCCCGCACCGCCGGGTCGGCGTTCGCGGTGAGCTTGCCGATCCGTTCCAGCGGATTGCCGCCGTCCTCGCCCGGCGCCTGATAGGCCATCGCCCATTCGCCGAACTCGCGTTCCTCGATACGCCGGTTCGACAGCACGACCAGGGCATGATGCCGGGCGTCCGCCTGGATGCGCGCGAACGTGGCGTCGACCGTCGCCTCGTCGCCCTCCAGCGCCTGAAGGAAGCGCTTGCCGTCGAAGAACAGCAGGCCCGTCACCCGCGCCCGCGCGTTGTTGCGGCGCGACTGCGCAAGGATCGTCGCAGGATCGACATCCGCCGGTTTTCGCACGCTGCTGATATAGACGAGCTGACGCATCCTAAGCCCTTCAAAACATATGTTAATGAGAGGTCTCGCCGTCTCATCCCGGGCTACCCCGGAGAGGCTTAACGCAGCGTCAACGCCGATCGACGGCGATGCGACGGGTGGACAAGCCGAACCGCCTCGGCCATGACCCGCTCCGATATGGACCGCACCGCCCTTCTTCTGCGACTTATCCGCCCTTAGGGCGGCGGTTGCTCGTGCACGCTTCCCTAAGGGCCGGATAACGCTTCAGCGCCACCCTGCCGCGTGCGACCCGATGGTCCGCGGCCTCCAGACGGGACCAGTCATGCTCCGCGATCCTTCGACCAAATACCGTGCCTTCCCGACCATCGACCTGCCCGACCGGCAATGGCCGTCGCGCGTCATCACCCGCGCGCCGCGCTGGCTGTCCACCGACCTGCGCGACGGCAACCAGGCGCTCATCGACCCGATGGACGCCGAGAAGAAGACGCGCTTGTTCGACCTGCTCGTCAAGGTCGGCCTCAAGGAGATCGAGGTCGGCTTCCCCTCGGCGGGCGCCACCGAGTTCGACTTCATCAGCGGGCTGGTGAAGTCCGGCCGCATCCCCGACGACGTGTTCGTGCAGGTGCTCACCCAGTCGCGCCGCGACCTGATCGAGACCAGCTTCGCCAGCCTCGACGGCGCGAAACAGGCGATCGTCCATCTCTACAACGCGGTCTCGCCGGCGTGGCGCAAGATCGTGTTCGGCATGACCCGCGACGAGGTGAAGCGGATCGCAATCGAGGGCGTCAAGGTGCTGCGCGACGAGGCGGCGAAACGTCCCGACACCGACTGGCGCTTCGAATACAGCCCCGAGACCTTCTCGACCGCCGAGCTCGATTTCTCGCTCGAGGTCTGCGCCGCGGTGATGGACGTGCTCCAGCCGACCGCGGACAGACCGATCATCTTCAACCTGCCCGCGACGGTCGAATGCGCGACGCCCAACGTCTATGCCGACCAGATCGAATGGTTCGGCCGCAACATCCCCAATCGCGACGCGGTGGTGATCTCGCTCCACACGCACAACGATCGCGGCACCGGCGTCGCCGCGGCGGAATTGGGACTGATGGCGGGCGCGGACCGCGTCGAGGGCTGCCTGCTCGGCAATGGCGAGCGTACCGGCAATTGCGACCTCGTGACCGTCGCGCTCAACATGTACACGCAGGGTGTGGCGCCGGGCATCGACCTGTCGGACATCGACGGCATCGTCAACACGATCAATTATTGCACCAATATCCCGGTGCATCCGCGCACGCCCTATGCCGGCGATCTGGTGTTCACCGCCTTTTCGGGCAGCCATCAGGACGCGATCAAGAAGGGGTTCGCCGCACAGGCCGCGCGCAACGACGAATTGTGGGAGGTCCCGTATCTGCCGATCGATCCAGCCGATCTCGGCCGCAGCTACGAGGCGGTGATCCGCGTCAATTCGCAAAGCGGCAAGGGCGGCGTCGCCTGGGTGATCGAGCAGGACAAGGGGCTGAAGCTGCCCAAGCGCTTGCAGGCGGATTTCAGCCGCCACGTCCAGGCGCTCGCCGACGAGACCAGCCGCGAACTCGGCGCCGCCGACATCTGGGGCCGGTTCGAGGCGACCTATCTGCCGCGTCCGACCGACCGGTTCGTGCTGCGCGATTATGACGAGAGCGGCAGCGCGGGCGACCGGCTGTTCGTCGGCCGGGTCGCGGTCGACGGCGAGGAGCGGTCGATCTTGGGCCGCGGCAACGGCCTGATCTCGGGCGTGATCGCCGCGCTCGGCGAGACCGGGCCGGCGCTCGACGTGGTCGATTACAGCGAGCATGCGATCGGCCACGGTGCCGACGCGCAGGCGGCCGCCTATGTCGAATGCCGCACCTCCGACGGACGCATCGTGTTCGGCGTCGGTATGGATACCGACATCGCCACCGCCAGCGTCCGCGCGGTGCTGAGCGCCGCCAACCGCGCCTGACCGCGCCGCACGCGCGTGCTCGGCGCGCGCGGTGTCGGACGACATGGACAACATGGACACCTGAATGGAAACGATCCACCCCGATCGTTTCCATTCCTGCACCTTTCGCGTCACCGAGTCGCGCACCGGGTGCGGCAAGGATTGCCTAGCGCCGAAAATATATCGTTCGGCATCAAGCCGATGAGAAGGAGCCGGAGAGGATATTAGCCTCGCCACGGCATGTAGGACAGGCGGTAGTTGCTTGTCTCGCACGGTGCGTTAGTCTGGCCCGGGTCCGAAGGTCTTGCTGCTGGAGAAGCGCATCATGCTGATGATCGTCGCACTGGCGCTCGCCACGCCGCAGGTCTGTACCGACGTGGCGAAGGTCTGCCGCGCGTGCACGGCCAAGGACGGCAAGACGGTGTGTTCGGACATCGGCATCGCCTGCCAGCCGAAGCTGCGGACCTGCCGGCCGCGGAAGGTGCCGGAGACGCGGGCCAAGACCCCGCGCGTGCGTTGAGGGCGACGGGATATGCGCGTCACGCCGCTGATCCTCACAGCTCTGCTGCTTGGCGCCGGCCCGGCCGACGTGCCGGTCGGCCAGTTCCGCAATTGGCTGTCGTTCGAGAAGAAGTCGCTCGACTTCACATCGGGCGGCGTGACCGTGCACGTCGCGCCCCTGCCCTGCCCTGCAAAGCCCGTCGGCGATTCCTCATGTCGATGGGACGGCTTCAACAATCAGGGGTCGGTGACGGTGCGAGCGCCGGGCATCCGGCCGGTCACGGTGGCCACCGATCCGCAGAGCGAGTATGCACGCATCGCGGTCGTGCGCTTCGATCGGCGCGACCCGCGTCCCGGCGTGATCGTCGAGAGCCAGTCCGGCGGCTCCGGTGGCGAACTGACCGTACGATTGCTGCTACCGGTCGGCGACGGCTATCGCGCCTTACCCATGGTGCGACGCGGCGGCGGCAGTCTCGAAGGGCAGATCGCCGATTTTCCGGTCGATCGGTCGGGAGACGGCCGGATCGATCTGATCCTGGAAGATGGCGCGTTCGATTCGACGTTCGGCTGCAACGCCTGCACCCCGCGGCCGCCGCGGGTCTTCGCGGTGATTGGGGGCGTGCCGGCGGACGAGAGCGACGATCCCGCGCTGCGCAGCGTATTCGCCGCGGACATGAAGCGATTGGCGCCGGGATGTCTGTCAAACCGGCAGTCGCGTAACGGCACCTGCGCCGCCTATGTCGCGGATGCCGCCCGCGCCGGGCAGGTCCCGGCGGCTTGGGCGGCGATGCTGCGTCACTACGAACATGGCGTGGACGTGTGGCAATCCTGCGATTCGTACCTTCCGGCGAAACATGCCTGCAAGCCCGGGCATGAGACGCGATATCGCGATTTTCCGGAGTCGCTGCGAGCGTTCCTGATCCGCGCCGGGTATCTGCGGCGGCGTGGCGCGACGGTCACCGCATCGTGATGACGATGGGGCTGGCTATGAGGCTCGCTGGATCAGCCAGGACTCGATCGGGACCTTTGCAAAGACCTCGATCACCGGTGAATCAACGCAATGCTCCTGCGAACGCAGGAGCCCAGAGCCAAGCAAAACAACGTCTCATGGCGTTCGCGCCTCCTAGGCTCCTGCGTTCGCAGGAGCACTGCTGATATCTCATGGAATACTCAACGACCGAAAATCTCTCATCTGGCTCTACTCATCCATAACATCCTATCACTATGGTCCGGAGCACCACATGGCCCGCGCGTTTCTCGTTATCGATATCCAGAACGACTATTTTCCCGGCGGCGTGCTGCCGTTGTGGGAGCCGGAGGCGGTCGAGGCGAGGATCGTTGCGGCGATCGGGCGGGCGCGGGCGCAGGGGGATCGGGTGATCCTCGTCCGGCACGAATCGCCGGCCGACGCCGGGCCGTTCGTGCGGGGCAGCGCCGGGGCCGAGATCCGTCCCGCGATCCTCGCCGCCGCGGGAGACGCACCGGTCGTCGTCAAGCAGCATGCCGATGCGTTTCAGGATACCGATCTCGCGCAGCATCTGACGGGGATCGACGCGCTGATCGTCGGTGGCATGATGACGCAGAATTGCGTGGTGTTCACCGCGCTGTCGCGCGCGGCCGAGGGGTTGCGGGTGCAGGTGGTGGGCGATCGCTGCACCGCGCCGATCGAGGTCGTGCACAGGATCGCGCTCGGCGCGCTGGAATCGAAGACGATCGTCAGCAGCGCGGCCGACGTCTGGCGCTGAGCCTTTCGGGGGCGGGAGATGCGGGGTCAGCGGGTGCGGACGATCTCGCAGCCGACTGCGGCGTCCGGATAGACGTCGGGCTTGAGCGAGCGGACACGGACCTCGCGGACGCGCGGGTCGGCGAGGCAGAGCGTGGCGATCGCCTCGACCAACGTCTCCTGCAACGCGAAGCCGGGGCCGGCGGCCATCGCGAGGATGCCGTCGCGCAGGAAGTCGTAGTCGAGCACCTCGTCGATGCCGTCGGCGCCCGGCGGCGCGGGATAAGCGACCGTCATCCACACCGACAGGCGGACGCGCTGCGGCGCCGCCTCGTGCGGGTGGATGCCGAGGCGCATCGCGACCTCGAGCCCGTCGAGGATCGTGGTATAATCAGCCATCGCGTCCCTCGAACATCACGTCGCCGTCGCGGCGCAGGAAACGCTGGCCGCAATCGACGTAGAGCGTCTGGCCGGTGACGCTGCGCGCGTCGAGCAGATAGACCACCGCCCCGGCGACCGCCGCCGCGCCGACCGGGCGGCGCAGCAGATTGTCGGCGGCGACGGCGGCGAAATCCGCCTCGCTCTGGTCGCCGCTCGGCAGGGTGATGCCCGGTGCGACCGCATTGACGCGGACCTTGGGCGCCAGCGCCTGCGCGAGCATCTCGGTCGCGCCGGCCAGCGCGTATTTGCTGAGCGAGTAACTGAAGAAATCGGGATTGGGATTGGCGAGCTTCTGGTCGAGCAGGTTGACCACCGCGCCGTCGGCGAGGTCGTCCTGCGCGGCGAGTGCGGCGGCGAGCATCGCGGGGGTCATCGCGTTGATCGCGTGGAGCCGTGCCGCCAGCGCGGGGTCGATCGCCTCGGGCCGGTCGTAGGCGAAGAGCGAGGCGCTGTTGACCAGTGCCGCGATCGGCCCCCCGGCGGCGTCGCGGGCGCGGGCGAACAGCGCGGCAGCGCCCGCGGGATCGGCGAGGTCGCCGTGCACGGCCGCGCCGCCCAGGTCCGCCGCCAGCGCCTGCGCCTCGGCGGCGGAGGCGCCGTAATGCACCACCACGCGCCAGCCGGCGGCGGCGCAGGCGCGCGCGATCGCCGCGCCGAGCCGCTTCGCGCCACCGGTGACGAGGACGGTGCGGGTCAGCATCCCATCAGCGCCAGCACTTCCTTGCGGCTGCGGTCGTCGTCGCGGAACACGCCCATCATCCGGCTGGTCACCATCGACACGCCCGGCGTGCGGACGCCGCGCGCGGTCATGCAGGCGTGGCTCGCCTCGATCACCACCGCGACCCCCTGCGGCTTGAGATTGTCCCAGATGCAGTCGGCGACCTCGGCGGTGAGCCGTTCCTGCACCTGCAACCGGCGGGCGAAGCCGTGCAGCACGCGGGCGAGCTTGCTGATCCCGACGACATGGTCGCGCGGCAGATAGGCGATGTGCGCCTTGCCGATGATCGGCGCCATATGGTGTTCGCAATGCGACTGGAACGGAATGTCCTTGAGCAGGACGATCTCGTCATAGCCGCCGACCTCCTCGAACACGCGCGACAAATGGCGGGCGGGATCGTCGGCATAGCCGGCGCAATATTCCTTCCACGCCTTGGCGACGCGGCGCGGCGTGTCGATCAGCCCTTCGCGGCCGGGATCGTCGCCGGCCCAGCGGATCAGCGTGCGGATCGCCTCGGCGACTTCGGTGGGGACGACCGGCGCGTCGCCGGTTGCGGCGGTGGTGCCCTCGTCCGGCGCGTCGTGCTGATCGGTCATGCTGCGTTCCTTGATCCTGCCGCCGGTGGCGGCATCGGCCTCCATAAGTTCGTTTCGGCAACGCGTCCAACCGCCCCGCCGCAGCGCGTGCAACCCTTTGCCGCATCCGCGCGCTGTTGCGGGCGTAACGAACGGAGAGAGACGATGGCGGACCTCAAGAAGGGCGACGACGTGACCTGGAACAGCCATGGCGGCACCGCGCACGGCACGGTCCAGAAGAAGCAGACGAGCGACACCGAGATCAAGGGCCATACCGTCCGCGCATCGAAGGACGACCCCCAATATATCGTAGAGAGTGACAACGGGGGAAAGGCAGCGCACAAGGCGACCGCGCTGAAGAAAGCGTAACGTTTAGAGCACCCGGGATCGACCGGGTGCGAGCAGGAAGGAATGCGATGGCTACGACTACCAAGACCGGCGGCATCCACGCGCCCGTTCAGCCCTCCCCGGAGCTGGGCGCGATCGTCGGCAACGAGAAGCTGCCGCGCAGCCAGGTGATCAGCAAGGTGTGGGAATATATCAAGGCCAACAACCTGCAGAACCCTGAGAACAAGCGCGAAATCCTTGCAGATGACAAGCTGCAGAAGGTGTTCGGCCGCGACAAGTGCACGATGTTCGAGATGAACAAGTACATTTCGCAGCACGTGAAGGCCTGAACCCCACACGACTTTCGATCGGGAGCATCGCGCCACTTGCGGCCGGCGATGCTCCCGACGTCAATAACAAGCGATCGATCGGGATGAGCCGCGGTGCGCCGCGGCGCCGGCTCAGCGCGAGCGGGCCGGCAGGAACGGCAGCGCGATCGCCGAGGCGATGATCATCACCACCCCGACCAGCACATAGAGCCAGAAGGCGAGCGGCTTGATTCGCGATCCGCCGAGCGCGGGCGAATCGGCCTTGGCCGGCGCCGGCGCGCTGATCGTCTGGCTGATCATATTCATCCCCAAGTGGCTGATCCGGCTGCCGGCGTAGCAGCGGATTGTTGCCGGCATTTTGCAGTCCGGGCGATCGCCCCCCGGCGACCCCAGCGGGCGCGCTATGCGCCGCACGACGGCCGGATGCAAGCCGGGCCGATCCGGACCGATGCCGTCACACCGCGGCGGGATCGACGCGATGACGGGAATGGTGACCCCGGCGCGATTCGAACGCGCGACCTACAGATTAGGAATCTGGCGCTCTATCCGGCTGAGCTACGGGGCCACTGTGCGTCTGATACCGGGCGGCGCCCGGCGGGTCCAGCGGCTCAATTGGTCTTTTCGGGCGGCACCACCGGGCAGAGCAACGGCGCCACCGGCACGCCGTCCGCGACCAGCGCCTTCGCCTCGGCGAGGCTGGCCTGGCCATGGATCGGGCGGACGACCTCGTCGCCGTCGTGCATCGCGCGCGCCCGCGTCGCGAAGTCGCCGCCGACCCAGGACGAGGTGGCGAGCGTCCTGGCCTGGTCGGCGGCGATCTCACGCAGCGCCGCCTTGATCGCCGCGGCCGGCGGCAGATCGGCGCGGCGGTTGCCCTTGGCCGGAATGCTCGGCGCCATCAGCGCCTTGGCGACCGCGGTGTCGCCGCACATGGGACAGGCGAGCAGCCCCGCCGCCGCCTGCGCATCATAGGCCGCGCTCGACGCGAACCACGCCTCGAAGACGTGATCCAGCCCGCAGCGCAGGTCGAAGACGATCACGCGCGGGTGACCGGCGGGATCGCGCGGGCATGGTCGAGCACCGGGATACGGGCGCGGACATCGGCGACGCGCGCCGGGTCGATCTCGGCGAGCCCCAGCCCGCGCGCCTCGCCCATGTCGAGCAGCACGTCGCCCCACGGATCGATAACCAGCGAATGGCCGTAGGTGGTGCGGCCATCCGCATGCGCACCGGCCTGCGCCGCGGCAACGACGAAACAGCCGGTCTCGATCGCGCGGGCGCGCATCAGCGCATGCCAATGCGCCGCGCCGGTCGGGCGGGTGAAGGCCGCGGGGATCGCGAGCATCTGCGCGCCCGCCGCGGCGAGCGCGGCATAAAGCGCGGGAAAGCGCAGGTCGTAGCAGATCGACAGGCCCATCGGCCCGACCGGCGTATCGACCACCACCGCGGCGTCACCGGGCGCATACGCCGCGGATTCGCGCCAGCTTTCGCCGGTCGGCAGGTCGACGTCGAACAAATGGAGCTTGTCGTAGCGCGCGCGGATCTCGCCCGCGGCATCGATGACGAAGCTGCGGTTGGCGTAGCGGCCATCGTCGCGACGCACCGCCAGCGAGCCGACATGCACCCACAGGCCGGCGACCGCGGCGGTCTCGCGGACGCTGGCGAGCACCGGATCGTCGGCCTCGGCGTGGATCGACGCGGCGGCACGCGCGCGGTCGCGATCGATCAGCCCCGCCATCTCGGGCAGGAACACCATGCCGGCGCCGTTGGCGGCCGCGGCGGTGATGCCGTGGCGCATGTCCGCGGCATTGACGGCGGGATCGATCCCGCTCGTCATCTGCAGCAGCGCGATCCTCATGCGGCGAGCAGCGGGTCCAATCCTCCGCGCGCGTTGAGCGCGGCGAGATCGTCCGAGCCGCCGATATGCGTGCCGTCGATGAACACCTGCGGCACGGTGGTGCGGCCGTTGGCGCGCTGGATCATCTCCTGCCGCTGCGGCCCGCCGAGCGAGATGTCATGTTCCTGCGGCGCAACGCCCTTGGATGCCAGCAACGCCATCGCGCGCGTGCAATAGGGACAATATGCCTTGGTGTAGATTTCGACCTTTGCCATGGGCTTGAGGTGTGGGCTGAGGACCGGCTTGTCAATCGCCCGCCGCCCCCGAGCCGACCACCCGTGCCCAGCACAGCACCACCACCGCGGCGGCCCCGGCGCGCAGCAGCGCCTGCGTACAGGCGGCGGCGGTGGCGCCGCTGGTATAGACGTCGTCGACCAGCGCGATCGTCCGGCCCGCCACCCGCGCCGGATCGGGCACCGCGAACGCGCCGGCGACCGCCTGCCGCCGACGACCGCGACCGAGCGCGCGCAGCGGCACCGTGGCGCGGCGGCGGACCAGCGCGAACGGATCGTGCGCGATGCCGGTGCGCCGCCGGACCGCGGCGGCGATCAGCGCCGCCTGATTGAAACCGCGGCTCCACAATCGCCAGCGGTGCAACGGCACCGGCACGAGCAGGTCGATGCCGGGCGGCAGCGTCGGCGCCATCCGCTCCGCCATCGTCGCGGCGATACCAATCCGGCCGCCATATTTCAGCTTGAGCGCCAGCCGCCGCGCCACTGGTCCATAAGCGACGGCGGCGCGGATGCCGGCATGGCGCGGCGGATCGGCGAGGCAGGCGGCGCAGCGTGCGTCGGCGCCGCGGTCATGCGCGAACGGCCGGTTGCATGCGGCGCACCACGGCGGGGTCAGCCAGCGCAACCCGCCCCAGCATGTCGCGCAGAAACGGTGGTCGGCGGCGACCGGCGTCCCGCAGCCGGGGCAGCGCGGCGGCAGCGCCGCGCCGGCGATCGGACCGAGCAGCAACGCCAACGCGCGGCGGCCGCGCGCCGCGATCGCTGTCAGCCCGCCCGTGCCGATCGTCCGCATACCCGCTTGTCGCGCACCGCCGCAACAGGCACAAGCCGGGCGGTGAACGCCAATGCCATCTTCGACCGCCCTGCCCGCCGCCTGCGCCGCGACCGCGCCGCCGACGGCTATCCCGACCACGCCTTCCTGCGCGACGTCATGGTCGAGGGGTTGCTCGAACGGCTCGACGCGGTGAAGCGCGCATTCACCGACGTGCTCGACATCGGCGTGCCCGACCGCAGCCTCGTCGTTCCCGGCGCGCGGATCGCACGCGTCGATCCCGGCTTCCGCTTCGCGCAGGCCGCCGGCGGCGTGCAGGGCGACGAGGAGCGGCTGCCGTTCGCCGACGGCAGTTTCGATGCGGTGCTGAGCGCGGGCGTGCTCGATCAGGTCAACGATTTGCCCGGCGCGCTGACGCTGATCCGGCGGGTGCTGCGGCCCGACGGATTGTTCCTCGGCGCGTTCCTCGGCGGCGGCAGCCTGCCCACGCTGCGCGCGGCGCTGCGCATCGCGGAGGGCGAGCGGCCGGCGGCGCGGCTGCATCCGCAGATCGACGTGCGGTCCGCGGGCGACCTGCTGATGCGCGCCGGCTTCGCGCTGCCGGTCGCCGATATCGAAACGTTCGACGTCCGCTATGCGAGCTTCGGCCGGCTGCTAGACGATTTGCGGGGCATGGCGGCGAGCAACATCCTGATCGGTCGCTCGGCGATGACGCGCGGCACGCTGGCGCGGACCGCGGCGGCGTTCGCGGCGGCGGCAGGACCGGACGGGCGGACCACGGAGCGCTTCTCGATCGTCTTCCTCACCGGCTGGGCGCCGGACGCCTCGCAACCCAAGCCGGCGCGACGCGGCAGCGCCACCTCGTCGCTGGCCGCCGCACTGCGCGTGCCGTCTTCGCCGCCAAAGGCCGATTAGACATTTAGGGCTCAGTCGAATTCCTCCCCCGCCAGGGGGAGGTGGCGCGGCGAAGCCGTGACGGAGGGGGAGGACACGGAACAGACGTGTCGCTTACCTCCCCCTCCGTCATGCCTGCGGCATGCCACCTCCCCCTGGCGGGGGAGGAATTTGGTCGAATATCGATCCGGCCGAACGGGGGGAAGAGCAGTGTTCACGCGGAGGCGCGGAGGTGTTGCGCTTGCCGCGCTAGCGGCTCTCCCATCAGCGATGCGATGACAGGGCCACGCAGCCCCACGCGATTCCTCCCCGCGCCTCCGCGCCTCCGCGCGAACACAGCCTTTCTTCTGCATTCTTCCCCGGTTGGTGCCGAGCTTGTCGAAACACCGTGAGACTCAGGGCGAACCCCAAGACGGTTTCGACGGCCTGTGCCTACAAGCCCCTTATCTCAAACCCTTCCCGCCTCGCGGGCGTGGATGAGCCCGGCTTCGAGACCGCGCAGTTCGGCAAGACCGCGCAGGCGGCCGATCAGCGAATAGCCGGGGTTGGTACTTTTGTGCAGGTCGTCGACCATCTGGTGGCCGTGGTCGGGGCGCATCGGCAGCGCGCGGCCGGTCCGTTGTTGCAGATCGACCACCGCGGCGACGATTCCCGCCATGTCGGCGTCGCCGCGCAGATGCCCGGCCTCGTGGAACGCGCTATCCGGCTCGCGTTGCACCGAGCGGAGGTGGAGAAAGCCAATACGCTCGCCCAGGCGCCGGACCATCCCGGGTAGATCGTTGTCAGCGCGCACGCCGAGCGAACCGCTGCAGAAGCACAGGCCGTTGGCCGGCGACGGCACCGCGGCGAACAGCGCGGTGACGTCCGCTTCGGTGCTGACCACCCGCGGCAGGCCGAAGATCGGGAATGGCGGATCGTCGGGATGGACGACGAGCCGGATCCCCTCGGCCTCGGCGATCGGACAGACCGCTGCGAGGAAGGCGATGTGGTTGGCGCGCAACCGGTCGGCGTCGATCGCGGTATAGCTGCCGATCCGGCGCAGCAGCTCGGCCGAAATGAAGCTCTCCTCACTGCCCGGCAGGCCGGCGATGATCGTCCGTTCCAGCCGGTGGCGGCCCGCCTCGTCCAGCGCGGCGAAGCGCTGCGCCGCCGCGGCGACGACCGCGGGGGAATAGTCCGCCTCCGCACCCGGTCGACGCAGGAGATGGAGGTCGTAGGCGGCGAGCGCGTGCAGCTCGAAGCGCAGGGCGCGGGCGCCATCGGGCAATTCCCAGCCGAGATCGGTCCGCGTCCAGTCGAGCAACGGCATGAAATTGTAGGTCACCACATTAATGCCATGCGCGGCGAGGCGGCGGAGGCTGATCGCATAGGCCTCGATCAGGCGATCCCAGTCCGCCGACCGGGTCTTGATCCCCTCGGCGACGGGCAGGCTCTCGACCACCGTCCAGTCGAGGCCGGCGTCCTCGATCATCCGCTTGCGGGCGGCGATCGCATCGTCGGGCCAGGCGTCGCCGTTGGGGATGTCGTGCAGCGCGGTGACCACCCCTGTCGCGCCGGCCTGCCGGATCGCGGCGAGCGGCACCGGATCGTTCGGGCCAAACCACCGCATGGTCTGGGTCATCATCATCGTCGCCGCCATCCCCGTCTTGATTGGCTGGGGTGACTAGCAGCGCGATGATTGGTCTGACAACATAGAAGCGTGCGGTTTGCCGCTTTGCGTCAGGCGGCGGGCAAGGCGCCGTAGCGCCGGCGCGTGCTGGCGAGCGAGCGGCGCACCTCCTCGACCGCGAGTTCCTCGGTGCGGAACAGCAGGTGATCCATCACCGCCGACAGATGCGCACGCATCGCGGTGCGGGCGGCATTGGCGTCGCGCGCGCGAAGCGCGTCGATGATCGCGGCATGTTCCTCGACCACCGGGCGCACCTTGGCATTGCGCGCCTTGGCGTGGAGCAACGCGCATTCGGGCGAGGTCGAGCGCAGATGCCACAGATCCTCGATCGTGCGCAGCACGCCGGCGTTGCGGGTGGCGGCAGCGATGGTCAGGTGGAAATCGCGATCCGCCTCCTCGGTCACCTCGGGCAGCAGGTTTTCGGTCGCCATCGCCGCGACCAAAGCGTCGAGCCGGTCGATCTGGTCGTCGGTGACGTGCAACGCCGCGAGTGCCGCCGCCTCGCCCTCGAACATCAGCCGCACCTCGGTGAGTTCGAACGCGGTGATCGCGAAGCCGGGCTCCTCGCCCTGACCGGGCAGGCGGCAGACATAGGCGCCCGAGCCGACGCGGACTTCGATGAACCCCTGCACTTCCAGCGCGATCAGCGCCTCGCGCACCGCCGGGCGGCTGGCGCCATATTCGATCGCGAGTTCGCGTTCGGCGGGCAGGCGGTCGCCGATCGCGAACGCGCCCGAGGCGAGCTGGTCGAACAGCTTGCGGGCGAGGCGCTGATACAGACGATCGTTGGTGGCGCTCTCCTTGCCGAGATCGACCTTCGAAGGGCGGCGGATGGTCGGCTTGGGCATCGGACTTACCAATTAAAGCGGGCTGAGCGTCCTCATTACTACGAGAGGCAGGCGTATGGAAAGGCCGCGCTGCACGCGATTCGAACCGGAACCGGTCAGACGAGCATCCCGCCGTCGGCGTCGCGCGCCAGGATGCGGCCCATCGCCTCGAACAGCGCGTCCATCGCGACCGGCTTGAACAGCACTTCGTCCGCACCCGCGGCGATGCAACGCTCGCGCAGGTCGAGCGCGGTGTCGGCGGTGATGACGATGATCGGCACCGCCGCCTTGCCGTCGGGCCGCGCGCGGATGTGGCCGATCGCGGTGATGCCGTCCATGCCGGGCATGCGCAGGTCGATCAGCAGCATGTCGAAATCCTGCGCGTCGATCGCGCTCAGTCCGTCCTCCGCGCTTTCCGCCTCCATCATCGTGACCCCCGCGACATCGAGCATGTCCCTGACGACGCGGCGGTTCATCCGGTCGTCTTCGATGAACAGGACGTTCATCGGGAGGGCTGCGGCGTCGGTGGGATCAGCGATGGCATGCTAATGCGTCTACGCTTCATGCCGCCTGCGACACAAGCGCCACATGGCACGCGGGATAGAGGAATGCGACCAATGTCGAACCACTGACCGGTTTGATAACGTTACGGAATGCTGCATCCGTTTCGGACGCGCATCGATCGGCGTCCGCGGCGCTCGGCCAGAGGATCGTGATGTCCGCAGCAGCGGCCGCATCGGCCAGTTTTCGCAAGGCGACGCGGGCTTCGTCGGGCTCGCCGAGCGCAGATGCGTCGACCAGCAGTTGGTCGAACTGCGTCGTGGCCAACGCGGCGAATGCCTCGTCCAGCGTCGCGCTGACCATTACCGCGCCGGCATGCGGCGTCATCAGCGTCCGGAGCATGCTGCGCGTGATCGGGTTGCGGTCGAGCACCAGCATCCCCGCGGTGCCGGCCGCGGCATCGGCCGGCGCGGTCGCGGCCTCGGCACGGACCAGCGGCAGATCGACGATGAACCGCGACCCCTCGCCCATCACGCTGGTCACGGTGACGTCGCCGCCCATCGCGCGCGCGAGATTGCGGCAGATCGACAGGCCCAGGCCGGTGCCGCCGAAGCGGCGGGTGGTGCTGGTGTCCGCCTGACGGAAGGATTCGAAGATCGCCTCGCGCGTCTCGGCCGGGATGCCGATGCCGGTATCGGCGACGACGATGCGCAGGCGGTCGTCGCCGACCGCGGACACGTGCAGCGTCACGCTGCCCTCCGTCGTGAATTTGAGCGCGTTCGACATCAGGTTGAACACGATCTGCCGCAACCGCGCAGCGTCGCCCTGAATCATCGTCGGGCACGCCGCGATGTCGCGGTGGAAAGCGATGCCCTTCGCCTCCGCCTGGTCCTGCCACAATCGGGTCGATTCGGTGATCATCGCGCGCAGGTCGAACGGCGCGTCCTCGACCGTGAGGTTGCCGGTCTCCATCTTGGCGACGTCGAGGATGTCGTCGACCAGTGTGCGCATCGTCACGCCGGCGCTGTACACGACGCTGAGCCGGTCGCGCGTGCTGCCGCCGATCCGCGCGTCGGCGAGCATCACCTGCGTCATGCCGAGGATGCCGTTGAGCGGCGTGCGGATTTCGTGGCTGGTGGTGGCGAGGAATTCGGTCTTGGCGGCCAAGGCCTTGCCGAGCGCGGTGTTGGTGACGGCGAGGTCGTTGTTGGCGGCGCGGACTTCGTTGCGGCTGCGGCGCAGGGTGATCAGGCCGATCCCGAGCAGACCGATCGCGAGGATGGTCGAGGCGACGACGCCGAGGAAGATGTTGCGCTGCGTGCGGGTGCGCGCCTGTTCGTAGGCGACGTTGCGGCGGGCCTCGTCGCGCTGCAGGCTGGCGATCTTGAGTTCCTGATTGGCGAAATCGAACCGCGCCGCCATCAGCGCCGCGCTGGTCGAGCGGGCGAGCGCGGTCGATTCGTCGTCGAGCCGCTTCAAGGCGACGAGATGACGCAACGCCAGTTCGGGCCGGCCGGCGGCGCGATAGATGGTGTAGGCGGTGCGATGCGCCTCGCGATCGATAAGGGTGGTGCGGTCGATATCCTCGCCGTCGAACCGTTCGGCGATCAGCGCCAAGGCCTTGGGGATATTGCCGCGCTGATAGGCAGCCTGCGCGTCGAGGCCGATCAGCGTCTTGCGAAACCCCGCCGCCTCGCCGCGGGTCGACAGTTGCAGCCCCTGGTCGATCGCGCGCTGTGCCCCGGCGACATCCTTGTCCATCAGCCGTGCCTCGGCGATGTTGCCGAGGATCAGCACGCGCAGCAACGGGCTGTTGATCCGTTCGGTAAGCGCCAAGCCGTTGCGGAACTGCTGCGCCGCCTCGCGGTAACGACCGAGGTCCTTCAGCGAGTTGCCGCGGTTGTTGTAGAGCGTCAGCGCCAGCATCGGATCCGAACGGTAGAGTGCAAGCGCCTGATCGTAATAGCGAAGCGCGCTCGCCTGATCGTTGGCGTCGGCGTAGAGCGACCCGATCGACTGCAATGCCTTGGCTTGGCTACGCGTATTGCCCAAAGCCTGAAAGATGCCGTGCGCGCGTTGATAGTCGCTGAGCGCACGAGCAACATCGGCATGTACGGTATGAATCCAGCCGCTGGCGAGCAATGCGTCGCCTTGCAATTCCGATCCCGGTGCCAGCCGTGACGACAACGTCACCGCCTTTTCGATCAACGGTTCGGCGGCGCCGACGTCGTTGAGCCGCATCAGCGCCTCGCCGCGCAGCCAGTTGGCGGTTGCTTGCCGGAGCGCACGCTGACGCGACGGCGGCTCGCGATCGGCGAGGCGTTCGGCAGCGAGCGCGCGGTCGGCGGTACGGTGGGGATCGCTGAGCATCGCCGTCTTGGCGTCAACCACAAGCGTATCGAAGACATCCGCCGTCGCCGAAACCGGCGCCAGCGCGAGCAGGCCGACCGCCAGCCACGACCGCCAGGGCCAGCGGCGCATCGTCAGACGACGCGTCGGGTAGCGGCGAAGCCGCCGAAGCCCGCGAGCGGATCGGGTGCCGGCGCGCGGTGGCGCCCTTCGTCGAGATATTGGATCAAGGATTCGAGCACGACGGGGCGGCTGATCAGGAAGCCCTGCACCATGTCGCAGCCCATCACGGTGAGCAGCGCCAATGCGGCATGCGTCTCCACGCCTTCGGCGACCACTTCCATCTCCAGCGCGTGGGCGAGATCGATGGTCGAACGGACGATCAACGGATCGCGGTTGGAGCTGGTGAGCTGGGTGACGAACAGCTTGTCGATCTTGAGCTCGCGCGCCGGCAATTGCTTGAGATAGGCGAGCGAGGACAGGCCGGCACCATAATCGTCGATCGCGATCGTGATGCCGAAATCCGCAAAGATCTGGAGATTGGCGATCGCGCTAGCGGGATCGCGAATCACCGACGTTTCGGTGATCTCGAAGCCGAGCTTGGCGTCGCTGCCGCCGACGAGATCGCAGGCGGCGCGGACGAAGGCGCTGTCGGCGAGCAACTGGCCGGCGATGTTGATGAACAGGCGGAGATCATGGCCGCGCGCGGCGAGGGTCCGCTGATCCTCGATCGCACGACGGATCGTCCACAGGGTCATGCGGTCGATCAGCATACATTCTTCGGCGACCGAGATGAAATCGTTGGGCATCACGAGGCCGCGCTCGGGATGATGCCAGCGTACCAGCGCCTCGGCGCTGCGAATCTCCTGATGGCGGACGTGCACCTTGGGCTGATAGTGCAGCACCAATTCGTCGCGATCGATCGCCTGATCGAGATCGCGCGCCACTTGCAGCACGTCGAGCGTCGACCGCGGCGCGACCGCGTGGGTCACCGTATGATAAGCGGTGCGTGCCTCGGCGAGGGCATTCTCCGCCTCCTCGATCAGGGCAACCTCATCGAGATTGGCGGCGGGTGCGGCGGCGGCACCGAAGGTCAGGCGGATGGTGACCTGCTGATCGTCGAGGATGAAGGCCTGTTCGAACGCTTTTTCGATCGCGACGATGTTGCGATCGACCGCGGCCCGGTCGCCGTCGCGGAAACCGCTGGCGATCTGGGTCCGGCCAAGCACGGCGACGCTGGCGGTCGGCAACACCCGCGCGACTCGGTCGGCGACGAGGCCGACGAGCAGTTCGGCGCGGGCGCAGCCGAGGCGGCGGCGTAGTTCGATGAAATTGGCGATTTCCGCGATCAGCTGGAAGCGGAACGCCGGATCGGTCGTCCGCTGTGCCCCCGTCTTGGCACGGGAAGCCAGCATTTCCACGGTTTCCGAGCGGTGCGCGACGGTCATGGGCTCGGGGTAGGCCATCAGGTTTGAAGATAAGATTAATCGCGCATGAGCCATCTAAGCGGCTGCGGGACGGATTGTTAAATGCTTAACATCAGGTTAAGGAAATCACGCATCCTGGAGATGCCACGATAAGGGAGATTAGCATGTCGGTAGTTTTCGCACTCGTCCTCGCGGCCATTTCGGTTAACATCAAGCCCTGGTAACCGCCTTCGCGGCCCGGGCCGTGTCGTTCCCTGTCGCTGGTCGGCGGGATCGCACGGGCCGGGCCGCTTCGCGTTCGAGGGTCACCGCCCTCCCCTTACGGGCCGCCGGCGAACGATCAGGCGGCGTCGCGCCGGCCGGGCTCCGGATTGTCGAAGACCATGTCGTCATCGACCGAGCCGAACCGCAGCGCGACCACATCCAGCACATAATTCTGGTTGAGCTTCCACGGCTTGCGCGCGCCCTGCTGCGGCAGGAGATGCGCCGCCCGCTGGATGTACCCAGAGGTGAAATCGACGAAGGGTTCGGTCGCCATCGCCGGATCGCGCAGCCGCGGCGTCGCCTGACGCAGCCCGCGCTGGCGCATCGTATTGAGCAACCGGCAGACATAGGTCGCCACCAGCTCCGCCTTCAGCGTCCACGATGCGTTGGTATAGCCGAAGGTGTAAGCGAGATTCGGCACGTCCGAGAACATCATCCCCTTATATTGCAGGGTCTTGTCGAACGCGATCGGTGCGCCGTCGCGCGTGAAGCGGATGTCGCTCAGCCATTGCAGCCGCAGTCCGGTCGCGGTGACGATCACGTCGGCGGGGATTTCCTCGCCTGAGCCGAGGCGGATACCCGTTTCGGTAAAACGCTCGATCGTCCCGGTCACCACCGAGGCGTCGCCGCGCTTGAGGCTGGCGAACAGATCGGCGTCGGGGACGAGGCAGAGCCTTTGGTCCCACGGATCGTAGCGCGGCGTGAAATGCCGCTCGACGTCGTAATCGGGGCCGAGGTGGCCGCGGACCATCGCCAGCAGGCGCGCCCTGAATTGTGCAGGGCGGGTCTTCGCGAGCCGGTAATAGACCATGCTGGTCAGCACGTTCTTCCAGCGGGTGATGCGATAAGCAGCCTTGCCGGGTAGCCGCGCGCGCAGCCAGTTGGCGAGGCGATCTTCCGCCGGGCGCGACACGACATAGGTCGGCGAGCGCTGCAACATGGTGACGTGCGCCGCCTGCCGGGCGAGTTCGGGTACCAGCGTCATCGCGGTCGCACCGCTGCCGATCACGACGATCCGCTTGCCCGCATAAGAGAGGTCGTCGGGCCAGAATTGCGGATGGACGATCGTACCCCCGAACCGCTCGGCATCGGCGAAGTCGGGCGTGAAGCCCCGGGCGTAATCATAATAGCCCGAACACATGCACAGGAAATTGCAGATGAAGACCCACGGTTCGCCGTCGGGGCCGGTCGCCTCGATCGTCCAGCGCGCCGCCTCGGTCGACCAGGCGGCGGTGATGACGTGGTGGCCGAAGCGGATGTGGCGATCGATGCCATGCGCTCGCGCCGCCTCCTCGACATAGCTGCGGATCGTCGCCCCGCCGGCGATCGAGCGTTCGTCCGTCCAAGGATGGAAGGAGAAGCCAAGCGTATGCATGTCGCTGTCCGAGCGGATGCCGGGATAACGGAACAGGTCCCAGGTGCCGCCGAGCGTCGGCCGGGCTTCGAGGATCAGATAGCTACGGTCGGGGCAGCGGCGTTGCAGGTGATAGCCCTGGCCGATGCCGGAAATCCCGGCACCGACCACGAGGACATCGACGTGCTCGGCCATCGCCCCCTCAATAATCCTTCGAATATTTCAGTCGGGCATCCGAACCACCGGCCGATCCGGTCGAGGTGAGCAGACTCAACGCCTTGGTGAGCGCGATCTCGAGCTGCGTCGCGGTATAGCCGCGGGCATCGGTGACGATCTCGACGTAGATGTTGTCGGTCAGATATTTGCCCGCGGCGAGGCTGGTGCCGCGACCGCTCGCCTCGTCGGCGCCGAGGACGCGCAGCCGGTCGAAACCGGTCGCCGAACGCAGCTTGCCGAGCGGGTTGAGCCCACCACCGCCCGACCCGCGCAGCGAGTTGAGCGCGCTGGCCAATTGCAGCGCCTCGGTCGCCGAGAGGTTCTCGGGGTTGGTGCCGAACAGCAGGCGGCTGAGCACTTCGTCCTGCGGCAGCGCCGGGGTCGAGGTGAAGGCGATCTGCGGTCGCTGGCCGGTGCCGGTGATCGCGATCACCGCGGTGATGCCGTTGACGGTGGTCGACGCCTGGATGTTGATGTCCGGATCGGTCAACTGCCCGCCGCGGAAGCGGATCGTGCCGCGCGTCACTTCGAACCGCTTGCCGGCGAACGAATAGGTGCCGCGCACCAGATCGAGGCCGCCGGTGATCACCGGCGCCACCGAAGTGCCGCCGACCTTCAGGTTCATCTCCCATTCGGATTCGAGACCCATGCCCGACACGAAAAGCTGGTTGGCGGCGCGGACGGTGAGGTCGAGCTTGATCAGGCTGACCGGCGCCGGCTTGGGTCGATCGGTCGGCCGCGGCGTCACGATCTGGCTCTTGCGGCGGATGCCGGTGAGTTCGGGAACCTCGGCAGAGCCCTGGCGGATGATCTCGTAGCGCGCCTCGGGGATGTTGAGGTTGCCCTGCAACAGGCCGCCGTCACGCCCATACGTGAAGCGGATGTCGCCCGAGGTGGTCGCCGACAAAGCGTCGCTCTTGGCGAGCTGCGCATTGTCGAGCTTGGCGCGCAGGTCGATCGGGAAGCCGCTGGCGGCGGCCAGGCCGACGCTGCCCTGCGCCTGCACCGTGCCGTTGCCGGCACGCGCCGACAGGCTGGTCAGTTCGAGGCGATCGTTGGTGAAGCGCGCGGCGATCTTCATCTGCGACAGGCGGGTCCCGTAGGTCTCGTTGTCGTAGGTGAGATTGTCGGCACGGATCAGGCCGTTGAGCTGCGGCGCGGAGACGCGGCCGGAGAAATCGGCGGCGACCGCGATCGGCCCGCTGAGCTGCTGGCCGGGCAGAGCGGCGAGGCTGAACAGCACGCCCGACGGACCGTTGTAGCGGATGCCGCCGGACAGCGGCGCCTGCATCAGCCGTGTCGTCCACGAACCCGCGCCCGGCGGCAGCGGCCGCAGCGTTGCGAGCAGGCGACCGACGGTGGTCGTCCCGCGCTTGACCAATGCCCGCGCCTCGCCGCCGTCGGGCACGAGCCGGCCGACGAACTGGACGTCGACGGGTTCGGACACCGCGGCAAGGCCGGTGCGCTGGAAGTTGGCGATGGTGACGCGCGCGTCCGCCTGCGGGATGGCATTGCCCTGCTGGCGGTAATCGAGGCTGCCGGTGACCGCGCCGGACACGCCGAGATTGGGCATGAACGCCGAGAGCATCGACAGGTTGAGCCGGTCGAGCCGCGCCTGCGCCGCGGTGACGCCGCCACCGAACGAGCCGGCGATCCGCGTCGAGCCGGCGGTGGCGCCCTGGCCGAAGTCGATCCGCGTCGCGGCGAGGCGATAGCTGCCGCCCGCCTTGGTGACGTGCGCCGGATTGACCGTGCGGAACGGAATGTTGTTCGCCTGGCCCTGCGCGGCGATCAGATAATCGTCGGGCGACAGGCGGGCGTTGAGCGCGACGCGCAGCGGCACGCCGCTGGAGCCGGTGAGCAGCGCCTGCGCCGTGCCGCGACCGCGGACATAGTTCACCTTGGCGCGCATCGCCTGGATGACGAAGGCATTGTAGCGCGTGTCGGCGACCTGGACGTCGGCGACCACCTGCGGCGCCTTGGGCGTCATCACGACGCTGGCGTTGACGATCGCGCGGCCGATGGTGAAGTCGGCATAACCGGGGATGGTGGCGTTATAGGCGCGCGCGGCGACGTCGGCACGCTGGTTGCCGCCCTGATCGGCGAGGCGGACGTTGCCGGTGATGCCGCGGCCGGCGAATTGCAGTGCGCCCGCGAACGGACCCGCCGGCGTCGCCGCGACCCGGCCGCTGCCGACGATACCGGCGAAGACGACGCGGTTGACGTCGACGGTGAGGCGCGGGCTCGGCCGCACCAGCACGTTGGCGGTGAACGGACCGTAATTGGTGCCGCCGCTGGCGGTGACCGCATAGGCGCCGCCACGGCCGACGACGCGCGCATCGAGGTTGACGAGGCCGATGCCGACGCCGGGCCGCGCCGCCCGCAAGACAACGACGGGCGCATCGGCGCTGCCGGTGACGCGCGCGGTGAGCGGGCCATATTGGGTCGAGACGGCGTCGGCATTGACCGCGACGCTGCCGGTCGCTGGATCGAACCGGCCCTCGCCGCGGGTGATGCGGAATTGCGGCGCGTTCATCCGCAGATTGGCGAAGGTGACGATGCCTTCCGGGCTGTAGCCGATGTCGCTGCGCACCACGGCATTGCCGCCGAGGAAGTCGCGCACGCCGCTGTTGAACAATTGCTTGGTCTGCGCGACGACGCGGCCGGTGATGCCGAAGCCGCCGCGCGCGCCGGGGACGAGCTTGGCGTCGGTCGACAGATCGAGGATGCCGATGCTTTCGAGCCGGTAGTTGTTGACCCGCCCCTTGAGCGCGCCGGTGTAGCGGCCGGTCGCGGTATTGGCGACGACGATCGCGGTTGCGTCGATATTGTCCGAGCGGATCCGCAGATTGTCGGACAGGATGTTGGGCATCGAGATGGCGAAATCGCCCTGGATGCGGACGTTGTTGGCGAGGCCGCCGACCGCGGCGTTGAGCCCGGTGACGCGGCGCGCGCGGGCGTTGACCGGCACCAGGATGCGATCGCTGTTCACCCGCGCCAGCCCTTCGGCATAGACGTTCTCGACGGTCGTGGTGCCGAAGCCCAGCGCGGCGGCGTTGATCTTGTAATTGACCGTCGGCGTCGCGAAGGCGCCGTCGAGCACGACGCGCGCCATCACGTCGCGGCCGCGCACGTTGGGGGCGATCGCACCGGGCGTGAGCAGCCGCGCGTCGACCGCGAAATTGCCGAACCTGCTGTTGGCGAGGTCGATCAGGCCGCCGGCATCGACCGCGAGCGCGTTCGATTTCAGTCGCATCCGCGTATCGGCCTTGCGGTCGTTGAGCGTGGTGTCGATCGCCAGATCGAGCCGCGGCGCGGTCAGGCGTTCCACCGGACCCTGCATGTAGAGACCGGGCGTCGCGAACCCGCGCAGCTCGATATGGCCGTCGCGGGCGTTGACGTTGATATCGGCGAGTTGCCCGCCGCCGAGCGTGGCGAGCGCACGGCCCTGCCAGGCCTTCCAGCTGCCGCGGCCGTCGACGCTGGCGGTGAGCGGCGCCTTGAGCGACCCTATCGTCGCGACGACGCCGCCGACGGGGGCGTCGAGCTTCAGATTGACGTCGAGCTTGTTCTGGTCGGGCACCGCGTCGAGCTTGAGGTGCAGCGTGTCGCCGCCGGCGACCCCTGCCCCCTTGAGCGCGGCGGCGTCGGTGACGAGCTGCGCGCGGCGGTCGGCGATATGCACCGCGCCGTCGAGGCGGACGATATGCGTCTGGCCGGTGACGGGCTTGGCGATCACCAGCCGGCCGACATGCAGCCGGTTCACGTCGATATCGAGATCGGGGAGCAACGGCGCGTTAGGGTCGCTCGGCGTCTGCTTGAGTTCGGGCTTGCGCGCCAGCGTGACGAGATCGGTCGACAGGCTGCGCACGTCGACGTGGTTGCTGGCGAAGGCAAACGGTCGCCAGTCGACGGCGAGCTTAGGGCTGGTCAGGAAGACGCCCTTGGGATCGGCGACGCGAACGTCGGACAGCACCATCTGGCCGTAGAGCGAACCGTCGATCCGCCCGACCTTGATGTTGAGGCCGGAGGCGGTGGTGTAGCCGCCGATCCGGTTGGCGACGAAGCGGCGGCCCGGATCGGTGTTGATGCCGAGCACGACCACGCCGGCGAGCACGACGACGCCGAGGACGGCGATCAGCACCCATTTGAGGATGCTCTGCCACAGCGGGCGCTTGGTCACGGCCGGAGCGTCGGTCGTTTCGTAATCGGGCTGCGCCATTAGAATGCCTGCCCGATCGAGATGTAGAGCGCGACCTTGCCGTCGCCCGGTCGCGGATTGAGCGGTGTCGCCACGTCGATCCGCATCGGCCCGAAATTGGTATAGAAGCGGCCGCCGATACCGGCGCCGAACTTCAGGTCCGAGCCCTTGGGCAGGCTCGATTCATAGCTGTTGCCGGCGTCGAGGAACGGCACGATGCCGAAATTGCCGAAGCGATAGCGCGCTTCCAGCGCGAATTCGTTGAGGCTGCGCCCGCCGACCGGATTGCCCTGCGGATCGAGCGGCCCGAGCCGCTGATAGCCGTAACCGCGCACCGAGCCGCCGCCGCCGCCATAATAACGGCGCGACGGCGCGAGATCGTCGCGATCGATGCCCTGGATCGAGCCGGCCTTGGCGCGGCCGGCGATCACCAGGCTGGACGAGATCGGATAATAGACCGTGCCTTCGATCATCGTACGGACGTACGGCCGCACCCCGCCGTTCACCGCGCCTTCCGGGCTGAGGTTGAGGCGCAGGCGATAACCGCGGGTCGGGTTGAGCAGGCTATCCGACGTGTCCCATTCGACCTGGCCGGGCAGCGCGACGATCCCGTAGGTGCGCCGGACGGTGTCGCCGCGCGCGAAATCGTAGACGCTCTCGTTGGTGCCGACGAGCTCGCCGCCGTAATAATATGTGAAACGCTTCTGCCAGATCGGCGTCGAGACGCGGCTCCAGCGCGCCGACAGCGTGCCGGTGAAGGCGTCGAACGCGTCATAGCTCTGGTGGACCGCGCTGGCGATCGCGGTGAAGGTCTTGTCGCGCTGCCCCGCATTGGAGCGGCGGAAGGTGCCCGACAGACCCTGTTCCTGCGTACCGGCGACGACGGTGCCGATCAGGGCGCCCTCCGGCGGGAACAGATTGCGGTGCGTCCAGCTCCCCTCGGCCTTGAAGCCCTGTCCGGTCGAATAGCCGGCGCTGCCGGCGAGGCTGCGCGGCGGGCCCTCGGTCTGGCGGACGAGCAGGTCGATCGCCTCGGTGCCGTCGGCATTGGTGCGGCCGGTGCGCTGCGGCTCGACCGCGACGCTGCGGAACAGGCCGGTGGCGACCAGCGCGTCGCGCAGGTCGTCGGTCTTGCGGCTGTCGTAGAGGTCGCCGCTCTTGAAGCGCGGGAAGACGTTGAGATGATCGACGCCGAACACCGGATCGCCCGCGGTGACGAGCTGGCCGAAGCTGGAGCGCGGGCCGGTGTCGACCGGCAGCGTATAGGCGCCGGTCGCCTGTTCGGACTGATCGTCGAGCAGGATGTCGCGCTCGCCGACCTTGACGAAGGGATAGCCCTGCTGCGGCAGGACGAGGCTGACATTGGCCTCGGCGCCCTGGATGCGCGCCGCCTCGATCGGATCGCCGACGCGCAACGGCAGATTGTGCGTGATGAGATCGGCGGGAACGACCGGCTGGGCGTTGACCTTGATCGACGACAGACGGTACAGGCGGCCGGGCGTGCCGGTGACGGTCGCCTTGAGGCGGCCGGGCTTGCCGGGATCGGTGCTCGTCGGCGTCTCGATCAGCGAGATCGCGGTCGCGTCATAATAACCGAGCGACTTCATCAGCCGTACCGCGAGCGCCTCGTCCTCGCGGGCGCGGGCGGCGACCTGCGTCGCGTTGGCGGCCTTGCCCTTGCCTTCCTTGAGCGCGGACAGGCTGTTGAACTGCGCGGCGAGATCGAGCTTTTCGAGCCCCTTGAGTTCCGTATCGTAACGAATCTCCGGCGCATCCTTGTCCTTGATGTCGGCGGCAGTCTGCAACGGCGCGGTATCGAAGGTGCTGAGCGGCTGAAGCGGCTGCGCGAGTTCCGGGTTCTCGGCGGCGGCGGGGGGCAGCGTGCCGTCGGCGGCGACGAGTGGCTGCGTCGTCGCCGGGGTGGCCGGCGTGGTCGCGGGCGGCGTGGCGGCCTGCTGCGCGGGCATCGGTTCGAGGGGGGCGTTGATGTCGCCGTTCAGCGGCGGCAGGCTGGCGTTGAATTCGCTGTCGGGGACGATCGGTGCGTTGGCATCCGGCGTCGCGGTCTGAGCGCCGGCGGGCTGAGAATTGGCGTTCTGGGGATTGGTCTTCGGCGCATCGGGTCCGCGCGCGGGGGCGGTACCTTGCTGCTGGTTGAATTGCGCGCCGGTCGGCGCCGCAGCGACCAAGGCGATGGCCAGCCAATACTGTCGTCCGGTCAGAAATCGCACGCGGTTTTCGTTCCCCTTTGCGAGAGCGTTCGCGTTCGAATCCACCCCCAAGCCTACCGACAACGTTCCGATCCGCCTCTGGTTGCGCCGCAGCGTGAAAATAGCTGGGGATGAGTGGGAAAGTGCGTGCGGCCGTAACGGGTTAGGCCATAGGCCAACACGCCCTCCCCGTCACCCCGGACTCGTTCGAGAGGTCCGAAAAACGGCTGATGCACCCCGGCGAAGGCCGGGGTGCAAGCTTGGTGTTTCACGGACCGAGCTTCGCCGAGATCGCGAGATGCGCCGAATGACGGACGGGCAGGTCAGCGTACCGCCCGCCACCTCAGTCGCGCAGCAGATCGTTGATGCTGGTCTTGCTGCGGGTCTGCGCATCGACGCGCTTGACGATCACCGCGCAATAGAGGCTGGGCTTGCCGTCGCTGCCGCCGGTCGAACCCGGCACCACCACCGCATAAGGCGGGACCTCGCCCTTGAAGACCTCGCCGGTGGCGCGGTCGATGATCTTGGTCGAGGCGCCGAGATAGACGCCCATCGACAGCACCGCGCCCTCGCCGACGCGCACGCCCTCCGCCACTTCGGAGCGCGCGCCGATGAACGCGCCGTCGCCGATGATGACAGGGTCGGCCTGCAACGGCTCGAGCACGCCGCCGATGCCGGCACCGCCCGACAGATGGACGTTCTTGCCGATCTGCGCGCAGGAGCCGACGGTCGCCCATGTGTCGACCATCGTCCCCTCGCCGACATGCGCGCCGATGTTGACGAAGCTCGGCATCAGGATCGCGCCGGGCGCGACATAGGCGCCGCGGCGCACGACGCTGCCCGGCACCGCGCGGAAGCCGGCGGCGCGGAATTCGGCCTCGCTCCAGCCGCTGAACTTGGAGGGGACCTTGTCGAACCAATGGCCGGCGCCCGGACCGTTGTCGATCAACGTATTGTCGTTGAGGCGGAAGCTGAGCAGCACCGCCTTCTTGAGCCATTGGTTGACCCGCCAGCCGCCCGCACCGTCGGGCTCGGCGACGCGCGCCTCGCCCGCGTCGAGCAGCGCCAGCGCGCGATCGACCGCGAGGCGGACCTCACCGGTGGTGGCGAAGCCGAGCGACGCGCGATCCTCCCATGCGGTCTCGATGACGGTGGACAGGTCCTGGCTCATGATGCCTCCATGATGTGCTGCAGCCACGATGCGAGATCGTGGACGGTGAAGTCGATGAAATCGCGCGCGGTTTCCGGCCCCTGTTCGGAGCCGTTGTCGATCCAGACGGTGGTCATCCCGATCGCCTTGGCGGGCGCGAGGTTGCGTGCCATGTCCTCGAAGAAGATGGCGCGGGTCGGCTCGATGTTCAGCCGCGCGCACAGGTTCGCATAGGCCGACGGGTGCGGCTTGGGGACGAGGTCCATCGCGTGGATGTCGTGGATCGCCTCGAAATGCGCACCGAGGCCGAGCCGGTCGAGCACCTTCAACGCATAGGGCTTGTCGCCGTTGGTGAAGACGAGCTTGCGGCCGGGCAGCGCGGCGATCGCCGCGGCCAGCGGCGCATCCTGTTCAAGCACGTCCATCTCGATATCGTGGACCTCGGCGAGGAAGTCGTGCGGATCGACGTCGTGGTCCGCCATCAGCCCGGTCAGCGTCGTGCCGTGGCGGTGGAAATACTCCTTCTGCACCAGCCGCGCCTCGTCCCACGGCAGATCGAGCAGCCGCGCGATATAATCGGTCATGCGGTGATCGATCCGCGCGAACAGATTGGCGCGGGCCGGATACAGCGTATTATCGAGATCGAAGATCCAGGTGTCGATCGGGGCGAGCGTCGCGAGCATGCCGCGGCGTCTAGGCGGCGATCGCGACAGGCACAAGCAAGTGGCTGTCCTGCCTGCCTGACGTTCGCGTTAAGGTCTTGTAAGGACGCCGACACTAAGTCGACTTCCGACCGGGGGTGGATGTGCGCGCAGGAACGGGAATACGATACGGCGCCGCTTTGGCGTGGCCGCTGCTGATCGCCGGTTGCGGCGGCGGCGGCGGTGGCGGGATCAACTCTACGCCCGCCCCGCCCACCGCGCAGACGCCGACACCGACGCCGGTCGCAACGCCCGCGCCGACACCGGCACCCGCTCCCGCACCGACACCAACGCCGGCCGCGACACCCGCGCCGACGCCGACGCCGACCAATTACGACACGAGCGAATATCGCGCCGCGGTGGGCGCGGTGTCGATGAACGCGCTCGCCGCCTACAACAAGGGCGCGACCGGGGCCGGCGTCAACGTCGCGGTGATCGACAGCGGCATCAGCCTGTCGAGCCAGGAATTCACCGGCCGATTGTCGAGCGCGTCGCAGGACGTCGCGGGCAATGCGACGATCGGCGACGAGGGCGGCCATGGCACCGCGGTCGCCTTCGCCGCGGTCGGCCGGCGCAACGGCATGGGATCGCAGGGCGTCGCGTTCGAGGCGACGCTGACCGTGCTGCGCGCCGACCGGCCGGGCTCGTGCGCGTCGAGCAGCGAGGCGGGGAGCGATTCGGGCTGCAAGTTCGGCACCGACGCGATCACCAAGGGCGTCGATGCGGCGCGCGGCGCGGGCGCGCGGGTGATCAACCTGTCGCTGGGCGGCGCGACGATGCCGCAGTCGCTGATCGACGCGATCGGCCGCGCCACCGCGCGCGGCATCATCGTCGTCATCGCCGCGGGCAACGACGGCAGCGACAATCCCGATGCGTTCACCTCCGTCGCCGGCAATGCCGCGGCGCGCAATCTGGTGATCGTCGCCGGCTCGGTCGGTACCAACGACGCCATCTCCTCGTTCAGCGACCGGGCGGGCACCGGCGCGGCGCATTACCTGACCGCGGTCGGCGAACAGGTGCGCGCGCCCAACCAGAACGGCACGCCGTATCTTTGGTCGGGCACGTCCTTCGCCGCCCCGCAGATCTCGGGCGCGATCGCGCTGCTCGCGCAGGCGTTTCCCAACCTCAGCGGCGCGCAGATCGTCGACCTTCTGTTCCGCACCGCGCGTGATGTGGGCGCGGCGGGGGTCGACAGCGTCTACGGCAACGGCGTGCTCGACCTGACAAAGGCGTTCCAGCCGGTCGGCACGTCGAGCGTCGCCGGATCGCATATCGCGGTCTCGCTCGCCACCAATGCGACGCTGTCGGCGCCGATGGGCGACGCGCGGGTCGGGCAGCTCGGCACGGTGATCCTCGACAGCTACGACCGCGCCTTCGCGATCGATCTCGCCGGCACGATCAACCGTGCCGGTCCCTCGCGCACGCTCGCCGGCGTATTGCAGAACCGGCAGCGCAACCAGGTGCTGGCGGCGGGCGACACGACCATCTCGCTGACGCTGGCACCGCGGCCAAACGGCGAGATCGCGCTGGAACGCAGCCGATTGAGCGAAGGCCAGGCCAATACCGCGCGGGCGATCGCCGGCGCGGTGACGCAGCGGCTCGGCGCCAGGACCAGCTTCGGCTTCGCCTTCTCGCAGGGAACCGGCAGCCTCACCGCGCAGATGACCGGACAGGCGCAGCCCGCCTTCCTCGTCGCCGGGCAGAGCGGGCTCGGCTTCGACAGTATCGCCCGGTCGGCGGGCGCGCTGCGCCAGCAGGTCGGCGGCATCGGCCTGACCGCAACGATCGAGAGCGGCGACGTCCTGGCGCGGCGCGACGCGATGCTCGCCGGGCTCGATGGCTATCGCCGCTCGGGCTATCAGCGAGTGACGGTGACCGCGGACCATCATTGGGGCGGGCTCGACGCGACGCTGTCGCTGAGCAACCTCAACGAAAGCGACACGTTGCTCGGCGCGCGCTTCGACGGCGGGCTCGGCGCGGCGCGGGCGCGCAGCTGGTTCATCGACGCCGATGCGCGCTGGAGCATCGGCGCGGGCTGGTCGCTGGGCGGATCGTGGCGGCGCGGCCGCAGCGATGCGACCCTGCGCGGCGGTTTCGACGGCCGCGGCCGGCTGCTCACCGAGGCGTTCGCCGCGGATGTCGGCAAGGATCATCTGTTCGGTCGCGACAGCATCGGATTGCGCGTCGCGCAGCCGCTGCGGGTGGCGCGCGGCGGGCTCGACTATCGCCTGCCGACCAACTGGGATTATGCGACGCTGACGGTCAGCGACTGGACGACGCAGCGGCTCAACCTCGCCCCGCAGGGCCGCGAGATCGACGTCGAGGCGCGCTATCGCATCCTGCTCGGCACCGGCGACCTGCAGACCAACCTGTTCTGGCGGCGCGATCCCGGCAATTACGCGGTGTTGCCCGCCGACGTCGGGGGCGCGGTGCGCTACACGATCGGCTTCTGATTGCGCGGGCGGGATGGCGCCCCCATCTTGGCCGGCATGACACGTTATTCCCTGCTCGATCTGGTGCCCGTCGTCGAAGGCGGCACCGTGGCGCAATCGCTGGCCAATGCCGCCGACCTCGCGCGGCATGCCGAGACGCTGGGCTTCCAGCGCTATTGGGTGGCCGAACATCACGGCATGCGCGGCATCGCCAGCGCCGCCACCGCGGTGGTGATCGGCCATATCGCCGCCGCGACCAGCCGCATCCGCGTCGGTGCCGGCGGCATCATGCTGCCCAACCACGCACCGCTGGTGATCGCCGAGCAGTTCGGCACGCTCGACGCGCTGTTCCCCGGTCGGATCGACCTCGGCCTCGGCCGCGCGCCGGGATCGGACCAGCGCGTCGCAAGGGCGATGCGGCGGACGCTGGAGACCGATGCCAACGCCTTTCCGCAGGACGTGATGGAGCTGCAGAGCTATTTCGCCGACGACGGGCGTACCGGCATCGCCGCGACGCCGGGCGCGGGGGCGAACGTGCCGCTGTGGATCCTGGGATCGAGCACCTTCGGCGCGCAGCTCGCCGCGGCGCTCGGCCTGCCCTATGCCTTCGCATCGCATTTCGCGCCTGACGCGCTCGACAGCGCGCTGGCGATCTACCGCCGCGACTTCCGCCCCTCGGCGCAGCTCGCCAGGCCCTATGCGATGGCGGGCTTCAACGTCTTCGCCGCGGAGACCGACGAGGAAGCCGAGCTGCTGGCGAGTTCGCAGCAGCAGTCGTTCGTCGCGCTGCGCACCGGCAACCCGCGCCAATTGCCGCCGCCGGTCGCGGGCTATCGTGCCGGGCTGGGCGCGCAGGGCGCGTCGATCCTCGACCATGTGCTGCAATGTTCCGCGGTGGGCTCGCCCGCGACGGTGGCGCGGCAGACCGCGGCGTTCATCGAGCGCACCGGGGTGGACGAGGTGTTGGTCGCCAGCGCGATCTACGACCATGCGGCGCGCAAGCGCAGCCTGGCGATCACCGCCGAGGTGATGAGCGGGCTGACCGTTCCCGCCTGATCGCCGCATGGCGCGCCGCGGCGGCGAGCAGCGCGTCGAGGTCGGCGCGGGCGATGTCGAAGCTCTCGTGCATCTCGGCGAGCGCGGCGTCCATGTCCTCCGCCGCGAAGGGCGACGGTGCCGGCGCCGCCGCAGCGGGCCGGTGCGGATAGGCGCGCCGCGACAGCCGATGGAAGAGCATGGCGCCGAACACGAGCAGCGCCGAATCGATCCCCACCGGCAGCCACGGATATCGCCAGCCGTTCGGCAGATGACCGGCGGCGAGGACGACCCCGAGCGCGACCGCGCCGCCGGGCGGATGCAGGCAGCGCAGCAGCGACATCACCACGATCGCACCACCGACCGCGAGCGCCGCCGCGGCGACCGGCTCGGGTACGCATTGCACTACCAGCAGACCCCACAATGCGGACAGCATGTTGCCGCCGATCACCGGCCAGGGCTGCGCCAAGGGGCTGGCGGGCACCGCGAACACCAGCACCGCGCTCGCCCCGATCGGTGCGACGAGCAACGGCAGCGACCCCTGCCCCGCCAGCACGGCGGCGAGAACGCCGGTCAGTGCGATACCGACCGTCGCCCCGACACCGGCGAGCAAACGGTCGCGAAGGGCTGCGCCGGCGAGGATCGGGCGGAAGATCATGGCCCGCGCGTTAGCGGCTGCGGCGATCGTGGCAAGATCGAGTCGTTATGCGGTTGGGGAAGAACTAGCCCGGATCGGCAGTGACCGCCTTCGGTTTGTGCGAGGGCACCGCCAGCGAGCGGCGGGGCCATTGCATATCGCGGCGGTAGCGAGCTTCGATCGGCATCCTCATCAGATTCGTCACCCCGGACTTGTTCCGGGGTCCACCGTGCCACACGGAAACAGCGTCGTCTCAAGCCTTCTGGTTCACGCGGAGGCGCGGAGGCGCGGAGGCGCGGAGATGGTGCGGTTGCCGCGTTCGTGGTCCTTCCTCTGATTCGATGAAGGGGAAATCTGTGTTCGCCTGCGGCGGGACATCTCCGCGCCTCCGCGCCTCCGCGTGAACAAAAGCATCTTCTTGCCTGCCTCCGCGTGGCTTTGGCTCGCAGTCCGGGACGACAAGGTGGGTAAATAGAGGTGCGCGAACCTCACCCCGCCGCTGGCAGCCGCAGCCGGACCATCAAGCCGCCCAGATCCTCGCTCTCCTCGAGGCTCACCGTACCCCCGTAGATCTCGGCGACGTCGCGGACGATGGCGAGGCCGAGTCCGGTGCCCGGCTTGCCGGTATCCAGCCGCACACCGCGGTCGAAGATGCGCACCCGGTCTTCCTCGGGAATGCCCATGCCGTCGTCCTCGATCAGCAGCTCGACGAAGCCGGCTTCGGCGCCGACGGTGACGAAGACGCTGCCGCCGCCGTATTTGGCGGCATTCTCGATGAGATTGCCGAGCATCTCGTCGAGGTCCTGGCGCTCGACATGGACCTGCAGGTCGCGGGGACCGGTGACGTCGATGCGGACGTGGCGATAGAGGCGGCCGACCGCGCGCTCGACCGATTCGAGGCTCGGCCACACCTCGGCGCGGCTGTGCGCCGAGCCGCGGCGACCGACGGCGCGGGCACGCGCGAGGTGATGGTCGACCTGGCGGCGCATCGTCCGCGCCTCGCGGATCACCGTATCGGCGAGATCGTCCGACTGCGCGGTCGCGGCGTTCATGATGACGGTGAGCGGCGTCTTGAGCGCGTGCGCGAGGTTGCCGGCGTGACGCCGCGCCTCCTCCGCCTGGCGTTCGTTATGCTCGATCAGCGCGTTCAATTCCTCGACCATCGGCGCGACCTCGTCGGGCATCGCAGTCGAAATGCGGTTGGATTGGCCGGCGCGCATCCGCGCGATCTCGTCTCGCACCCGGCGCAGCGGCCAAAGACCGTAGAAGGTCTGGAGCCAGACGAGGACGATCAGCCCGAGCCCGAGCAGCGCGAAGCTGCGGATCAGCGTGCGGCGGAGAACGGAGATCTGTGCGTCGAGTTCACCGCGGCTCTGCGCGACCTGGAACCGCCAATGGACTTTCGATCCGGGAATTTGCGCGTCCCGCTCCACGATCCGCAAAGTCTCGTCGGGGAATTGCTTGCTGTCGTAGACGTGGACGTTGCGATCATCGTGACTGCCACCGAACCCCAGTCGGCGATCCCAGAGCGAGCGCGAGGTAAAAGCGTTCTGGACCGATACCCCCGGCGCCGAAACCTGCCAGTAGAGGCCGGAATTGGGTTCGATGAAGCGTTGATCGGCGGCGGCCTGACGGCTGAAATAGACGTCGCCTTCCGGATCGATCATCGCAGAGGCCAGCAACGAGCGCAGCACGTACTGCATCTGCGTATCGAAGTTGTTCGTCACCGCGTTGATGAGCACGCGGTCAAGCGCGAAGCCGCCGCCGAACAGCAGGAGCCCGATCCACGCCGCGGCGATCAGGATCATCCGCCGCGACAGCGATCCCGTCGTCACCGCGCGTTGGCGCGGCGGGGCTTCGGCGAGCGGCGGCGTGTCCATGACGGTAAGACCCGATCCGATCCGCGGATCAGGCGTCCGGGTCTTCGAGGCTGTAGCCGAGGCCGCGGATCGTGGTGATCACGTCCTGCCCCAACTTCTTGCGGATGCGCGTGACGAACACCTCGATCGTGTTCGAATCGCGGTCGAAATCCTGATCGTAGATATGTTCGATCAACTCGGTGCGGCTGACCACCTTGCCCTTGTGGTGGAGCAGGTAACTCAGCAGCTTATATTCCTGCGCGGTCAGCTTGACCGGCTCGCCGGCCTTGGTGACCTTGCCCGAGCGGGTGTCGAGGCGGACGTCGCCCGCAGTCAGTTCGGACGAGGCATTGCCCGAGGCACGGCGGATCAGCGCGCGCAGGCGGGCGATCAGCTCTTCGGTCTGGAACGGCTTGGCGACGTAGTCGTCGGCGCCGGCGTCGAGCCCCGCCACCTTGTCCGACCAGCTGTCGCGCGCGGTGAGGACGAGGACGGGCATCGTCTTGCCCTCCTTGCGCCAGCGGTCGAGCACGGTCAGCCCGTCGATCTCGGGCAGGCCGAGATCGAGCACGATCGCGTCGTAATTCTCGGTCGAGCCGAGGAAATGCCCCTCTTCGCCGTCGGTGGCGAGGTCGATGGCATAGCCCGCGCCTTCGAGGGTGTTCTTGAGCTGCTGGCCGAGGTTCGGCTCGTCCTCGACGATCAGAACGCGCATGTGATCCCCCTTAATTTCCGGTGCGGCCGATGATCTGGCCCGATCGGCCGTCGACATCGACCCAGACGACGACGCCATCGCGCATGAATTTCAGCGTGTAAACCGCAGTGCTGAAATCGAGGTCGAAGCCGAGATATTCATAGCCCTTCATCGTCGGGATGACCCGCGCCTCGATCGCGCGGGGCGAGAGCACCTCGCCCTTGCGGCGGGCGTCATAGGCGCGCGCCTGATCGCTGCGACGCTGATCCGGCGCCTGCGCGACGGCGGGAGACACTGCGGCGACCATCGCGAATAACATGAGGGGCACGACCATCTTCATGAGGACTGGCATAGGCGGAAAGCATTGAACAGCCTGTGAATGGAGCAGGCGCAAAGCATTCGGAGCAACGCTGGTTCCCGGCATCGATTGCGGGTGCGCTTGCCGCGGGCGCTCCGGCCCCCTACCTGCGCCGGCCATGGCTGCCCCAATCCTTGCGTACGAAGACCTTGGCGTGATCCAGGGCCACGGCTGGCTGTTCCGCCACCTCGACATCCACATCGGCGCGCGCGACCGGCTGGCGCTGATCGGGCGCAACGGCGCGGGCAAGACGACGTTGCTCAAACTGATCGGCGGCCTGATCGATTGCGACGAGGGCCGGCGCGTCATCGTGCCCGGCACCCGCGTCGTGCTGCTCGAACAGGAGCCGAGTCTCGCCGGCTGCGCGACGCTCGCCGATTACGTGCTCGGCGGCGAGGACGCGCCCGAGCGGCACGAAGCGGATGCGATCGCCGACCAGCTCGGCATCGACCTCAGCCGCGAGTCCACCTCCGCCTCGGGCGGCGAGCGGCGGCGGGCGGCGATCGTCCGCGCGCTGGCGCAGGACCCCGACGTGCTGCTGCTCGACGAGCCGACCAACCATCTCGACATCGCCGCGATCGACTGGCTGGAGGACTGGCTGGGCCGGTTCCGCGGCGCGTTCGTCGTCATCAGCCACGATCGCACCTTCCTCACCCGGCTGACCAAGCAGACGCTGTGGATGGATCGCGGCTCGATCCGCCGCGCCGAGATCGGCTTCGGCGGGTTCGAGGCGTGGACCGAACAGGTCTATGCCGAAGAGGAGCGCAACGCGCAGCGGCTCGACGCCAAATTGAAGATCGAGGAACATTGGCTGCAGCGCGGCGTCACCGGGCGGCGGCGGCGCAACCAGGGGCGGCTCGCCAAATTGAAGGACATGCGCGCCGAGCGTGCGGCGATGATGGGGCCGCAGGGCGCGGCGAACCTCGTCACCGCCTCGGACGACAGCAAGACCAAGGTGGTCATCGACGTCAAGCATGCCACCAAGAGCTATGGAGACCGCACGATCATCCGCGACCTCGACCTGCGCGTGACGCGCGGCGACCGGATCGGCATCGTCGGGCGCAACGGCGCGGGCAAGACGACCTTGCTCAAGCTGCTGACCGGCGAATTGCAGCCGGATTCGGGCGAGGTGAAGCTCGCCAAGACGCTCGACGGCGTCATCATCGACCAGCAGCGCAGCCTGATGGCGCCGACCAAGACGGTGCGCGAGGTGCTGGCGGACGGCGGCGACTGGATCGACGTGCTCGGGGTGCGCAAGCATATCCACGGCTATCTCAAGGAGTTCCTGTTCGATCCCAGCCTCGCCGAGGCGAAGGTCGGCACGCTGTCGGGCGGCGAGCGTTCGCGGCTGCTGCTGGCGCGGGAGTTCGCGCGCGAATCGAACCTGCTGGTGCTCGACGAGCCGACCAACGACCTCGATCTCGAGACGCTCGACCTGTTGCAGGAGGTGATCGCCGATTACGGCGGCACGGTGCTGATCGTCAGCCACGATCGCGACTTCCTCGACCGGACGGTGACGGTGACCCTGGGGCTCGACGGATCGGGAACGGTCGACGTCGTCGCCGGCGGCTATGAGGATTGGGAACGGCAGCGCAAGAAGCCGGCCGAGGCGAAGAAGGCGTCGGCATCCAGGGCGGCGCCCCCTCCCCCGGTGCAGGCGAAGACCAAGCTGACCTACAAGGACCAGCGCGACTACGACCAATTGCCGGCGCGGATCGAGGCGATCGACGCGGCGATCGCGCGGGACGAGGCGCTGCTCGCCGATCCCGCGCTCTACGTGCGCGATCCCAAGAGGTTCGCGGCGCTGACCGCGGCGATCGACGCGGCGCGGGCGGAGAAGGATGCCGCCGAGATGCGCTGGCTCGAACTCGCCGAACAGGTCGAGGGGTTGGGCTAGGCGGGCAGGTCCATCGTCACCGTCGTGCCCTCCGGGCCGCTTTCGGTGGCGAGCGTGCCGCCCGCCTGCCGCGCGAACGCCGGGATGAGGCGCGAGCCCAGGCCGTGGTCGATGCCGGTCGGCGCGGCGGCGGCGGGCATGCCGACGCCGTCGTCGCTGACGATCAGCGTGCAGCCGCCGGGCCGCTGCCGGAAGCCGACGGTGATCGTGCCGCCGGTGCGGCCGCCGAAGGCGTGTTTGGCGGCGTTGGTGACCAGTTCGTTGACGACCAGCCCGATCGACACCGCACGGTCGCGCGGCACCTCGACAT
This sequence comes from Sphingomonas sp. CD22, assembly GCF_034556155.1. Taxonomy (NCBI): domain Bacteria; kingdom Pseudomonadati; phylum Pseudomonadota; class Alphaproteobacteria; order Sphingomonadales; family Sphingomonadaceae; genus Sphingomonas; species Sphingomonas sp. CD22. Next base: position 405,181 of record NZ_JAYDYX010000003.1, on the reverse strand, counting down.
CGTCGCTCGAACAGACCAGCGAGATGCCGCCGCGCAACAGCAGCGCGTCCGACAGCGCCGAGCAGAGATCGCCGAGATAGCCGCGCATCTGCACCGCATCGCCCTGCCCGGCGCCGCGGTAGAGGTGGCGGTGGGCTCGCGCGATACTCTCGACCCGGTTCAGCGCGGCGCCGAGCGCCTCCGCCGCATCGCCGTCCGACCGGCGGCGCTGGATGTCGAGGATCGAGGTGACGATCGCGAAATTGTTCTTCATGCGATGGTCGATCTCCTGCAGCAGCAGGTCGCGATCGGCGATCTCCTGATCGCGCTCCGTCGTCGCGCGCCGCACCGCGCGGCGGAACAGTTCGGCGGTGGCGACCGTCACCACCGCCGCGACGACGATGAAGCCGAGCGTCACCGCCGCGCTGCGATCGGGGATGCGCAAGCCCGCGGTGGCGGGAAAGACATAGGCCCAGGCGTAGACGATGCCGATCGCCCCGGACAGCGCGCCCGCCGGCCAGCGCGCGAACAACGTCGCCAGCATCATCGCCGGAAAGCACAAGGCGAAGGGCGCGCCGTCACCGACGGTCAGCCGATCGAGCGCAGTGTACAACACTATCGCGGTCAAGGCGGTGAACAGCCCGACCAACGCCTGCGTCACCACCCGCGGAACCGCGGGGGCGAGGCGTATAGTCAGATCGAGTTCACTCAGCCGAGACACGCGCGGACTGAGCCGTTGCGGCCCAATGCTGTCAAGCGCTTTGCAACATGATTGGCAAAGCGGTCAGCCGATCTCGCGCAAGCTTCGTCCTGCCCGCCCGGCCAGCTCGGTAACATATTGCCAGGCGACGCGGCCCGAACGGCTGCCGCGCCGCGTCGCCCAGTTGATCGCCTCCGCCGCGTCGAAGGGCAAGCCGTAGCGCGCCGCATAGGCCGCGACGATCGCGCAATAATCGTCCTGATCGAGCGCGTGGAAGCCGAGGCTGAGCCCGAACCGGTCGGCGAGCGCGAGCTGGTCGTCGATACTGTCGCGCGGATTGATCGCGCCATCCTGCTCCGCGATGTCACGCACCACGAGGTGGCGGCGGTTGGCGGTGACCAGCAGCCGCAAATTGTCCGGGCGTGCCTCCGCGCCGCCTTCGAGCAGCGAGCGCAGCATGCGCGCCTCGGCGGGCAGATCGATGCCGAGGTCGTCGAGGAACAGCGCGAAGGCGCGCGGCACCGGCGCGAGCAAGGCGAACAGCTGCGGCAGCGTGTCGAGCGCGGCGACCTCGACCAGCGCGATGGCGCCCCCCTCCCCCTGCACCGCGCCGATCGCGGCCTTGACCAGCGCCGACTTGCCGGTGCCGCGCGCGCCCCACAGCAGCACGTCCTGCGCGGCGGCGCCCGCCGCGAGACGGCGCAAATTCTCGACCAAAGCGTCGCGCTGGCGATCGACGCGGATCAGCAGGTCGAGCGGCAGCGGCGCGAAGGCGCGGGCGGCGACCAGCGCGCCGTCGCGCCAGACGTAGGCGGGATGCGCCTGCGGATCGTCGCTGGCGGGCGGCGGCGGGGCGAGGCGGTCGAGCGCCGCGGCGATACGCTCCAGGGGATCGGTCATGCCGCGGTCATGACCGCGCCACCCCGCCGGCGCAAGCGATCCGGGCGCGATCAGGCGGCGATCCGGCGGGCATCCGCGGCGATCGCCGCATCGCCGGGCGCGAGCGCGACCGCCTTGGCGGCGAGCTGCCGCGCCCCTGCCAGATCGCCCGCCGCGGCGAGCGCCACCGCATACGCGTCGCACACGCCCGCGTTCATCGGTGCGAGCCGATAGGCGGCCCGGCCGTAGCTGCGCGCCACCGCCCCGTCCGCATCCTCCCCGCCGGCGGCATAGGCCAGCGCCAGATCGGCGAGCAGCGCGGCGTCGCGATTGCCGGCCATGCGGCGGACGCCCTCCAGCGTCTCGATCGCCGTGTCCGTCTCGCCGTTGCGGACCTGCCAATGGCCGAGGATCCGACGCCCGGACAGGCTCTGCGGATTCTGGCCGAGGTAGAGCGACAGCGCGGCTGCCGCCTCGCGCGGGCGGCCGGCGCGGCCCCAGGCGTCGACCAGCCGCAGCATCGTCGGTTCGTCGAAGGCGAGGCTGGCGGCGCGCGCATAGGCCTGCGCCGCCTCGGCGAAGCGGCCGCCGACCGCGAGCGCGTCGCCCAGGGCGGTCTGCGCGGCGGGCGCGCCGGGGCTGGCAACGGCGAGGCCGCGCGCGCGTGCGATCGCGCCGGCGGTATCACGGCGGCCGAGCTGCGCGCGGATGACGCCGAGCAGGTAATTGGGATCGCGGGGGGCTGCGCGCGCGTCGGCGAGCAGCGCCGCTACATCGTCGTCGCTGGCGAAGGCGACGGGACCGCCATGCGCACCGGTCGCGGCGCGGTCGAGATAGCGCGCGGCGGCGATGCGGTCGCCGGTCGCTTCGAACGCGCGGGCGACAAGCGTCAGCGTATAGCCATCGGCATCGTCGCGCAGCGCGATCGGCTGCAATTGGTCGAGCGCGCCCTGCGCGTCGCCCGACCGCAGCAGCGCGGCACCAAACAGCCGGCGGACCGCGACGTTCATCGGCTGATCCGCGGCGAGCTGCCGCCAGGTGCCGATCGCCCGCTCGGTCTGGCCGCGCGCGAAATCGAGGCCGCCGCCGAGCAGCGCCGCACCGGGCAAGGCGCCGATACCGTCGCCGGCGCGCTGGAGCAGGTCCCGCGCCAGTTCGCCGCGCCCGGCGCGCGCAGCGAGCACCGCCTGAAGGTAGAAGGCCTGCGGACTGCCCGGACGCGCGGCGAGCGCGCGGCGGCTGGCGTCGAGCATATCGGCGTTGCGCCCGACCTCGCCGAGCGTCGCGGCATATTCGATCAGCGCCGGGTGATAATAAGCGTCGCGGTCCAGCGCGGCCTCGAACCACGGCAGCGCGGCGATCGGGCCATAGCGGGTGCGGACGATCTCGGCCTGCAGGGCGAGCGCGACCGGATCGCCCGGTGCGAGCCGTTGCGCACGCGCCGCGGCATCGCCGGCGGCGGCGATCTCGCCGGCATCGAGGCGGATGCGACCGAGATCGGTCCAGGCGGCGGCGTCGCCTGGCGTACGCGCGAGCAGGCCGACGAGCGCCTGCGCGGCGGTGCCGCTGTCGCCTTGCATCGCCGCCGCGCGGGCACGGGCGCGGATCGCCTCGCCGTCGCCGGCCGGTGCGAGCGCGGCGGTGTCGATCGCGCCCTGCCAGTCGGACTGGAGGAAGCGGGCCTGCGCCCGCAGACCGGCGATGTCGGCGGGCGCGATACGCAGCGCACGCGCACGGCTCAGCGCACCCTCCGCCGCGACGCCGTCACCGAGCCGCAGATAGGCGCGGGCGAGCAGCAGCATCGCCGGTCGCGATCCCGGCGCGCCGGCGAGTGCGGCGAGCGCATGGTTGCGCGCGGCGCTGTAATTGCCGATCCGATAGGCGGTGCCTGCATCGCGGAGCGCCACGGCGGGGTCGACGCGCGGCGCGGGACGCAGCAGCAGCAGCGCAGCGAGCGTCGCGACCAGCGCCAGCACGGCGAGCGCGATCACCTGCCGGCGGCGCGGGCGCGGCCAGACGATCCGCCGGCGGCGCTTGCCGGGAAGCAGGGGATAGCGGCGCTCAGCCATGCAAATCGTAGCTTTTGAGCAGATCGTACAGCGTCGGCCGGCTAACCCCGAGCAGCCGCGACGCGCCCGAGATATTGCCGTGGGCCTGCGCCAGCGCCTGGCGGATCGCCTTGCGGTCGGCCGTCTCGCGCGCGCTGCGCAGGTTGAGCGGCAGCGGATCGACCGTGGTCGCGTCGAGGTCGAGATCGGCGGCGGTCACCGATTTGCCGTCGGCCATGATGACCGCGCGCTTGATCCGGTTTTCCAGCTCGCGGACGTTGCCCGGCCAGCCCCAGGCATCGATCGCCGCCAGCGCATCGGGCGCGAGGCCGGTGACCGCAGGGTTCATCGTCGCGGCGTGGCGGCGGACGAAGGCGCGGGCGAGCAGGCTGGCGTCGCCCGGCCGCTCGGCAAGGCCGGGGATGGGCACGACGATCTCGGCGAGCCGGTAATACAGGTCGTCGCGAAACCGGCCGTCGGCGACCATCGCGTTCAGGTCCTGATGCGTCGCGCAGACGATGCGGGTGTCGACCGGGATCGGCCTCCGTCCGCCGATCCGTTCGATGACGCGCTCCTGCAGGAAGCGCAGCAGCTTCACCTGCAACGGCAGCGGCACGTCGCCGATCTCGTCGAGGAACAGGGTGCCGCCCGCCGCCTGTTCGATCTTGCCCGGCGTCGTCTTGACCGCGCCGGTGAACGCGCCCTTTTCGTGACCGAACAATTCGCTTTCGAGCAACGTCTCCGGAATGGCGGCGCAGTTGATCGCGACGAACGCGCCGCGGCGGCGCGGCGAATGATCGTGGATGCCGCGGGCGAGCAGCTCCTTGCCCGTGCCGCTCGCGCCGAGCAGCATCACCGAGACGTCGGCGGGCGCGACGCGCTCGATCGTGCGCACCACCTTCGCCATCTCGTCGGAGGCGTAGAGGAGGCCGCCGAACCCCGCCGCGGCGACCTCACGCGCGGCGAGCCGGCGGTTCTCCGCCTCCAGCGCGTGGACGTGGAAGGCGCGGGCGACGATCAGGCCGAGCGCGTCGATGTCGATCGGCTTGGCGTAGAAATCCCAGGCACCGAGCGCGATCGCGCGTAACGCGCTGTCGCGGGCACCGTGGCCCGAGGCGACGATGATCTTGGTCGCGGGCTTGAGCGCCAGCATCTCGGCGAGCGTCGCGAACCCCTCGCTGGTGCCGTCCGGATCGGGCGGCAGGCCGAGGTCTAGCGTCACCACCGCGGGCTCGCGGCTGCGCAGCGCCTCGATCGCCTCCGCGCGGGTGGCGGCGCCGACGATCTCATAACCCTCATAGGCCCAGCGAAGCTGACGCTGGAGCGCGAGATCGTCCTCGACGATCAGCAGGACGGGCTTGTCGGTCATGCGGCATGCTCCAGCGCGGGCGCGGCGGGAAGGGTCAGGCGGAACCGGGTGCCCTCGCCTTCGCGGCTGGCCACGTCGAGCCTGCCGCCCATCTCCTCGGCGAGCTGCCGCGCCTCATAGGCGCCGATGCCGAAGCCGGCGGGCTTGGACGAGGCGAAGGGGCGGAACAATTGGTCGCGGACGAAGGCGGCGCTCATCCCGCAGCCGGCGTCGATCACCTCGATATATGCGCCGTCGCCGGTCGTGCCGGCGACGAGGTCGATGGTCGCGGCGATGGGGCTCGCCTCGATCGCATTCTGGAGGAGGTGGCCGAGCAATTGTTCGAGCCGGCCGGGCCGGGCGAGCGCCGTCCCCTGCCCCGCGACGCGCACCGGATGCTGGGCGCGGCGCCCGGCGGCGAGGCGCAGCGCGAGGTCGGCGAGATCGACCGGCTGGAGCGGTTCGGGCGTCGCGCGATGATGCTGCGACAGCCGGGCGAGCAAGGCGTTCATGCGGGCGGCGGATTCCTTGAGCGTCTCGACCATGTCGGCGCGGAATGCAGGATTGTCGGCGTGACGCTCGGCATTGCGCGCGACGAGGCTGAGGCCGCTGACCAGATTCTTGATGTCGTGGATAATGAAGGCGAAGCGGCGGTTGAACTCGTCGAACCGCGCGGCGTCGGCGAGCGCGGCATGCGCACGATCCTCGGCGAGGTAGCTCGCCGCCTGCCGTCCGGCGACGCGCAGCAGGTCGAGGTCCTCCCAGTCGAGCGGCCGTTCGTACGGCGGGCGGGCGAGCAGGATGACGCCGATCAGGCTGGTATTGTGGATCAGCGGCACCAGCGCCCACGCCTCGGCATGGTCGCTTATCCAGTGCGGGATCGCCGCCGCTTCCTCGGCCGGCGCCGCGCCGCGGCGGACCTGATCCAGCTCGACGATGCGCGCGCTGGCGGCGAGATGGTCGCGCAGCGCCGCGTCGGCGGTCCCCGCCTCGTGCCAGTGCCACGCGGCGCCGGGGGCGAGGCCGCTGCCGTCGGGCTCCAGCAGCACCCCGGCAGGCGAGCCGGTGAGATCGGCGATCGCGCGGACGATGCGCAGGTCGAGCGGATCGGCGCCCGCCCCCGGCGTGCCCAGCGTCGCGGTGAAGCGCTGCCATTCGGCACGATAATCGTAGCGATGGCGGAAGAAATTCTTGGCGACCTTCACCTTGAGCCAGGCGCGCAGCCACGGCGTCGACAGCAACGTCATCAGCGCGGTGGTCGCGCCGAGCACGATCGCGGTCTGCACGATCCGCACCGTGCTGCCGGCATAATGTTCGGCGATGCGGGTCAGCAGGATGGTGAACGCCGCATAGAGCAGCACCGCGGCGATCGAGACGAAGCGCAGCACGATGCCGTGCGACACCGCGAGGCTGCGCGCGCTGCGGCGGGTGGCGAGGACCAGCGCGACGCCGGTGACGACGAAGCCGCGCAACGCGATCGCCGCCGGCGGCACCGTAGCGAGGCCGTAGCCGAGCATCGCGACGAGCAGGTCGACGCCCCACATCCCGCCGAGCGCGATGGCGACGCGCACCGCCGGTCCGGCGGGGCGCGACCCGCCGCTTACCGCGACCTGATGCGCGAGCATCAGCCCGGCGACCGCCGCGAGCATCGCCGCGATCAGCCGCAGCACGGCGATCGCCGCCAGCGCATCGCGGGCGAGCGGCAGCGTGTCGAGGATCGCGAGCAGCCCCGCCGCGGCGGTGATCGTCGCCGCGACCAGATAGACCGCGTAGAGCGCGATGCTGCCGCTCCGTCCCCGCCGAACGAGCGCGAGCAGCACCGCCAGCCAGACGAGATTGCGCAGCGCCTCGCCGAGCCGCGCGGCGACATCGTCCGCGCCGATCCCCGCCACCGCCAGCGCCCACAAGGCGGTCAGGATGCAGGCGACCGTCAGCCCGTTGCGCGCCGCCCCCGCCCCTGCGCTGGCCCCCGACCCCAGCCCCTGCCGGCGCAGCGCGTCGAGCGCGAGCAGCCCGAACGCCAGTGCCGCCAGCGCATGGCCCCACAGGATCAGTGCGGCCATCGGCTCAGCGCGCCCCCGCCGGCCACAGCACCACGCGCAAGGTCTGCAACAGGATCAGCATGTCGAGGAACGGCGAATAGTTCTTGGCGTAGTACAGGTCGTATTCCAGCTTGTGGCGGGCATCCTCGATCGACGCGCCATAGGGATAATTGATCTGCGCCCAGCCGGTGATCCCCGGCTTCACCATATGCCGCTCGGCGTAGAAGGGCAGATGCTGTTCGAGCTGTTCGACGAATTGCGGCCGTTCCGGGCGCGGCCCGACGAAGCTCATCTCGCCTTTCAACACCGCCCAGGTCTGCGGCAATTCGTCGATCCGGACGAGGCGGATGATGCGGCCGATGCGGGTGATGCGCGGATCGTCCTTCTCCGCCCATACCGCCTTGCCCGCGACCTCGGCATCCTGCCGCATCGAGCGCAGCTTCACGATGTCGAACCCCTGGTTGTAGAGGCCGATGCGGCGCTGGCGATAGAAGGCCGGCCCGCGCGATTCGAGCTTGATCGCCAGCGCGGTGAGCAGGATCAGCGGCAAGGTCAGGATGAGCAGCAGCAGGCTGGCGAGGATGTCGAAGGCGCGCTTGAACACGCTCGACAGCATCCGGCCCGAGGCGAAGCCGTCGGAGAAGATCAGCCACGACGGATTGACCGAATTGAGGTCGATCCGACCCGTCTCGCGTTCGAGGAAGGTCGAGATCTCGCTGACCGCCACGCCGGTGGTGCGGACGCGCAACAGGTCCTTGAGCGGCAAGGCGTTGCGGCGTTCCTCCAGCGCCAGCACCACCTCGCCGGCGCCATGGTCGACGACGTGCGCGGCGAGGTTGGGGATGGCGTCGCGCGGCACCGCGCCTGCGACCACCGGATCGGCCTCCCCCATCGCGACATAGCCGGCGACGATGACATTGGCGCCCGGCAGGTCGGCGAGCGCGCCGATCCGGGCGGCGCGATGCCCGGCGCCGAGCACGATGATCCGCCGCTTGAACGTATCCCCACCCAGCGTCCGGTTGAGCAGCGCGCGCACCACGACCAGCAGCACTGCCGCGATCAGCGTCGCATAGGCGAGGTTGGAGCGCCACAGCGCCACCGGCGGGATCAGGAAGAAGAGGATCGACAGGAAGACGACGCCGATCAGGATCGCCACCGCGAGCCGCGCCGCGGCGAACCGCAGCGACAGGAACGAGCCGACGCCATAGGCGCCGACCGCGATCAGCGCGATCTGCAACGCCGCCGCGAAGGCGAGCAATTGCGGCAGACGGGTGGTCACCGGCAGCACCAGCATGCCGATCTGATGCGCGCGAATCACCCAGCCGAGCTCCGCCGCGGTCATCAGCAACAACGCGTCGACCAAGCCGAGCAGCAGCACGGCATAGGGCACATAATGCTTGAACAGGCGGATCATGCGGGCCCTCTCCTGCCGGTCTGTAAGCTTTTCCGACAGCTATCCCGCAGGTCGCAGAAAAAAGAAAAGAAAACTTGAAGAAGGCGCCCTTAAGGATCGTTTCGCGCGCGCTTCATTTCGGTTAGGGATGCGCCTCCCAAGGAGTTTAGTACGCATCATGACGATCGTCCCAGTGATCCTTTCCGGAGGGTCCGGCACCCGCTTGTGGCCGATGTCTCGTCCCGAGATGCCCAAGCAGCTGCTGGCGCTGACCGCCGAGGAAACCATGCTGCAACTGACCGCCAAGCGCGCGCACGGCGAAGCCTTCGCGGCGCCGATCGTGGTCGCCAATGCGCGGCACGCCGATCATATCGACGAGCAGCTCCACGCCGTCGGCGCGGCGCCGCAGGCGGTGATCCTCGAACCGGTGGCGCGCAACACCGCGCCCGCGATCGCGCTCGCGGCGCTCGCCGCCAAGGGCGAAGAGGCGTTGCTGGTGATGCCGTCCGATCACGTCATCGCCGACGTCGCCGCCTTCCACGCCGCGATCGAGGCGGCGATGCCGCTGGTCGCCGACGGCTGGCTGGTCACCTTCGGCATCGCTCCCGATGCGCCCGAAACCGGCTATGGCTGGATCAAGGTCGGCGAGCCGCTCGCCGAGGGCGTCCACCGCGTCGCGCGCTTCGTCGAGAAGCCGATCCGCGAGCGTGCCGAAGAGATGCTGGCCTCCGGCGATCATGCCTGGAACGGCGGCATCTTCCTTTTCCGCGCCGACATCTTCCTCGGCGCACTCGCCGCACACGCCCCCGGCATGCTCACCGCGACGCAGGATGCCATGACCAAGGCCCGCCGCGACGGCGTCCGCATCTATCCCGATGCCGAAGCGTTCGGCGCATCGCCCGACGATTCGATCGATTATGCGGTGATGGAGCGTGCCGAGCGGGTCGCTGTGGTGCCGGTGGCGATGGGCTGGAGCGACGTCGGCAGCTGGGACGCGCTGCACGCGATCAGCGAGCGCGACGAGAGCGGCAACGCGCATCGTGGCGACGTGCTGGCGATCGATACGAAGGACTGCCTGATCCGCTCGGACGGCATCCGCATCTCGGCGGTCGGGATCAGCGACCTGATCGTGGTGGCGAGCGGCAACGACGTGATGATCCTGCCGCGCGGCCGCAGCCAGGAGGTCAAGAAGCTGATCGCGGCGATGAAAAAGGACTGAGGTGGAACCGGACGGTCGCGCTCAGGCGGCGACCGTCCACGCCCACAGGCCCGCCAGTCCCGCCGCGCCGATCAGCAACTGGCGGGGCCGCAGCGTCGCGAAATAGGCGGGGGCATTGCCGGCGAGCGCCGCTCGGCGATCGAGCAACGCGGCGAGCACGTAACCGACGATCAGCGGCAGCAGCGCGCCCGACGGTCGACCGATCACCAGCGCGAGACCGGCGAGCGTGAAATAGGCGATGCTGGTCGCGATCTCGACCGGCTTCGACGCGCGCGGATAGCCGAAGCCGAAGCCGCGACGCACGCCGGCGATGAAGGCGAGCACCAGCGCCCCCCAGATGATGCCGAGCTGCACCGCCCAGAACGGCCACGGCGGCGGCAGCACCCAGGCCCCCACCGCAGCGACGACCAACGGCACCATCGGCCCATAGCCGAGCAGCACACCATCGGCAGGAATATCGGGACGATCGGCATCATGGTTCATGCCGCGAGCAACGAGCAGAACGCCGCCGGGTTGCCTGCCGGCCTGGCTATGGCAGGATCACGACGACGCCATCGATCCTCCGACGGCGTGCTGCCATCGCAGCGGGCAGCGGCATGTCGGCGAGCAGGACGTACAGGCGGCCGGGAACACGCTGCCCCCGTGCGAAGGCGGCAGCCTCTGCGTGCGCCCGGCGGATGGTGACGCGATCGGCGCGCGCGGCATAAACGTTGGACACCGGCCGACCGGCATTGGCGGCGCGCCAGGCGATCTCCTGGAACAGCCCGAGGTCGCGGGTGACGTCGGCAGGGAAGAAGGCGATGCTTCGCGAACCCGTGATCAGTGCGCCCCAGCGTGGATCGCGCGTGCGGGTGTAGAGGCGATGCGCGCCTGCGGGCTGGGTTTGCGCACGGATCGCGTCGGCCATGCCGGCGAGGTCGATGACCTGGATCGCAACGATGCCGATCAGCGCCAGCCCCGCGCGCTGTGCCGACAACCGGAACGAGGTCAGCACCGCCATCAGCACCAGCACATAGCCGACCGGCCAGAACATCCGCCCCGACGCCCTTACCGGGTCCAGCAATGCCCTGACCTCGGGGGGCAGCGGCAAGCGGGCGATGGCGAGGATGGCGAGCACGACCAGCGCCGGGACGAGGCCGCGCAGCCGCCGTACCGTCTCCCGCTCCCTCTCGCGGGAAGGTAGCCGCCGCCACGCCACGACGACGGCGAACGCGACGAGCAACAGGCCGCCGGCGCCGAGATACTGGAAGCCTTCGAAGCCGCGGCCGGGGCTCGTCTCGTGCGCCGGTAGCAGGTTGGAGAAGGGGGCGATCGCCGGATTCCACAAGGCATCGAGTGGCATCGAAAAAACGCCGAAATTGCCCGCCGGCACTTGCCCGCCGACACCGAGCCACCGGGCGAGCAGCGCGACCAGCAACAGGATCGCCGCCGCCTGCCCGAGGACCGCACGCCGCTCGCCATCGGCAAACCGGACGAGCAGGGTCGACGCCCAGATCGCCCCGACCATGATCAGAAGATAGCTATGGATTAGCGTCGCGACGGCGATCAAGGGCGCCCACCAGCGCAGGCGACGGCTGCGCTCCGGTTCGAGGAAGAGCCAGAGCGCGGCGAGGATCAGCCAATGCGCCATCAGATTGGCGTGGACGAAGCGGTTGAACAGCGTCGGCGGAAAGGCCAGCAACGCGACGCCGGCCCAGAGCGCCATCTGCCCCGGCGCATGGCGGCGGAGCAGCAGCCAGGCAAAGAGCGTCTGCAACATCAGGCACAGCAGGATGAACGGGCCGACGAGTTGCGCGTCGGCAGACAGCAATGCCGCGAACGGCTTGGCTGCAAGCGTGACCAGCGGATTGCTGTCGGTGAACAGGACCGACACACCGTCGGGTGCGTTGAGCAGATGGGTGCGCAGCGACGCGCCGGCGGCGGGGTCATGCCAATAGGCATGGGCGCCCAGCGCATTCTCCCCTGCGTCGCTGCCGTTGAGCAGCCAGCCGGCATTGCCGATGTCGAGGATCGCCGGATGGAAGAAGGCGAGGAACAGCGCGATCGGGAGCAACAGGAGCAGGACGGGCGTGGACAGGCGGCGCATGCGCGGCATCCTGATCTGATCGGAGCGCATATCTGGTTAATGGCGGCAGCAAAAAGGGACCGGCGGTTGCCCGCGCGGTCCCTTTTCGTGTTCGGTACTTGGAACGGACATCTCGGCATAGCGCCGTGATGTCGACCGGGGCAGGCAGCGCCTGCCCCGGTGCCGGATCAGAAGTCCATGCCGCCCATGCCGCCCATGCCGCCACCGCCGGGCATGGCCGGAGCCTTGTCCTCGGGCAGTTCGGACACGGTCGCTTCCGTGGTGATCAGCAGGCCAGCCACCGAAGCGGCGTTCTGCAGCGCGGTGCGGACGACCTTGGTCGGGTCGATCACGCCGGCGGTCACCAGGTTCTCGTACGTGTCGGTCGAGGCGTTGAAGCCGAACGACGTGTCGTCCTGGTCGAGCAGCTTGCCCGACACCACGGCACCGTCGTGACCGGCGTTCTGCGCGATCTGGCGGACCAGGGCGGTCAGCGACTTGCGGACGATGTCGATACCGCGGGTCTGGTCCTCGTTGATGCCCTTCAGGCCATCGAGCGACTTGGTGGCGTACAGCAATGCCGTACCGCCGCCGGGGACGATGCCTTCTTCGACGGCTGCGCGGGTCGCGTGCAGTGCGTCGTCGACGCGGTCCTTGCGCTCCTTGACCTCGACCTCGGTCGAACCACCGACCTTGATCACGGCGACGCCGCCGGCGAGCTTGGCGAGACGCTCCTGGAGCTTCTCACGGTCGTAGTCGCTGGTGGTGTTCTCGATCTGCGCACGGATCGCCTCGGTGCGGCCCTTGATCGCATCGGCTTCACCCGCACCGTCGATGATGGTGGTGTTGTCCTTGTCGATCGTGACGCGCTTGGCGGTGCCGAGCATGCCGACGGTGACGTTCTCGAGCTTGATGCCGAGGTCTTCCGAGATCATCTCGCCCTTGGTCAGGATCGCGATGTCCTCGAGCATCGCCTTGCGACGATCGCCGAAGCCCGGTGCCTTGACCGCTGCGACCTTGAGGCCGCCGCGCAGCTTGTTGACGACGAGCGTGGCCAGAGCCTCGCCCTCGATGTCCTCGGCGATGATCAGCAGCGGGCGACCCGACTGGACGACGGCTTCCAGGATCGGGAGCATCGCCTGCAGGTTGCTGAGCTTCTTCTCGTGGATCAGGATGTACGGATCGGCGAGCTCGACCGTCATCTTCTCCGGGTTGGTGATGAAATAGGGCGACAGATAGCCGCGGTCGAACTGCATGCCCTCGACGACGTCGAGCTCGAAATCGAGACCCTTCGCTTCCTCGACGGTGATCACGCCTTCCTTGCCGACCTTTTCCATCGCTTCGGCGATCTTCTCGCCGACTTCACGGTCGCCGTTGGCCGAGATGATGCCGACCTGCGCGACTTCCGACGAGCCCGAGACGGGCTTGGAGCGCGCCTTGATGTCCTCGACGACCTTCAGGACGGCGATGTCGATGCCGCGCTTGAGGTCCATCGGGTTCATGCCGGCGGCCACCGACTTCATGCCCTCGCGGACGATCGCCTGCGCCAGAACGGTCGCGGTGGTCGTGCCGTCGCCGGCGATGTCGTTGGTCTTCGAGGCCACTTCGCGCACCATCTGCGCGCCCATGTTCTCGAACTTGTCCTTGAGCTCGATCTCCTTGGCGACGGTGACGCCGTCCTTGGTGATGCGCGGTGCGCCGAAGCTCTTGTCGATCACGACGTTGCGGCCCTTCGGCCCAAGCGTCACCTTCACCGCATCGGCGAGGATGTCGACGCCGCGGAGGATGCGCTCACGCGCGTCGCGGCCGAATTTTACGTCCTTGGCTGCCATGGTGGCTACCCTTTCAGTTGGTCTGGAAATTCACAAAAGTCACACCGATTGAGGTGCGACGCGAAGTCAGCCGACGATCCCGAGGATGTCGCTTTCCTTCATGATAAGAAGGTCTTCACCGTCGACCTTGACCTCGGTGCCCGACCATTTGCCGAACAGGATCTTGTCGCCGGCCTTGACGTCGAGCGGAGTGATCGTGCCGTTCTCGGCGCGCGCACCGGTGCCGACGGCGACGACCTCGCCCTCCTGGGGCTTTTCCTTGGCGGTGTCGGGGATGATGATCCCGCCAGCCGTCTTTTCCTCGGCCTCGACGCGCTTCACGAGGACGCGGTCATGCAACGGACGAAAAGTCATTGCGAAGTCCCTCTTTCAGTCAGTGTTACAGATTTCTGGCACTCACGAAACGCGAGTGCCAACGGGGCGGATATGTGCCGGCTGCACGGGATCGTCAAGGCTTCCGCCGCGCAGAAAAACGCGATGCGGCGGCAGACGGTGCGCTGCGCGGGACGGCGGACGCAAAGTGCACCATGATCACCCGCCTTTCGACAGGCTCCGGGCGAACGGATGGCCGTGCGCCGCCCCTGCCGATCGGCTCAGCGCGCGATGACGACGTCGCGATAGCGTGGGTTGAGGAGGTGGAAGGCGAGCAGCGCGACGAGATAGGCGAGGCCGCAGGCGACGAAGAACGGGCCGTAGCTGCCGACCTTGTCGAGCAGCAGGCCGAGCGACTTGGAGGCGATGAAGCCCCCCGCCGCGCCGGCGAAACCGCCGAGCCCGATCAGCGTGCCCTGCGCATAGCGCGGGAACTGGTCGCCGGGCAACGCGAACAGGTTGGTCGAGAAGCCCTGATGCGCGGCGCAGGCAAGGCCGATCATGCCGACCGCAAGCCAGATGCTGCTCGCCTGCGCGGCGAACATCACCGGCAGCGCGAACAAGGCGCAGACGAACATCGCGCGCTTGCGGGCCCGGCCCACCGCGACGCCGCGCTTGAGCAGACGCGATGAATACCAGCCGCCGGCGATCGCGCCGAAATCGGCGAGGATGTAGATCGCGACCAGCGGCGGGCCGAAATTCTTGAGGTCGTAGCCGTAGCGGCTGTGGAAGAAGTCGGGCAGCCAGAACAGGAAGGTCCACCACACCGGATCGATCAGGAAGCGGCCGGTCATATAGGCCCAGGCCTCGCGATGGCGCAGCACCGCGAGGAAACCGGCGCGGCCGACGTCTTCCGCGGGCTCGGCCTCGATCCAGGCGCGCTCCTCGGCGCTGACGCGGGGATGCGCGTGCGGCGGGTGATAGAGCCGCCACCAGGCGGCGAGCCAGACGAGGTTGAACAGCCCGGTGACGATGAACGCCCAGCGCCAGTCGAGCACCAGATTGACAACGAGGAAGCCGATCAGCAGCGGCGTCACCACCGCGCCGACGTTGGCGCCGGCGTTGAAGATGCCGATCGCGAAGGCCCGCTCCTTGCGCGGAAACCATTGCGACGCCGCCGCGAGTGCCGACGGATAGGTCCCCGCCTCACCGAAGGCGAGCGGGATGCGCGCGATCGCGAAGCCGGTGGTCGAGGTGACGAGCGTCTGCGCGAAATGGCCGATCGTCCAGCTGCCCATCGCGAGCAGATAGCCGTTGCGCGCCCCGATCCGGTCGATCAGCCAGCCGAACAACAGGAAGCCGAAGCCGTAGGCGACCTGGAAATAGCCGGTGATGTCGCCATAGCCGGCGTTGCTCCAGCCGTAGAGCGCGGTGAGCTGCGGCTTGAGCACGCCCAGCACCAGCCGGTCGATATAGCTCAGCACCACCGCGGCGAAGAGCAGGCCGCAGATCAGCCAGCGGATGCGGCCGCGCGGCGGCGCCACCGCATGGACGGCGGTTTCGGGGGCGGTCGCCGCCGCGTCGCCGATCGCGCTCACGTCACCAGCTCCACAATGTGCCATCCTCCAGACGGTTCACGGGCAGATAGGCGCGCTTATAGGCATGAGTGGCGGCGAGATCCTCGTCGATCGACACGCCGAGCCCCGGCGCGTCGCCCGGATGCATCGTCCCGTCGGTGAAGCGATAGGCGTGCGGGAAGACAGCGTCGGTCTCGTCGCTGTGCGGCATATGCTCCTGGATGCCGAAATTGGGGACCGACAGGCCGAAGTGCAGCGCCGCCGCCATCGCCACCGGCGACAGGTCGGTCGCGCCGTGGCAGCCGGTGCGGACCTGATAGAGATCGGCGAGCGCGGCGATGCGGCGCAAATGGGTGATGCCGCCGGCATGGACGACGGTGGCGCGGATATAATCGATGAGCTGGTTCTCGATCAGATGCTTGGCATCCCAGATCGAGTTGAACACCTCGCCGACCGCGAGCGGCGTCGTGGTGTGCTGGCGGATCAGGCGGAAGGCGTCCTGATTCTCCGCCGGGGTCGCATCCTCGATCCAGAACGGCCGATAGGGTTCGAGATCTTTGCCGAGCCGTCCCGCCTCGATCGGGGTCAGCCGGTGGTGGACGTCGTGGAGCAGATGCACGTCCCAGCCGAGCGCCTCGCGCGCCGCGGCGAAGAGTTCGGGGACGACGCGCAGATATTTCTCGGTCGACCACACCGCCTCGCTCGGCAGGTCGCCGTCGGCGGGTTCGTAGCGCTGGCCCTGTTTGGCGACGCCGTAGGTCGAGGCGAGCCCCGGCACGCCGCATTGCAGCCGGATCGCGCGATAGCCCTCGTCGCGGTGGCGCAACGCGGTCTCGATCGTGTCGGCGATCGTCGTGCCGTTGGCGTGGCAATAGACGAGGCAGGAATCGCGCGCGGCGCCGCCGAGCAATTGGTAGACCGGCAGGCCGGCGACCTTCCCCTTGATATCCCACAGCGCCATGTCGACCGCGGCGATCGCGGTCATCGTCACCGGGCCGCGCCGCCAATAGGCGCCCTTGTAGAGATATTGCCAGATATCCTCGATCCGGTGCGCATCGCGGCCGATCAGGCAGGGGACGACGTGATCCTCCAGATAGCTGGCGACGCTGAGTTCCCGGCCGTTGAGCGTCGCATCGCCGAGGCCGGTGGTGCCGTCGTCGCAGGTGATCTGCAACGTGACGAAATTGCGTCCCGGCGCGGTGACGATGACGCGGGCTTCGGTGATCGTGGGCATCGGATGATCCTTCAGGCGATGTCGAGCGCGACGGTCTGGACGTCGCGACTGTTGGGGCCGGTCATGATGTCGAAGCGGCCGGGTTCGACCACTTCGCGCATCTCCCCATTCCATAGACGGAAAGCGTCGGGACCGAGCGTCAGGCGCACGGTGCGGCTCTCGCCGGGCTTGAGCGTCACGCGGGCGAAGCCCTTGAGCGCCTTGACCGGGCGGGCGACCGACGACACCTGGTCGCGGACGTAGAGCTGGACGACCTCGTCGCCGGTGCGATCGCCGATATTGGCGACGTCGACCTCGACGGTGACCGATCCCGCCACGCCGATCCGCGCCGCCGACAGCCGCGGCGGCGACAGGCGGAAGCGGGTGTAGCTGAGCCCGAAGCCGAACGGGAACAGCGGTGCATCGTCGTCGAACAGATAGCCGCGACGGCCAGAGGGCTGATGATCGTAATAGAAGGGCACCTGCCCGACGTCGCGGACCACCGTCACCGGCAGCTTGGCGCCCGGATTGACGTCGCCCCACAGGGCATCCGCCATCGCGTGCCCGCCCTGCTGGCCCATGTACCAGCATTCCAGCATTGCATTGGCGCCCGCCACCACGGTCGGCCAGCTCGGCGGGCGGCCGTTGATCGCGACGATCACGACGGGCTTGCCGGTGCCCTTCAACGCGGTGAAGAGCGCATTCTGTTCGCCGAGCAGGTCGAGCGAGGTGCGGTCGCCGAGATGCGTCTTGGCATAGCCTTCGCGGCTGGTCTGTTCGGTATCGCCGATCGCCAGCACGATCACGTCGGCATTCGCGGCGACGCCCACCGCCTCGGCGATCAGCGCGCGGTTGCGCGCGGGATCGGCGAGCAGCACCTCGTTGGCGGACCGGTCCTCGCTCTGGGTGATGAAGACGCCCTGCGCGTGGACGACCTCCGCCTTGCCTTTCAGCTTGGCGCGGATGCCGTCGAGCAGCGAGACGGGATCGGTCGGGATCGACGAATAGCCGCCGAGCCGGGCGACGGCGGCATTGGGGCCGATCACCGCGACGCGGCGGTGGCGATCGGGCGACAGCGGCAGCGTGCCGTCGTTCTTGAGCAGCGCGATCGAGCGCGCCGCCGCCTCGCGGGCGAGCGCCAGCGCCTCGGCATTCGCGGTCAGGCGGGCGGCGGCGCGGGCATCGATGCGCGGCTCCTCGAACAGGCCGGCGCGGACCTTGAGCGTCAGCATGCGCGCGCAGGCGGAGTCGATCGCCGCGACACTCACCTTGCCGGCGCGGACCTGATCGGCGAGCGTGCGATAGGCGACGCCATCGGGCAGGTCGCTGTCCACCCCGGCGGCGAGCGCGAGACGCGCCGCCTCGCCCACGTCGGCCGCGATATGGTGGAAATAGTCGAGTTCGGGGATCGCGGCGTAATCGCTGACGATCGCGCCGTCGAAACCCCATTCGCCGCGCAGCACGTCGCCGAGCAGCCAGCCGTTGGCGTGGCTGGGGACGCCGTCGATCTCGTTGTACGAGGGCATCACCGCCCCTATTCCGGTGCGCTCGACCACCGCGCGGAACGGCGGGAAATAGCTTTCACGCAGCTCGCGTTCGCCGATCTGTGCGGGCGCGACGTTGTTGCCCGCCTGCGGCTGGCCGTGACCGGTCATGTGCTTGAGCGTGGCGAACACCTTGCCCGGCGCCAGCTCGCGCCCCTCGCCCTGCAAGCCGTGTACCGCGGCGACGCCCATCTCGCCGCACAGATAGGGGTCCTCGCCGAACGTCTCCTCGATCCGCCCCCAGCGCGGATCGCGGGCGATGTCGACCACCGGCGAGAGCGCCAGCACGGTGCCGTGCGCGCGCACCTCGCGGCCGATCACCGACTGGACGCGGGTCATCAATCCGGGGTCGAAGCTGCCCGCCAGCGCGATCGCCTGCGGAAAGCTGGTCGCCTCCGGGGCCATATAGCCGTGCAGCGATTCCTCGTGGAACAGCACGGGGATGCCGAGCCGGGTGCGGCCCCGCGCCCAATCCTGCGCGGCGTTGACGAAGGCGATGGTGTCGGCGGGCTTGCGCCAGCGGCCGGTGACGTCGGTGCCGGTGTCGGTCGCGGTCGCCGCACCGCCGCGGTCGGACGGCCGCGCGATCTGGCCGATGCCGTCGGGATAAGCGGCGCTGGCGCGGGCCGGATCGAAGCCGCGCGCCTCGTCCATCACGTCGCGCTTGGTGGTCGACAGCGTGATGAGCTGCGCCACCTTCTCGTCGAGCGTCATCCGGCCGAGGAGGTCGCGGACACGCAGGTCGACCGGCGCGCGCGCATCCCTGTAGGGCGGCAGCGCGGGCCGCGCGGCGGCGGGCAGC
Source organism: Sphingomonas sp. CD22 (assembly GCF_034556155.1). Taxonomy (NCBI): domain Bacteria; kingdom Pseudomonadati; phylum Pseudomonadota; class Alphaproteobacteria; order Sphingomonadales; family Sphingomonadaceae; genus Sphingomonas; species Sphingomonas sp. CD22. The sequence continues at coordinate 386,228 of NZ_JAYDYX010000003.1, read as the reverse complement.
AACGCCATCAGCGACACCCCGGCACTCCAGCGCAAGACCTCACGACGGGACGAAACGACGGGGCGTGAGGTCAAGACAGGCTCTCCGGGATTGGCAAACCAATACGATGCGGCTTGCCTGTTATGTTGATAGCGATAACATGAAAGCTGGACCGCGGGCTTGTCAATCGTCCGCGACGGGAGAGTGAGATGAACGGCTATCGTGCGCTGATCGGAGCGCTGGGCGCGAGCTGGCTGGCGCTGGCCAGTCCGGCATTTGCCGATGACGGCTATTCCCTCTGGCTGCGGACCAGTGCCCCGGCGACCGGTCAGGCCGCCGTGACGCGGCTGGGCGACAGCGCGACGCTGCGGCTCGCCGAAACCGAGCTGCGCCGCGCGCTGCCCGCGGGCACGCCGCCGGTGGTCGTCGCGACCGCCGCGGCGCCGGGGATCGCCGCACTCCGCCTGCCCTTCGCCGGGCTGGGCGACGAAGGCTATCTGGTGCGCCGCGTGACGCTGGCGGGCCGGACGGTGATGCTGGTCGCGGGCAACGGCGATCGCGGTACGCTGTACGGCGCGTTCGCATTGCTGCGCGCGCTCGGCGACGGCGACGGCGTGGCGATGGCGGGCCTGCGCTCCGCGCCCAAGGTGAAGCTGCGCGTGCTCAACCATTGGGACAATCTGGATGGCACGGTGGAGCGCGGCTTTGCCGGCCAGTCGCTGTGGGACTGGTGGACGCTGCCCGACTTCAAGGACCCGCGCTACACCGATTATGCCCGCGCCAACGCCTCGATCGGCATCAACGGCACGGTGATCAACAACGTCAACGCCAAGGCGGACAGCCTCACCGCGCCCTATATCGCCAAGGCGGCGGCGCTCGCCGACGTGCTGCGGCCGTGGGGGATCCGCGTCTATCTGTCGGCGCGCTTCTCGGCGCCGGTCGAGCTCGGCGGGCTGAAGACCGCCGATCCCCGCGATCCCGCCGTCGCCGCCTGGTGGCGCGCGAAGTCGGACGAGATCTATCGCGCGATACCCGATTTCGGCGGCTTCCTGGTCAAGGCGAACAGCGAGGGGCAGCCGGGGCCGCGCGATTACGGCGCGACGCATGCCGACGGCGCCAACATGCTCGCCGCGGCGGTGGCGCCGCACGGCGGCATCGTGATGTGGCGCGCCTTCGTCTATGCCGAGACCGACCCGACCGATCGCGCCAAACAGGCATATAGCGAGTTCAAGCCGCTCGACGGCAGCTTCGCCAAGAACGTGCTGGTGCAGGTGAAGAACGGCGCGATCGACTTCCAGCCGCGTGAGCCCTTCCACCCGCTGTTCGGCGCGATGCCGCGCACGCCGCTGATGATCGAATTCCAGATCACCAAGGAATATCTCGGCTTCGCCACCCACCTCGCCTATCTCGGCCCGCTGTTCGCCGAGACGCTGCACGCGAAGACCGGCCGCCGCGACGAGACCGTCGCCGACGTCGTCGACGGATCGGCGGAGGGCCATACGCTGACCGGCATGGCGGGCGTCGCCAATATCGGCCGCGATCGCGACTGGAGCGGATCGACCTTCAACCAGGCCAATTGGTACGCCTTCGGCCGGCTCGCCTGGGACCCCGATCTGACTTCCGACGGGATCGCGCGCGAATGGGCGGCGCAGACCTTCGGCACCGATCCGCAGGTGATCGCGACGACGACCGCGATGATGGCCGGATCGCGTGAGGCGGTGGTCGATTACACCGGCGCGTTCGGGCTCGCGCATCTGATGGCGACCGGCCACCATTACGGGCCGGGTCCGTGGGTCGCCGATCTGGCGCGGCCCGAGTGGAACCCGACCTATTATCATCGCGCCGATCAGGACGGCATCGGCTTTGAACGCGGCCGCACCGGCAGCGACGCCGTCGACCAATATGCGCCCTCCCTGGCCCGCCGGCTTGCCCGGCCCGAGACGACGCCCGAACGCGAATTGCTGTGGTTCCACCATGTCCGCTGGGACCGCCGCATGGCGGACGGGAAGACGCTGTGGGAGGATATGGTCGCGCATTACGACGCCGGCGTCGGCTATGTCGCCGGCATGCAGCGCCAATGGGACACGTTGCGCGACAAGATCGACGCCGAACGCTGGCAGAAGACCGCGACCTATCTGGCGATCCAGCAGCGCGAGGCACGCTGGTGGCGCGACGCCAGCCTCGCTTATTGGATGTCGGTCAACCACCGCCCGCTGCCCGCCGGCGTCGCGGCGCCCGAGCACGACCTCGCCTGGTACAAGGCGCAGAGCTACCCGCACGCACCGGGGCATACGCCGTGACGCGATGCCGCTGAAAGCATGAACAAAACGTCATCGGTTGGCCTAACCGAAACCGATTGACTTGCTGACCAATACGAGGAAGATAGCGCTATCAAAGGCCGCGGCAGACGGGCGTGACGAGGGACGGGATGGCTGGAACATCGCTGACATTGCTGACGGGCCGTCGCCCCTCGCCGACGATGCTGGGGACGGCATCGCCAGGCGGTGCGACCTCGTTCGCCGCCCTCATCACGACCGGGACCTGATCCGCGTCCAACCTATCCGCCGGTGGCCGTCCGCCGCCGGCGACACGTCATGCTGCGCATGCCGCGACGACGGCAGCGTGTCACCAGAGAGGAACCTGAAGTTGAGCACCGTCCGTACCCTCCGTCTCCGTCGCATCGCCTTGTTGTGCGCTACCACGCTCGGCACGCTCAGCGCGTCGATGGCCGCGGCGCAGGCCGTGCCGCCGCCGCAGGAACAGACGCCCGCCGATGGCCAAGACAACGGCCCTGCCGTCGCGCCCGCGCCGCAGACCGACCAGAGCCAGGGTGCGCCGGGTGAGGACATCGTCGTCACCGGCTATCGTTCGAGCCTCGCCAAGTCGACCGAGTCAAAGCGCGCCTCGACCGGCTTTACCGATTCGATCTTCGCCGAGGACATCGGCAAGTTCCCCGACACCAACATCGCCGAATCGTTCAACCGCATTCCCGGCGTGACGATCACCCGCGACGTCACCGGCGAAGGCACCAACGTCGCGATACGCGGCCTCGGCTCCAATTTCACCAACGTGACGCTGAACGGCGCGACGATCGCCGTCGCCTCGTCGGGCGCGACCGACGCGCAGGGCACCGACCGTTCGGTCGACCTCAGCTTCTTCCCGACCGACCTGTTCACCAAGCTGACCGTCAACAAGAGCTATACCGCCGACCTGCTGGAGGGCGGCGCGGCGGGCAACATCGACCTGCGCTCGGCCCGGCCGTTCGACCGCAACACCTCGTTCCTCGCCTATAACATCCAGGGCACCAAGCAGACGCCCGAAGACCGGATCGGCGCACGCGGCTCGCTGATCGGCAGCTGGCGCAACGACACGTTCGGCATCCTCGCCGGCGTCTCGGCACAGCGGCTGTTCACCGAGACGCGCGGGTTCGAGACGATCGGTTATACCAACCCGGCGCTCACCGCGGCGCAATGCGGCGCGACCCCGGGCTGCAACAGCACCGGCGGCGGCAATTGGACGATCCCCGCGGTGGTGCCGGCCGGCGCCGGTGCCGGGCTCGTCGCCGGCACGACGGTCAACAGCGCGTTCCTCCTCGCCAACAATCCCGGCGCGTCGATCCAGCAGATCGACAACGGCCTGCTGCCGCGCCTCGGCCGCACCGCCAACATCCGTGGCCCGCGCGACCGCCTCAACGCGATCGTCAGCGCCGAATGGCAGCCGACCGACACGCTGCATTTCTACGTCGACGGCCTGTACGGTTATAAGAAGAACGACCTGATCCGCGAGGACATGGCGTGGATCGTGCGCAACGGCGCGACGATCCCGACCAATTTGACCTTCGACAAGGCGGATTGCAGCGCGGGCTGCACCGTCACCGGCGGCACCTTCGCCAATGCGCAATTCTTCGACGAATTCCGCCCGTATATCGAGACAACCAAGCTGTTCAGCGTCAATCCCGGCGGCGAATGGGAGATCAATGACAAGCTCAAGCTAACGCTCCAGGGCAATTACGCCCGCTCGACGTTCCATCGCGAGAGCCCGACCGTCGGCCTGACCACGCCGCTCGGCGTCGGCAATACCGTCACGTATTCGAACGACGGCGGCATCCCCAGCATCAAGAGCAACCTCGACCTCAACGATCCCGCGAACTTCGGCTGGTACGCCGGCAGCCGCGTCAACATCCAGGACGAGCGCCGGCTCAACGTCAACAAGGGCTTCCGCGGCGACCTGACCTGGGGCGACAAGGCGCTCAACCTGAAGGTCGGCGGCGCGTTCGACGACGTGTCGCGGCGCATCCGCGGCTATGACAACAGCCAGGCGTGGCAGAATGCGGTCTGTGGCAACAATCCCAACGTGTCGCTGCAATCGCCCAATTCGCAGCCGCCGTGCGAGGGCCTCAACGCGCCGGGCGTGATCCCGGCGGGCTATCCGACCTATCCGGGCCTCGGCACCGGCGCGACCGCCGGGATGAGCGGCCCGGTCAGCTATGGCGGGTCGCTGATCCCCAACAGCGCGGTCCCGACCTATCTCAAGCCCGGCCCCGCCGGTTTCGTGACGGTCGACTTCCCCGCATTCGCGGCGGCGAGCAACTACGATTTCTACCACGACAATTCGCCCGAGAGCGGCGGCGCCAACACCGGCGCCAGCGGCGGCTCGATCCGCGAAGTGGTGAAATCCGCCTTCGCCACGGTGAACGGCGCGCAGGAGCTGGGCGGCAACACGCTGCGCTTCAACGTCGGCCTGCGCTACGTCAACACGATCCAGACGATCGAGGGACGCGTGTCGCTGCCCGATCCGCGCAACACGACCGCGGCCGGTGCCACCCTGCCCGACGGCAGCCGCTATCCGAACATCGTCAACATCGTCTCGACCCGCAACGAATATGCGAAATGGCTGCCCGCAGCGACCTTCGCCTACGATCTGAGCGAACATGCGGTGGTGCGCGTCGCCGGATCGCGGACGATGACCCGGCCCGATCCGTCGGCGCAGTTGCCCGGCGTCAGCTTCGGCGCGCCGTCCGCCGACCAGGCGAACATCGGCAATCCGGCGCTGTCGCCGTATATGTCGACCAACCTCGACCTCGGTTTCGAATATTATACCGGGCGCGAAGGCGTAATCAGCTTCAACGCGTTCCGCAAGGGGATCACCGGCTTCACCAACACCTCGATCACCACGGTGCCGTTCACCGCGCTGGCGCAATATGGCATCACCTACGATACGCTGAATTCGACGCAGCAGATCGCGATCAACGCGCGCGGCGGCCCCAACACCGCGCAGGTACAGGTGACCTCGCAGGTCAACGTGCCCAACAAGCTGACGATCAACGGCCTCGAATTCCAGTGGGTGCAGCCGCTCGACTTCCTGACGCGGCACATCGGCGTGACCGGCTTCGGCTTCAACGCCAACGCCACGATCGTCGACCAGACCAGCAACGGCCCCGCCACCGCGTTCGGCGTCGCGCCGTTCACCTACAACATCACCGGCTATTACGAGAAGAACGGCGTCATGCTGCGCGTCTCGACCACCTCGCGCGAGGGGTCGCAGAACAGCGGCGCCGCGCAGAACGGCATTCCGGCGGCGGCGTTGTACGGCACCGACTATACGACCTACGACTTCTCGTCGTCGTTCGACCTCGACAAGATCTTCGGCTTCGCCGGGGCGCCGCAGCTCACCGTCAACGTGGCGAACTTCACCAACGCGACGCTGCGCTCCTACTTCCAGTTCGAGAACGCGACCTTCACCCAGTACAAGCCGGGTCGCCAGTTCCTCGTCGGCCTGCGCGGCACCTTCTAGGCCGAATCGACCGGCGGGGTTTTGCAAAAGATCCTCCCCCGCCAGGGGGAGGACTTGGTTCGAATGTCGATTTTCGCCCCAGTCGATCGCCGACGGTGCGGCCGGGGTTGTCCTGCGGTGACGGAGGCAGATAGGGGAAGGCCATCTGACCCGGGAGTGCCGTTTGGAAGCCGTATCGATCGTCCTGTTCCTGTTACTCGCCGTCGTGATGAGCGGCGCGGTGTCGCGCATGCTGCCGGTGTCGGTGCCGACGCCGCTGGTCCAGATCCTGCTCGGCGCGGTGATCGGCCTGTCGACCTCGTATCGCGTCGACCTCGATCCCGAGCTGTTCCTGCTGCTGTTCCTGCCGCCGCTGCTGTTCCTGGACGGCTGGCGCATTCCCAAGGACGAATTGCTCAAGGATCTGTCGACGGTGGTCGAGCTGGCGCTCGGCCTCGTCCTGCTGACGGTGATCGGCATGGGCTTCTTCATCCACTGGATGATCCCGGCGATGCCGCCCGCGGTCGCCTTCGCGCTCGCCGCCGTGGTGTCGCCGACCGACCCGATCGCGGTGTCGGCGATCTCCGCGCGGGTGCCAATCCCGAAGCGGATGATGCACATCCTCGAGGGCGAATCGCTGCTCAACGACGCGTCGGGCCTCGTCTGCCTGCGCTTCGCGATCGCGGCGGCGTTGACCGGCACCTTCTCCGCCGCCTCCGCCGCGAGCAGCTTCCTGTGGGTCGCGGGCATCGGCCTTGCGGTCGGCATCGTGGTGACGCTGGTCGTCACCCGCATCAAGGCATGGGTATCGCGGCGGTTCGGCGAGGAGCCGGGCTCGCAGATCCTCGTCAGCCTGCTTATCCCGTTCGGGTCGTACCTGCTCGCCGAGCATATCCACGCCTCCGGCATCCTTGCCGCGGTATCGGCCGGGGTCACGATGACCTTCGCCGAAATCTCGCGCCAGGCGCTGGCGACGACGCGGATGCGGCGCAATTCTGTGTGGGACACGATCCAGTTCGCGCTCAACGGCATCATCTTCGTGCTGCTCGGCGAGCAGCTTCCCGCGATCCTCGCCGGCGCCAAGTCGACTGTGCTGCTGACCGGCCATCACGGGGCGGAATGGCTCGGCCTCTACGTGCTGGCGATCGTCGCCGGCCTCGCGCTGCTGCGCTTCGGCTGGGTGTATGTGTCGTTGCGGCTGACCCTGTTGCGGCGGCAGCTCAACAGCGAAGCGACGCTGCACAGCCCCGACTGGCGGCTGGTCGCGGCGATGTCGCTCGCCGGGGTGCGCGGCGCGATCACGCTGGCGGGCGTGCTCACCATCCCGCTGACGATGAACGACGGCAGCCCCTTCCCCGCCCGCGATCTCGCGATCTTCCTCGCCGCCGGGGTCATCATCGTGTCGCTGGTGCTGGCGAGCATCGCGCTGCCGATCCTGCTCAACGGGCTGACGATGCCGGCCGAACCGTCGAAACAGGCCGAGGAGGATGCCGCGCGCGTCGCCGCGGCGGAGGCGGCGATCTCGGCGATCGAGCGGTCGCAGCACGAACTCGCCGAGCGTGACGGCAATGCTGATTTCTACGCCGCCGCCGGCACGCGGGTGATGGACCTCTACCGCGAACGGATCGAAAGCCGCAGCGGCTCGGCCAAGGCCTCGGCGGAGGCGCGGTTGCAGGATCGGCTGGAGCGCACCTTCCGCCTCGCCGCGATCAAGGCCGAGCGCGCCGCGGTGGTCGAGCAGGTGCGCGATCGCGCCATCGGCAGCGCCACCGCGCAGAAGCTGATCCGCGAACTCGACCTGCTCGAGGCGCGCTACCGCATCTGACGGTCAGCCCGCGGCGAGCGTCGCCCGGCCGATGCCGCCGCCGTTCTGCTTCGCCTGGTAGAGCGCGGCATCGGCCAGCGCGACGAGCTCGTCGAGGTCGCTCTCGTCGCCGCCGGCGGTGACGAAGCCCAGGCTGACGCCGATCTCGATCTGGTGCGTGTCGATCTCATAGGGCGCCATGATCCGCCGCACGAGGGTCCGCGCGAACAGGTCCGCCTCGCCGTGGGTCCGGACGCCCGACTGGATGATGACGAATTCGTCGCCACCGACCCGCGCCGCCGTGTCGTGCGGCTGGAGGACCGAACGGACGCGGTCGCTGACCGCGGCCAGCAACGCGTCGCCGGTCGGATGGCCGTAGCGATCGTTGACCGGCTTGAACGCGTCGAGATCGAGGCAATGGATCGCGATATCGTATTCCGCGCGCATCTGGCTGGTGAACGCCTCGCGCAGGCCGAGCCGGTTGGGCAGTTTGGTGAGCGGATCGACCCGCGCCAGCGCCGCCATCGCCTGACGCGTGATGATATGCTGGCGCGTCACCTGATAGAGGTGGCGGATGCTCTGGAAGGCGGCGAGCATGAAGCAGATCAGGCTGGCGCCGAGCAATTGGTGCGGACTGTCGGCACGCAGCGCCGAGCTGATCGCGATCGGCATCGCGCTCAAGACGAGGCAGGCCGTCGCCAACCACGGCCGTATCGAGGTATGCGCGACCAGCCCCGAGCAATAGCCGAACAGCAGGCCGGTCGCGAGCATCTGCAACAGCACCGCATCGTGCACGAAGGCGCGCGCGCCGAGCACCCCCAATGAAAACGCCAGGCCGAGGCTGAGCACCGCGAACGCCTGCGCCCAGCGTTCCTGCCGAGCCGCATCCGGATCGGTCCGCCGCCGATGCGCCGCGATCAGCGCGAGTTTGAGCGTCCCGCAGACCACGCCGGACGTCAGCGCGCCCCAGGCGATGGCATCGTTGAGATCGTTGGCGATCTTCAGCCCCAGCGCCGTGAAGATCGCGGTCATCACCGCATTCGGCAGCGCCGTCGCGAAGAGCGCGTTGCGCAGCTCGATTCGCACCGGCTCGGCAGTGATCCGACGGGAGGAAGGCGACGTCATACTCATGAACTAACCCGATACAACGAATTAGGGGTTAATTTCACGCCAAATTGGCTCTTCACGCAAGTAAAGTACGCTTGCAGTTTAATGTCTGATTCGGACTTATCCGCGTGAGGTCTGATCTTACTTCACTACCAGCGCGGCCGAGCACTTGCCTCGGCAGTCTGATCCAAATCTACTATGCCATCGGCATTGACCGCACCTACGAACGCCGCCGCCGACATCTACGCGGATGCGGGCAAACCGCACCGGCGTGCAACGGGGCATTGCACGGCAATTGCAGGCGGCGGCACGCACGACGCGGCACCCACTCAAATTCTATAGCCGCCAGCATGCCCCTGCCCCTGCCTTTCCGCGAACGTAAGCCGCTGATTCCCGCGGATTCGTCCGGGCAGTTATGCGACGGGCCGAGGGCCCCGACAGCATTTGTTTGTTTCTTCTACACTTCTGTTGCGCATGGTAACCATATGACCGGCCTCCTTTCCCGCCTCAGACGGCTGCGCCATTCCGATCAGGCGATCGCCGCGTCGGTGCGCGAGACCTTGGTCGAATCGCTCTACGCCTCGCCGCAGTCGCTGGTGATCGGTGCGCTGACCAGCAGCGCGATCGTCGCGATCGTCGCGCTGGTCAGCGGCACGCCGTCGATGCGCGCCTGCGCCGTGGCGATCGCTATCGTCGCCGGCATCCGCGTCGGCGACGCCGTCCGGCTCAAGCGGCGCAGCGCCACCCGCATCCTGCCCACCGGCGTCTGGGCGCGGCGGCAGGAGTTCATCTATCGCGCCGGCGCGGTCTGCTACTCGGCCTTGCTCGGCACGTTCGGCATGCTGACGCTCATCAACAGCAGCGACGGCGTGCTCCAGTTGCTCGCGGTGACGACGACGATCGGTTATGCCGCGGGGATCGCCGGGCGCAACGCCGGCCGGCCGTGGATCGCGCTGGCGCAATTGTGCTTCGCCTCGCTGCCGCTCGCCGCCGGGCTGACCGTCTCGCTCGAACCGCTGAAGATCGCCTTGGCGGTGGTCATCCTGCTGTTCGTCGTCGCGATGATGGACATCACGCTGCAGACCTATGGCGTCATCCTCAAGGCCACCGTCGTCTCGCGCGAGAAAGCGGCGCTGGCCGAGCATCATGCCGCGATGGCGCGGCGCGACGACCTGACCGGCGTCGCCAACCGTACCGCGTTCCGCGAACAGTTCGAGGCGCGGTTGCAGGCGCTGACCGGCGCGGACCGCCGGCTGGCGATCCACTGGATCGACCTCGACCGGTTCAAGGAGATCAACGATTCCTTCGGCCATCTCGCCGGCAACGCGCTTCTCGCCGGGGTCGCGCGGCGCCTCGACGAGGCGTTCGCCGGCGAGGGCATCGTCGCGCGGCTCGGCGGGGACGAATTCGCGGTGGTCTGCGCGATCGCGGACCCGGCGGACGCGCTCGCCACCGGCCGCCGGATCATCGATATGGTCGAGCTGCCGGTGCAGCACAACGGACGCATGCTGCACGTCGGCGCCTCGCTCGGCATCGCCATCGCGCCCGCCGACGGCCGCGATGCCGACACGTTGCTCAAGAATGCCGATCTCGCTCTGTATCGCGCCAAGGACAGCGGCCGCGGCCAGATGTGCCTCTACGAACCGTTGATGGACGAGAAGATCGAACGCAGTCGCACGCTCGCCGCCGAGATGCAGGGCGCGCTGGAACGCGGCGAGTTCCACCTGATGTTCCAGCCGATCTACGATCTGGCCGGCGAACGCATCCTGTCGTGCGAGGCGCTGCTGCGCTGGACCAGCCGCAACCACGGCGCGATCTCGCCGGCGGAATTCATCCCGATCGCCGAGGACAACGGCCTGATCGTCGCGATCGGCAGCTGGGTGATCCGCGAGGCATGCCGCATCGCCAGCGGCTGGCCCGCCGAGGTCAAGATCGCGGTCAATTTGTCGCCGATCCAGTTGCGCTCGGCCAACCTGCCGACGGTGATCATGGGCGCGCTGGCGAGCAGCGGCTTCGCCGCCGACCGGCTCGAACTGGAGGTCACCGAATCGGTGCTGCTCGAGGATATCGAGGCGTCGCTGGCCGCGCTCGACGCGATCAACCGGCTCCGCGTCCGCACCACGTTGGACGATTTCGGCACCGGCTATTCGTCGCTGAGCTATCTCACCAAATTCCCCTTCCAGACGCTCAAGATCGATCGCTCGTTCATCACCGACCTCGAACAGAGCCACGCCTCGGTGGCGATCGTCCAGACGGTGATCGACCTCGCCGCCAAGCTCGGCATGCGCACCGTCGCCGAGGGCGTCGAGACGCAGGCGCAGCTCGATCAGTTGCGCCGGACGCGCTGCGACGCGGTCCAGGGCTTCCTGCTGGCGCGGCCGATGCCGGCGAACATGGTCGGCGCCATGTTCGCCGACGGACCGGCGGGGGGCGAGGCCAGGGCGCACGGGCGCGCCTGACCCCGCGTGGCTCAGGCCACCGCCTTTTCGAGCAGCCGCGACTGTGCGCCGACCAGGCGGCGCATCAGCTTGAGGTCGGTCTCGGTGAGCCGCAGCGCCGCATCGGCCCACAGGTCGACCACCGCCTCCAGCTCGGCGAGCGGCAGCGGATTGACCGAGCGCGACGCCTCGTAGATCGCGCAATGCCCGCTGTGGCGGCGGCGGTTCTGGCGGATATACGTCTCCACCTCGGCGCGCCCCTGCCCCCGATCGGCGAGCGCATGGATGATGCCGAGGTCGTACAATTCCTCCGCGCTATACGACCGGCCGCTGAGGATCATCTGCTCGGCCCGCGCCGAACCGAGCCGCCGCGACAGGAAGCAATGCGCCCCCATCCCCGGGAACAGCCCGAAATTGGTTTCGGGCAGGCCGAAACTCGTCCCGCGCTCGGCGATGACGACGTTGAACGACAGCAGGGCCTCGAACCCGCCGCCCAGCGCGTCGCCCTCGACCAGGCCGATGGTGATGATCGGCCGTTCGAGGCTGAGCATGTTGCGGTGGAGGATCCGCACGCACGCGCGGCCGTAGCGGACCAGGGCGTCGCGGTCGCCGCGCCGGATGTGCGTCGCGAACAGGTCGAGATCGCCGCCCAGCGAGAAGACGCCGGGAAAGCGCGACCCGAGCACGAGATACCGGATCGGCATCGCACCCGAGCCATGCGCCGCGACGATGTCGTCCTGCCATTGGTCGAACGCGGCGAGCAGTTCCGGGTTGAAGCTCGGCCGGCTGCGCTGGCGCATATAGGTCCACAAGGTGCCGAGCTCGGGATCGAACGCGGTCTCCAGATCGGTGAGGTCGAACGGGGCACGCCTGACCGGCTGATGGGAGATGTCGGCCGCGACCGGGCCATAGTGGGTCATCCGCTGAACGGGTACGACGGGAGGATATTCGAGGGTCATGACGACGTCCTTCTGCACGTACAGCATGGTGCTGCGGCCGGAGTCTACGTCGAAACGCCGCGCTAAGCGGCTGATGGATAAGCAATGGCGACGACGGCCACGCCGCGTCGGCGCCGCCATCGACTGCGGATGACGGACGGTATCGGGTGGACTGTATGAAATGGTGCCGCTTACAGGACTCGAACCTGTGACCCCCGCATTACGAAGGCTAGTGACGCCACGCAAGAAGTGCAGCTTTTTCAACGTTTTTCGCCGGAAAGCTTGGCTGCCACTGATATAACCCACCGACTTCCCAGTGTCGCTCAGAGGCCTTGATCAACCGCTTCCTTGCCAAAGCGCCTTGGCATGGGAAAAGCGTAAGATGCGACCTGCGCCAGACCTGCGGCGGCCTTACGCTACCTGTTCTGGATGGGCACTCCTGACCCCGGTAAACTTGCTGCCAAGCGAACAGCCGTGATGCGCGCGCCTGTGCTCAAAGTGCGCCCGCTGTCCCGAGGTGCCTCGTCGATGAGCACGCACTGCGCCGCCGCATTCTCGACAGCGAAGTAGCTGCCCGCGTGGCATATCAAGCGCTGCCTCTATTGCGATGCCGCGCCACTCGCCCTCGTTCCAAATTTCGCTCTCAGTGCTTTTTGTCATCGCTTACCCAAACTGGATAGAGGCCGCCAATGGCAATCGCGTGCAGCTTGAGTAAGGCTGGCGAACGTCCAACACCTGGTTTAAGCTGCCAGCCTTAATCGCTTGATCTCTTGGGTGAACTCGAAGCGGAGTTGGTCGGCCTCGTCATCTGGAAGCCAGTTTGCCATTTGAGGAAAGACCGTTTGCCACATCCGCGCCTTACGGGCGTCCCAGGGCATCTCCTGCGCGGCGCGTGCCGTGGCGAGAACAGAGTGGAGCCTCCGACGAATGTCCGCAGGATCGGGTAGGTAAGTCGGCGCTGGCCGATCAGGAATACGATCCTCACCATCACCAAACAGGCTAGCCTGCGCCGGCGTCTGGCCGAAGAGATCAGGCATTTCACTCATCTGCAGCTTCCTGCTCGGGTTCGGGCTGAGGCTCGGCAGCCAAGCCCAGATCGTCTCGGATGATCATATCCTCTAGCGTATCTGCCAGCACAAGATCGGCCTCGTCGAAACGGTGGATAAGTTCGGCAATGCGCGCGGCTATGTCGCGTAGTTCGCGCACGAAGGCTAGGTCCGCAGACTGGCCGATTCGCCCCTCAAGCCACCGCGACAGCACACGATAACCGCTCACCGCGAAATCCCATACTAACTGCGGGATACCAGTCAGCCGTCCAGTACCGTTGGCACAAAGCGTAATAACTCCGTCGGCGTAGGTGACAGCAGCAACCAACCCGTTTGGTTCATTAGCGATCCGTGCGAGCGTGGGTGGTCGGAAGCGCAATTCGGGGACCCGCACGAAAGACTCAATTGCACGTATCTCCTGCCCTACGGCCACCGCACACCGAAAGACGGCGTGCGAAGCAGGAAACGGAATATGAGGGAACACGTCCTCAAGATCCTCGGCGAAGCGGCGCGTATATGAGGTGGCAGATAGCAGACAAAGGACCGCGTCGAACACGTCTTCCGGCGACACGGGCACGCCATAAATACCACTTAGGCTGCCGATCAGCGCGGGTGAAAGATTTGCAGCGTTCGGACCCGCGCGGCGATCATAGAGAGGGAAGGCGTAGCCTCCTGTACTGCCTTTGAATGCATGGTAGTCAGGCAGAAGTGAGTGGCACCACACTGCGGGCCCGCTCCCAGTCCCGGAAGGCTTTGCGTACAAGCCTACATTCGATGCGCCCCAAGCTCTTTGCATTTCCGGTCCTGGTCGGTCCAAAAGCGCAAGGTCATTGTAGAGCCAACGTCGGTCTAATGGTCGATACGCCAACTGCCTTTCCAGTTGTTCCATGTGCGCCGGGTTATCGCGATGGGCTAGTTTCGGCGCCACCTGTGCACGCAGCTGTGATCTTGCCGGTGAAACAAAGACGGCATCATCGCCTGACTTCATGCCTGACTTACTAAAAATGAACAACTCGCGAAGTGATATCCATTCGCCATTTTGAAACGGGGTCGGCCTAAAGTCATCGAGGTCAGGCCTGTCAACTGCAACCGCACCAGCTAGAGCTCCATCACCGGCTCCTTCCATCAGCCAGTCAAGCTTACTCCTCCGCCCGAACAAATCATGTTCCCAACTGTCGTTGTAAATTATTTCCGCAAGCTCACCCTCCGGCTTGCTGCCGTCCGCAATTGCGATCGTGATCGCGGTGCCGACCATGATGTTAAAGACACCCTGATCCGCGTCGACGTTCCCGCGTACGCCTGCCCGCACGTCTCCGCGGAGGTCGATAATCTCAATGCGATCAAAGCGTTGACGCATCATTTGGCGCAACCCAGCATAGGGCCACCCGGTCAGGAACTTGCGGTTTGTGATGAACGCAATCACCCCGCGTTGCGGTGCGTTCTCTGACTCAAATAGCTTCCAGATTGCCCAGCGCCAAAAGGCGACAGAAAATTCCTCAAACGTGTTAAGCTGGTTGCCGTGACCGGCAGCGCTGACCGGCGCCTTAAGGTCGTCCCACAGCCCATCAGTACGGCGGCCCCGTTCGTCCGCGCCGCCCGCAATCCAACGTCCAATTAGCGTCTCGCGCTCGTTGCCTTCCAAACGCTTGTAAGGCGGATTACCGATGATTGCGAGGATCGGCTCGCGGGCCTTGATGGCATCGGCGGCGTGGCGCTCTTCGCGAATGCCGGCAGAAACGAAGCCGAGCGGACCGGCGGGCGCCGCGGCGCCTGGCCTCGCAAGAGTGTCCGTCAGATAAACGCCGAGCCGGGGCAGATCCAATTGCGGAAGCTCCTCCTCGTCTACATCCACCGGAACTCGGCGTAGTGCGTGATGCAATCGATAATGCGCGACGGCGTAGGGCCCGACGAGCAGCTCAAAGCCGTACATTCGGCCGGCAAGCTCACGCAGCGCCATCATCGCCTCGACGCCGCCGGAGTCTGCACTCACCTGCTCCCGAACGCGCTCGGCGACCCCAAGCAAGAAGGTGCCGGTGCCAGTCGCCGGATCAAGGATGGTTACTGCTGGATCACGCAACCCTTCAGTGCCGAGCCGGTCGCGCAGTACCCGATCGAGAGCGCCAGACATGTAGCGGACCACCTCGATTGGGGTGTAATACACTCCGTAACGGTCTCGCGCGGCTGGGTCGAAGATCGAGAGGAAATCTTCATAAAAATAGAGGATCGGATCACGACCGTTAGGTCCAATCGCAAGTATCTCCGGCGCGAAGCTGTTGACGGTATCACGCATAACATCGAAGCCGATGCCGATGTCCTGTGCTACTTCAGGCAAGCTGAGAACCCGCAGCGCCGCCTGCATAAGCGGATGCTCGGCTGGCATGTGGTTCCAAGCATCCACTGCGACAGGCTGGCCGCTCGCCTCGCGCACCAGCAGCAATCCAAACGCCAGTGTCTGCGCGAAGGCAGCGGAAAAAAGGACGTCAAAATCTGCCGCGGGATAGCCACCGGCTTCGGGGTGGGCATAAAGCACATCACGGAAGGTCTCGCGCACTTCCAGCAACGGATGGTCGACGATGGCCGCCTCGCGCAATTCGTTCAAGCGTTCGGCGACAATTCCGCGAACCAGCCTGGCGGAATGCGCCATTAGTTGAGCAAGATGCTCGGCGTTTCGCGCAGAGGGTGCTTGCGCTCTGGCGAGGATCGACAGCAATGTTACGAACTGGTCCGGATCGTGTCGCTCTATCAGCCGATCAGCCTCAACATCACTGCGATCAGGATCAAGCGCCTGCAACGGTACCACAGAGGCACTGCCGAATGGCACGGCCCGATGAAAGAGGTGGAAATCTGCGAAATTGCAGGTCGCCCAATCCGAAAGTTCTTGCAGCCGTTCGCGCTGCCGTCTGTCGTGAGAGTCGCGCCAACGGTTCGGATCGGCGGATTTGGTAATAGCTTTAAGCTCAACAAACGCACGCGGGGGCTGGCCGGGGCAAACCAAAGCCACGTCGGGCCGCCCAACGCCGGGATTGAGGTACTCTGGAACTACGGTAAGCGCTGGAAGGGCAGGAATATCGGCAAGCAGTTCAGTAATAAGCTGCTGGAACGCCGGAGCAAGGCCCGTCTCGGGGGTCATCCGGTTAGCACGCAGCAGATCACGAATGCGGCCTGCGTAGCGTTTGAGTGCATCTTGAACTGGCATGACGTGGTGGTACTGGAATGAGAAGGCCTCGTCATGGCTGATTTATGAGGCGGGCGATAAGCGTGGCGGAACAGACAATCTGGGGCATTCATATGGCCCATGACCATGGGTCGGCGCCGGTCGAGAAGGGCTACGTTGCGCTCGGCTGGAGCGCAGTCGGCGATCTCGGCAAGATCGCACCTATGCGCGACGCTTTCAAAACAAGGTACGCGGCGACTTATCCCGAGGCGAAGCCTGGGAACGTGGCTGTCTCGGCGGGGGTGCTTTTCCGGTTCGCAACGGAGATTAAGGCCGGTGATATCATTATCTATCCATCGAAAAGCGATAGGATGGTTAACATTGGCACAGTAATCAGTGGATACCGTTATGATCCAGATATGCCTGAAGATTGCCCCAATCTTCGTAACGTTCAGTGGCACCGATCTATCACTCGAGCATCTTTCTCTCAGCCAGCACTGAATGAGATTGGGTCAGCGCTCACATTATTTCGTGTGAGCTCGAACGCCGATGAATTCCTTGCGGCATTAGAGGGGCATGCTTTCGACGCTAGCGAAATCGATGAAGTAAGCGCTGACCGGGCAGCCGCGCAGGTTCAGGAGTCCACTGAGGACTTCATCATCAAGCGTTTGAAGAGCGGCCAGTCGGCATACCAATTCGAACACTTCGTGGCCCACCTGCTCAAGTGCATGGGATACTTCTCGCGGGTGACGCAGGCCTCCGGCGACGGCGGCGTCGATATCATTGCGCACCGCGACGAACTTGGTTTCGAGCCGCCAATCATCAAGGTGCAGTGCAAGCAGGTATTATCCACCATAGGACGCCCGGAGGTCCAGCAACTGCACGGCGCAATCGAGCGCGGCGAGCACGGACTTTTCGTTACGCTTGGGGGGTTCAGCGCGGATGCACGAACATTCGAGCGCACGAAGCCAAACCTCAGACTGGTAGATGGTGAGGCGCTGATCGAGCTGATCTATGCGCACTACGAGAAATTCGAACCGCGATACCAAATGCTTCTGCCCCTCACGCGCTCGTACGTTCCTGGTCCGATCGGAATGACGCAGGAGTAAGTCGTCACCCGCTCCGGCCGAGTGCGATGCACCGTTGGAGCGAGACCAAAGATCACGCGGCCTGCGCCGCTTTGAGGCACGTGAGGCGCGGCGACGCCCGCACGGAGACATATACGATCGTGGCTCGAAGGCCGCTGAGAGGCTCCATAAAGAAGCTTAGAGGCTCACGAACGGCAAACTGAGGCTGCGGGGGTAGCCGGGTAGCGGGAGTCATGTCTCGACGCTGTGAGCCTAGGCAAATCGCGATTCTAACAATCTTGCCTGACCGACCCCGCCCGCGATCACAGGAAACCAGCGAGCGAGGTCGTTAAACGATTATGGAAGCAGGCTATAGGCCTCGTCGCTGTCGCGTCGCCAGCGATGCAGTTCGGCGTTCTCGCCGGCCTCCCCATGCAGAATGATGGCGACATGCTTCCGGTTGAGGCCAAGCTCACCGCCCAGCGCGATGATCGCCGGCCCGGTATTGACGCCCGACTCTATGGCCGCCGTGATGAAGACGATGGCGCAATCGTGCTTGCTCGAGCCGCAGTTTTCGATCAGCCGACGCAACCCTTCGTGCGGATCGACCGTGGGGCGCCGGATGATGATCGATGCGGCGGAGATGGCGTTCTGAGGTTTCATGACGTGCGTTCCTTGGGATGGCCGCAGGGCGGCAGAAAAAATTGGAATGGAATAATGTCCCGCACGCCCACCGACCGAAGCCAGCGCGCGTGCGGGGTTGAGTTGATTAGGCTGTCCGGGGCTGCTGCTTCGCGGCTCCCGCCTCTACGGCGGCGAGCAGAGTGTCCTGCGCGAGGTGACTGTACCTAGCCGAACTGGCCACGTTGGCGTGTCCAAGAACTTTGCCGACAGCGAAGAGATCGACGCCTGAGTTGACCATGAAGGACGCAGCCGAATGACGGAGGTCATGAATCCGCAGTCCCGGCAAATTCGCCGCGTCGCGCGCGGTCTGCCAGCCGTGCTTGATCGTCGTCAGGTGCGTCGCCGGACATTTGGGACTGGGAAACAGGAATACAGTCCCATCCTTTTTCGGCAGGCGATCAATGATGTCCAACGCCGCCTGCGCCAAAGGTACATAGCGTGATCGCCCAGTCTTCGAGGTCGGCACAAACAAGGTGCGCCGATCGACGTCCACGTGCTCGCGGCGGGTCGACAGGAGCTCGGACACCCGCATGCCGGTGAGCAGGAGCAACCCCACCACCGGTGCCAGCAGCGGATTGCGTGACCGCTCCGCCGCCGCGAGCAGACGGCCGGCCTCGTCGGCGCTGAGATAGCGCTGGCGGGCGTTGTTCAACGGCTTCAGCTGGATGCCGCGGACGGGGTTGCGCTCGCACCCGGGGATACCCCACCGGGCGCCCAGCTCGAACGACCTGCCGAAGATAGCCTTGATCTTCACCACCGTCGCGGGCGCCAAGCCCTCAGCGCGCTTGTCCGCCAACCATTGCGCGACGGCGCGACCATCGATTTCGTTCAGGCGGGTGCGCCCCCAACGCTTGACCACGTGCAGCGTCATGTAGCCTCTAGTCGTGTCGTAGGAGCGCTGATGAAGCTTGGCGTCGGCGAGGTGCATCGCGGCCAACGCGGCGTAGGTCGGCACCGCTCGCGCCTCCGCCTTCTTCGCCGCGGGATCGCCGCCCATGACAACCTCGGATCGCAGCCGCTGGGCAGCCTTCCGAGCGACGGCGAATGAAATGTCCTCCGCGCGTCCGATCTTATGTTGCCGCTGCCGGCCGCCGGCGTCTGCGAAGCGAAGGTAGTAGGTACGCCCGCCGGTCGAGCGGACCTCAAGACAAAATCCAGTTGTCACAGAATCATAATAGTCCGTTTTGGACTTACCATGTTCGCAAGGTGCGGTGAGCACGAAAGAGGCGGTAAGAGTAGCTTTAGGCATTCGGATATCCTTCTCTGAAGATCATGGCTCGGAAGCGCGGAAGGGCGCCGCCGGCGGGAGGGGTTAGGGTTCACGGGTGCGCCCAGCGGCGCTGTGGGCTTTGTCGTCGGGCCGTCTCGCGGGGTTGCGAGGAGGCGCGTTCCGGCGATCGCACCGCCGGGTCTGGCCTCCACCGCCAACTCGCCGACCGCACCGGCGCGAAGGGGGCAAAGGGGGTAGATCAGCCGCCGGCCGCCTCGACCGCCACGACGCGCCAGCCCTTGCGTTCGGACACGTGAGCGTCCTGCAGTTCGAAGCCGCCGACGACCCGATTGGCGTTCTTCTTCAGGTACCAGCCGAGCTTCGATCGGTTGATGACGTCGCGATCGACGACGGGCAGTTCGAGCAGCGCGTCGTGTAGGTCCGGCCGATCGGCACTTTCGTCGATGAGATCGCGGACCGTGATAGCTTGATCGCCGACGGCGCGGTGCCAGGCCTTCAGGAACTGCTCGAGATCGTCCTGATCCGGATCGTGCAGCACTTGTTCGATGACGCTGGTCGCCGGGTCCGGCAGCCCGAGCCAGATGAGCGGCTCCCGGCACATGTCGCTCCATTCGCCGAAGCTAGCGATGCTCGGGACGTCGGCTTTGGGCGGCTTGGCTCGCCGGTGAGCCGCGATGATCGTCAGCGCCGCCGCGACGTACTTGCCGCGGTTCGCCGCCACGGTTTCCGCCGGACGTCCCTCATATCGCTCGAGGGTGGGCGTTGCGGTCTTGTGATGCAGCCTGATCGTCACGACGCGGCGGGTCATGTCGCGGACCGGACCGACGTTGTTGCCGGTGCCGATGATCAAGCTGCGGGTGCCAACCGTGATGGTGCGGCTGATGCCCAGGACACGATCGGTGATGGTGTCGCTGGTCAACGCACGATTGATGGCTCCGAACGGCATCCATTGAGTCTGCATGTCGTCGAACACGATCGCCGCGGGCGCGCTGAGGAACGCCGACAGCATCGACTTCGAAGCCTCATCGGCGGAGTTCGGATAACTGATCTTCATCGGCACGCCGGGTCCGGCGAACGGGGTTATCGTCGCGGCGAGGTAGCTCTTGCCGCTGCCCGGCGTCGAGGCCGTAATGTTGAAGGCTGGTGCCGTCGCGAGGCTCGGCCTCACCGCCGCGGTCAGCATGGCGCAGAGAGCCGCTGAGCGGTCCGCCTCCCCGGCGAAGCGGTACTCCTCGAGCAGGCCGTTCAGCGTCGCCAACGCCTCTCGCGCCGCCGCCTCGGTCGGCTCCGGCATGATGAAGCCGCCGACGTCGAAGGCCGCGTATCGCTTGGACGGCGCGTCGTAGCCGGGCGTTATGACCAACGCGCCGTCGCTTTCGCGGAAAAACGGTTGGCGCGCCAACCCGTTGAGGACCGGCAGATAGTCGAACTGCTGCGCTTTCAGCAGCGTCTGCACGTTGCGCGGCGGCGGGTCGCAACGGACGAATTTCTCGGATCGACCGTCGTAGCGATACCAATCCGCCGCGTCGGACAG
This sequence comes from Sphingomonas sp. CD22, assembly GCF_034556155.1. Lineage (NCBI taxonomy): Bacteria > Pseudomonadati > Pseudomonadota > Alphaproteobacteria > Sphingomonadales > Sphingomonadaceae > Sphingomonas > Sphingomonas sp. CD22. Next base: position 365,474 of record NZ_JAYDYX010000003.1, on the reverse strand, counting down.
AGCGGCCGTTAGCGGGGCCTCCTGCAGCAGCTCCGTTGACACGTCTCCGGTACCCGGATCGTTCCGGACGACTACTATTGCGCCGCCGGCCTGATAATAGCCCCCGTGCAGCGCCAACGACTGCTCGGCGGCGCGCCTGACCCGGTTCATCTCCCCGGCCACGATGTCGATCCGCGCCTTGCCGCGGGCGCGATCCGCCTTGATCCCGAGATAGTCGAGCAGTTCGCCGAGATGATACTTGTCCCCGTGGGAATGCATACACTTAAAGCCGCCCCCCGGATGATCCGCGTCGGGTTCGAAGTAGGCTGTGCCGGTGTCCAAGGAGTCGCTGTGCTCATGGACCCACGGGCAGGTCACGTCGTGTCTGCGGGGCGATATCTCACTCTTGTAAAGACCCCGGCTCTTCAGCTCGGCGAGCACGGGGTTTTCTGCCGGCGGCGCGGTCCAGACGGTGTCGCCCGGCGAACCGTTGCCCTTGCCTCCCCCGCTCGCCTTGGACGAACCCGCGTCGGCCTGCCGCGTCTCGTCGAGGTTCAACTCCAACGCTTCGGCCAATTCCGCCACGGTGTACGAGACGTCTTCGTTCCATTGGATCAGTCGGCACGCAAACGGCCGACCATCGGTTCGATGTTCGGCTTTGCCGTTGACGGCGTTCGGCAGTCGGGCCCAACGCGCTATGCCCTTGGCGCCGCCGTCACTCAGACCTGCCCGCACGATCGCCGCTTGCAGGCGAGCGACCATCGCCGCTTCGGTGAGCGGCTCGGTGAGCCGTACACCGAGCTGACTGTTCCCCGGGCTCGTCTCGATCTCGTAGGTCGGGGTGAAGTCCGCCAGCTTCGTCCGATCCACCTTAGTGCCGACGTCGTCCAGGACGAGGACGTGATACGCCTCGGCGCGATCAGCGAGCGCCCTTACCCGCCCGTCTGGCTCGACCGTAAAGGTTGAGCAATTGAAGTAGTTGTTGCGGTCGTCGGGGCATTGCCGATTGACGTCGTCGGCGACGAGCGCGGTCCAGCCGCCCTGGGTCGGGTCGCCGGCTTTCGAAGAGATGACCGGGTGTGCGCCGGCGGGCACGTCCCGCACGACGCTCGCGAGGAAGGTCGCGTTGGAAGGGGGCGAAGGAGGTGGTCCCCCTTCCCCACCTTCACCCCCTTTGGGTGCCCCGGTCGGCGAAGTTGCGACCTGCGACGGGACCGCCCCGCCCCGCTCGGTCGTGTTCAAGCGCACAGCGGCGATGCCGCCCCCCGCGCCTGTCTCGGAAATGAAACTCATGATGACGTACTCGCTATCGTTGACACGCCAACCTTGATGAGGGTGGGCGTCCGCCTACTTTTTCGGGCGGCGTCACGAGATGTGCGAGAGGTAAACTTGTTGTTCAATAGTACTTAGATTTGACAATAGTATACGAGACGGCGTTTAGCTTTTGACGGAGACTTCAACTCCCAAACTTTATTTTATGACGTGAAAGAGCTTTGACAAGGCAATACGCCAACAACCTTGCTTAGGGGTCTTCACAAGGCAATCTCAGACAATCAATGCGAACGCCCCTTCACAAGGCAACGGTCGACGGAAGCTTGTGAAAGGCCTTCCACAAGGCATTCAGGGAAAGGCACCGGATCAGATCAGCTACCCCCCTACGTAAAACTGCGCCGCCGCGCTGAGTGAGGACCAACTTCAAGGAAAACTTGCGTTTAGCCGCGGCCTCACCCGCCGCCCTCAGTCGGGCGAAGCTGAGCAATAATGTCGGCACATGCGTCGCAGCGCCGGCAGCGTGCCGTCCGCGTCCTGGATGAAGAGCAGCAGACCATATGAACCGCCGTAGCTCTGGCACATCTCGAACCATCCGCCGTGATCGATCAGCCAGTCCCAGTGCGGATGGAAGCCCGGCTCACCAAAGCGTATCCCGTCGTATGGCTCGGTCAGCGGCGATGCGCCGATCGTCTCGACGATGTGATCCTCGCTGTCCCCGGGCAGAATCACCGACAGATCTGTCCACGCCATCAACTCTTCGCCGATCGTCTCGATGCGCTCCCGTAGCAACCGCCGAAGCATCGGGTTCAGAGGTCCGGCCATTGCGGCGGTAATCGAAGCGTTATTGTTAAGGTATAACATATCATTATCTCGCCTATAGTTGAGTTATGGTTAGGGTATTGCAGGGCTCTGAATCGGTAGCCGTGATTGAGGGGGTCAACCTTGGCGACGGAGCAGCGCCAGCAGATCGGGATCAGTGTCGACCCGATCCTGCACGAGCAGCACGATCCCGAAGCCGTCGTCCGAGAGGATCATGACCGCCTCGAGCCAGCAGCCATGTCGCTCGACGTACTCGAACGAGTGTTCGAAATCCGGCGACCCCAGCCGATCACCCGTCACGAGATTGCTAGCCAGCGCCACGCCGGCTTCGGCCTCCACCGCCGCGATAGTGTCGCCCCGTTGCGTCACGATGATGTGTGCGAGATCGCCCAGCTCGCACCCGTAGTCGAGCAACTGGTCGCGCCGCTCGGTGAGCAGGCGTCGAAGGTCTGGGTCGAGCAGAGTATCGAGAGCGGCCGCCATCGCGGCCCAACTGCGAATGGAAATCATGTTACGTCTCCGAAACGAAAAAGGCCCTCGGATTTCTCCGAGGGCCTTGGTGGGATGATGTTGCCGGCGAGTGCCGGCCGAGATGTCAGTTCATCGGTATTCGAACGTGATCGGCGGCGGATCGGCGCCGTCCGCGGCACGCCGCAACAGTGGCGTGAGAAACCCCCGGAGTGCTCTCTCGCTTGTAGGCAAGACGTCGTGGCGTTTGAGTGCGGCCTTCGCCAGCCGCTCCGCCTCGGGTTGGATACGTTGCTGGAGATCGAGAAGCGCGACCTTCTCGTCGATGAGCACCCCGCTTTCGAGGATGTCGTAGGCGAGCAGCTTGACCGACGGCCGGGCTATCAGCCGCGGTCGGTGCAACGTGATGACCAGCGCGTCCGCGCCACCGGTCACTCGGAATTTCCCGGGCGCCAGCACATACCCGATGGGATACTCGACGTGATATTTGACCCTGATGCGCGCCGTCGAATCCGGAAACGGCGTGAACTTGATCGACGTCTTTAGGTCCTGATCACGCACGATGTCGCCGGACAGGGTCATGGTGAGGAAGCTGGCTTTCTCCGCCACGGCCTCCCTCACTACGGTTTGATAGTCGATTGTCCGCCGTCGCACGAACAGGCCGTCGTTTGTGCTCTCCCCGGTCTGCCGCATCGTTATGGGCGGCGCCGGTTCGCCGTTGCGTTTGATATAGAAGTAGCCCCCAGCCGCCAAGGCAATGACGGACACGGTGATGAGCAGTTTGCCGGCAGTACTCCGCACGTCAGCGCTTCCACTTCGCTTCGGCGAATGCGCGGCATGCGGTCCTGGCCTTGATGATGTTGCGCCCGGTCGACACCCGAATGGTCTGTTTGTCGATCGGCTCGATCTCGCGGCCCCGCGCTTTGGCTTCGTCGTAGGCTCGGCTCGTGACCAGCGAACGGCAGGCGTCGAGCAACGCTCCGGCCTCCGGCACAAACTGATATCGGCTATATTTAACGTCGACCGAGAAGCCGGTCGGCGTTTCCTTGATCGCGAAGTGGGCGTTCTTGTCGCCGACCTCCGTCAGCGGGCGGGAGACGTCGGCGGGGTGGGTGCAGGCGGTCAGCGCGAGAGTGACGGCCAGTGCGAGCGTCTTCGTGTTCATAGGCATGGTGGTTCTCCCGGTGATGTGACGTGGACGCACAGCATCGCGCCGGACGCGAGTGCGCCGACGTGTCAGAAGTGTGGATGCTGTCGATGATGCCGCCCCTAGCGGGGCGACGTGCGGCTTAGACCTTGCGCCACCCCTATGTTCCTCTCGGGGCGACGGCCGAAGCCGGATGTTGAGAACCTGATCGATGAGCAGGCGCATGCGCCTTTATCGATCGAAACCGACTGGACATGCGCGCATGCCACCCGGCCCCTGAATCAGCGACCGAGTTCATCGATTGAGGTTCTCACGCCCCGCCCCCCGGCTTTCACGGGAGGCGCAACGATCATGGAAGGCTGGCGGGCGGATCGCAATAGCCCTTTGCAGGACTGCAGCCGGGTTCATGTCCAGCCTTCATATAAGATGCCGCAGCTCCCGCGCACTGCCGTCAGCCGTCCGCGTTCCGTCCAGAGCTTCTTCTAAAGGCATCGCGCCATCATCCTGCGTCAGCAAGCCGAACTGGCGTAGACAAAGATCAAACGTGATCTTGGCAGCCGCTTATTCGGCGCTGTCCGCCTCATCGTCGGCCTGCGGGTCGGCCTCCTCAAAGTAACGTGCGTATGTTCGCTTAAGCTTGCGAACCGCCGCTTCCGAATCAATCTCAAGATTGAGCCGTTCCTTGTAAAATTGCATCCGGACCCGGGCGTCGTGAATAATCTCCGCCCATGTTCTGGCCCACACGCGAACTTTCGGATTTGCAGTTCCTCCGTCGTAATAGAGGCCGGGGGGCTTGCCAGCCTGATTGGCTAGGGCACGCGCTTCTGTCGTCATACCGGCCGAAACGATCCAAAACTCCCATTCCGCGTGCCCAACGGCGAAACGATCATCGGAGGCGACCGCCATCGCATAGCTGAATGCCTGTTGAAGCTGCGGCATCCCGATATCGACAGTTGGGCGCTTCAATTCGATGACAAGGTGTTCAATCTCTCCGGAACGCATTGGCTTGGCCGCGCGTGAAAGCATTAGATCCACTATACCGATGGAGCCATCAAGCCGCCGAACCGGGCGATCTATGACTTTCTTTTCCTTCATTATCTTGGCATGCTTTTTCAGCGCCTGCGAAAGCCCCTTGTCTGAGACTGTCAGATTGTATTGCTCGCCGAATAGCCAGATGTTTTGAGCTACAAGCTGGTGCAACTGGGCCCGCTCGAGCAGGTCTTCACTATGTTCCTCGTTATAGACAAGCTCCTCAAGACCGTGAACGAACGTCAGTCGGTCAGCAACCGTTGCCGATGCTTCTATTATGTTGGATAGAGTAACGTCTTCCAAAAGAGCTGCCAGCTCTGCCAGCTTGTTTTCCGGCAGCTTAAGAACGTGCTCCAATACCGATCGCAATTCGGTTGGATTGCGCTCAATCGCTTGTCGGAGGAGTTCGAAGTTGAATCTGCGCGCTGCGGCAGGTTGCGCATCAAAATCTTGAATGTGATCTTTTACAGATACTGCTACAAGATCGAAAACTTGACGTTCAGCCTCCTGCGCTACCGTAAGCGCCTCCGCCTCATAAGGATAAACGTTTTCCTCCTTCCACTTTTGGATGACAGATCGCGTGTCTTTGATACGACGTTGGCGATAATAAGCCTTTGTCAAATCCTTCGCTTGTTCAAGGATGTCGGCAACCTTGCTGTCGAGTCCATCGACGTCGATGAGGTTCTGCTCCGCTAACGCGGCAAAGTAATCGGAGCGGATATATCCGACGAAGTCCAAGCCAGGAACGTGAAAACGAGGATTGCGTTCTGCGAGTGGGAAGCCCTCAGCATCGCAGAGGTAAATACGGCGTTCGCTCCGCACTGCCCATTCGACAATGTCATACTCTACCGCATAGGTGTAATCGCCGATCGATATGGGTTTCAGCGTGAACGGCTCGACAGACACGATGTAAGTTTCAGGTTGGATTAGAGTTCCGCGGAAATTTATTTCCACGTCTCGATATTGGTTTAGGTAAAGCGCAAACTTCTCACCGATACGATCCAGAGCGTCCACGTTCATGAGTGCACGCGTAGTAGGATTTAACTCGGCGACCCGGACTGTAACCCCGGTAGGCCGCGAGGTCTTCTCGGGCGCGTCTGATATAATGAGGTCCGTGGGATCGTCTGCTATTAACTGAGCAGAATAGGAGAAGTTCTGGCCGCCTTCCGCGTATACGATACTCCACCGTACGACTCGTCCGAGTGAAAGCGCTTTGAACCGCCCCTGACCATCCTTGCCATGCAAAAAGCGGCCTTGTTTCTTCGACAAGCGGGATGAACGCTTCCAAGAGTCTCCCAGGCGTTTAAAGCGTTCGACGATCTGTTCAAAGGGGATGCCGCCTCCATTGTCAGCCACAACAATCCCAGACATTGACTGTAGTACGTCAAATTCAGTCGATACAGTAACCCGGTCAGCGTCGGCGTCCAGGCCGTTCCAGATGAGTTCGGATACAGCCTCCAATGGATTAGTTGATGCGAAGCGCGTCAGATGGTGCGCCGTCAGTTCTATTTTATGATGGGTCATGTCCGATGGTCCCTGCCTATCGATGCCATGATACGAGACTCATGCAGCCCGCACATGAATGCAATGCACTTAGGTCACCAAGGTGATGCGAGGTTCGTCGTGTCGTGAGTCAGGTGACCGGGTCGCTGCGTGGGTTGGCATGTACCATAAGCTGGCCGCGTCCGCGCCCCAATCGCCGGTTGATCGACTCCGCGGTCGCGCTTAGTCAAGTGTCGATTGATTACGCTCCAAAGAAAACCAGCGTAGGCGGCCCACCGTGAAGCTCTACATATCTACAGCTAAGGTTCGCAAAGATTGCGGATTAGTTCGACCAGATAGCGTACGTCTGCGGGGATTTCTTCCGCCCGCATAGCCTTGGCAATGTCGATCGGCCGGATACCGAATTTCGCCTTAATTGACTCAGCGTGCTCTTGAGTAATTTCCTTCCCACGAGCGTCGACCATTGCATCCGCAACTTCCTGAGAGGCAAAGTCAGGAGGCACTGCAAGAGCGTGGTCGGCCATCAACTGAACGACCTCGGCTTCGGGTCGGCCGCTCGCCCGCGCGATTGCAGGGGGCCACAGCAGGTAATTTTCAATGTGGCGCCGCCGCCAAATTTTAAGGTGGAGGTTCGGATCGACGTTGTTCTGCGACCGGTCAGACAAGGTGGCCTTTTCGATCTGGCCGATCGCCATGTCGTCGCGGTCCCGCAGGCTGACTGCGACCAAGTCCGGTATTTCTGCCTTTAGCTGCAGGAAAAGGTGCTTCCGCTCGGTGGCGCCGCCGGTCCATGGCCAAATCACCATCTTCTTTGGCCATTCGACGCCGAGTTGCATCGCCCAAGCTTGAAGCATCCTGGCGTCACTCAATGCCTCTACGACCAGCATCCGCTTCGACTTGCGCAGGGGGTCTAGCTTCGGCGCGTATTCGCTGCCGAGGCCGATGAAGAGGCTGACCTTCCGCTCGTCCTGCTCGAGGTATTTAGCCGAAGTGCCTTTGAACTCCACGATCTGCGTGTGCTCGGCCGCGCGGAGGATCTCGGTGCTGTGGGTGGCGAGCAGCACTTGTTTGCCGGAGGCAGCGACGATCTCGTCCAGCGCCTCGACGAGTTGGGCCTGAAGCGACGGGTGTAGGTGCGAGTCCGGCTCGTCGAGGAGCAGAGTGCAGGTGCTCGGGCTAAGGGCAAGCGCGTAAACGCTAAGCCACTGAAGGAACCCGCTGCCCTCGGCCATGAGATCGCGCGCATTAAAGTTAGGAAAACGCCTGAAGGTGGTGCCGTCGAGCTTCCCCTTAGCGCAATTGACCCTGATGTAGCTGTGGAATAGGTCGTTGAAGGGTTCAACGGTGAGCTGCATGCCAAAAATGCGGCCCATCGTTGCCTGGAGAATTTCCCATGGATCTTCCTCGCGCAGCCGCTTGAGGTCGGAAGACTTGATCTTGGTCCTGCCCTCTTTCAGCCGAGCGCGAGCGGCGAGGTTGGCCTCGCTCATGTCAAGTAACAGGTTTCGAATAACGCCGCCGGCGAGGCCTCGGCCGATCAGTCCGCGCCGCTCGGCACCTGACATCTTGTTCTCGCGTTGCGCGATGCCGGCAAATGGCGGCAAGTAGGCGACCGCCGGCAAGGTGTCGTCGTCTGCCAGGTTCGAGTCCGCCGCTTTCACGAATAAGCGGTCGTTGGTGAGCGCGAGCGATATGCGCAAATGCTTCGCCACGCCGGCGGCTTTCCAGCCGCATTCGATGGACAGCGAGTAGCCGTCCTGCCCTGGAATCTGGCTCTTTAAGTTGGTCCACAAATGCTTGAGGCTGGCGACCGCGATCGGCGAAAACTCGTCGTCTGAAAGGCCAAGACCCTGTCCGCCGTACCCGGAATTGAGGCTCTCGCGGCCACGCTCATTCTCGAGCACGAGGCGACAAAACTCCCAAACGGCAATCGCCTGCAATAGCGTTGACTTGCCGGAGTTATTACCCCCTGCGAGAAATGAGATACCAGCTGGATGCAAAGCGAACGAAGAATCTGTAAACCGCTTGAAGCGGTTGAGTTTTACGCTCTCGATCATTGCAATGTCCCCGCGACCTTCAAGCCACCGTCGGCTTCAGTGTGTCGCGCGTCAACACGGATCACCGTCTACCGGTGTGATCCGACCATGTCAGTCATGGCGCTGAATGCCTAGAAATTAACGCGTGGACTGCTTTCCACCAGCTAAGTCCACCCAAGCAGAACCCAGCCGCCTCCCGAGCTGAACGCCCGTTCAATAGGACGCCGCCGGGTTGCCTTGTGGAAGGCCTTTAAAGAAGGTGGTGCCGCTTACAGGACTCGAACCTGTGACCCCCGCATTACGAATGCGATGCTCTACCAGCTGAGCTAAAGCGGCACGGGGTGATACGGGTGTAACGCCGTTCGGGGGTGCGCCTAACAGGTCGGATTGCCGCTGACAAGCGCCCAACCGCCCTGCATCTTCGCTTTGCCGGCTTTACGACCCGTTTACCACGGAGCGTGCACAAGCGTTCCGAACCAGGGTCCTGCGACCCGGTGTATGAAGGGTTTGGGCATGGGTATCGCGCGCGGCTTCGAGGACGAGCGGGTGGACATCGACGAGGCGATCGACGCGGCCGGCGAGCCCGACGTCGATGAGGGCGGCGTCGGGGATGCGATGTTCGATCTGGGCGGCGACGAGCGGCGCATGCACGTACGCGCCTATAATCATTGGGTTTCGCTGCTGAAGGGGCGCCCCTATCCGGGGATCGGCGATCTCGATCCGGCGAACATCGACTTCGGGCCGCACAGCGTCCTCATCGATTTCACCAACGGGATCGACGATCCGACGATCGCCTTCCTCGGCGAGCGATTGCGCCGGGAATGCGGGCTGGAGACCGACATCGTCCGCGTCGCCGACGTGCCGGGCCGGTCGCTGCTGTCGCGGCTGACCGACCATTATCTGCAGATCATCGCGAATCGTGCGCCGATCGGCTTCGAGGCGGAGTTCGTCGGCACGCGCGGTCGCACCACTTTGTATCGCGGCATCCTGATGCCCTTCTCGTCCGACGGCGAGGCGATCGACTTCATCTATGGCGTCATCAACTGGAAGGAGATGGTCGACGACGCGACGCAGGCGACGCTGGACGCCGAGCTCGACGCGGCCGTCCGCGCCGCACCGCGCGCGCCCGTCGCCACGCCGATCTGGGCGGACGGGCCGAGCGGCGGGCTGGAGATGGTGCAACTGCCCCCCGCGCCCTTCGCCGACGATGCCACCGCAGCGCGCGCCAGCGCGATGGCCGCATGGCGTACGCTGCCGGCGATCGGCACCGTCGCGATCGGTGCGGACGCGGACGAATTCGTCGTGCTGCTCGCGCGTGCGCGCCCCGACGGCACGCTCGACGTGATCAAGCGCGTCGCCGGTGACGACGCGATCGACGGCATCGCCCGCCTGCCCGGCGCCTAGTCGTCCGCTTCGGGCGGCAGCAACGTCTTGACGAAATGGCCGCGCGGGCCGGCATCGCCCTCCTGCCGGATCATCGCCTGCGTCGTCTTGGCGAACCACATCCGCGTCACCCCGTGCTCCGGCGCGTTGTAATCGGTGGTCATCAGCCAGCAATCGATCGGCTTGCCGTCGGGGCCGGCGATCCGCGCCGTGCCGGCGATGGTGAAGCGATAGCGGTCGGGCTTGCCCGATCCGGGATCGTAGAGGCTGGCGACGAAGCTGGTCCCCGCCGCCATCGGCAATTGTTGGAACCATTCGCTGTCGGGCACGAAGTTGAACAGCGGCTCGCTGCCCGCGATCGCGAAGTCCTTGGCGTCGTTGTCGGCGCGATCGGCGATCCCCGTCACCCGCGCGCCGTCGAAGCGATAGGCGGCGGTCTTCGTCACGCCGTCGCGCGATGTCGCGCGGACCTGTTCGATCGGGCGCATCGTCCCCGCCTCCATCAGGCTGTCCTCGCGGCGGACGCTGCCGTTCGGCCCCGCCCCGTCCCAGAGTTGCGCGACACGGACCAGGCGGCGCCCGTCGCGCGTCTCGAAACTGACCGTCCGCGACCAGATGTCGATCGCGGTGCGGTGGCCGTCCTTGACGACATAGCGCAGGTACCGCTGCGTCCCCGGCTTGAGCAACGCCGCACGTGCCAGCGGCGCACCGACCCGTACCACCACCTCCCTGCCCGTATCCTTCGCCACTGCCGGCACAGCGAGGATCGCGACCGAACAGCACAACATCGTCAGCGTTTTCATCAGGGCCCCCAGCCAGCTCTTTGGTGTTCTATAAAGCTACCACACATAAAGTTGCTCGCACGCGTTATTTTCGCACTGCGGCAAGCCTTGAGGTCCTTGGATTGCAGGAGCATAGGCGACAAATGGCCGACCAGAACCAGAGCATGGCCGAGGCGCTCGCCGCCCGGCTGACCAAGGGCGCGCTACCGGGAGAGCTGACGGGCTTCGGCGCTGCCGAACGCACCGCCGCCGCCGCGTTCGTCGCGCAGACCGCCGCGCGGCGCGAATCGGGCAAGCCCGCGGTCGCGCTCGAACCGATCGCGTCGGACGACGTGCGGCGACGGATGCGACTCGCGATCGTCAACGACGACATGCCCTTCCTGGTCGATTCGATCGCCGCCGCGATCGGCGAGCTGGACCTCGACATCGATCGCGTCATCCACCCCGTCGTCCGCGTGACGCGCGACGCCGACGGCGCGATGACCGACATCGGCGGCGCGGGTGCGCCCGAATCGATGATCTATATCGAGCTGGAACGCGCCGATGCGCGCGACCGGCGCGGGCTGATCGAGGAATTGACCGCGGTGCTCGCCGACGTGCGCGCCGCCGTCACCGACTGGCCGCAGCTACAGCGCGCGATGGCGCGCGACGAGGCGGCGCTGCCGCAGGGTGAGGGTGCGGCGCTGCTGCAATGGTTCCTCGACGGCCAGTTCACCCTGCTCGGCCATCAGGTCTGGCGGCGCGACGGCAGCGCGGGCGAGGCGTTGGGCCTCGCGCGCAATCCGCACCAGACGCCGGTGCTCGCCGAGGCGAGCCGTGCGCTGGCGATCCAGTGGTTCGAGGATGGCAACGAGGCACCGCTGCTGCTCAAGTCGAGCCTGATCTCGACCGTGCATCGCGCGGTGCCGCTCGACCTCGTCATCGTGCCGATCGTCGATGGCGGCACGATCGACGGCCTGTCGATCCACGCCGGCCTGTGGACCAGCGCCGCGCTCAGCGTCCGCCCGCGTGACGTGCCGGTGCTGCGCGCGCGGCTGGCGGCGCTGGAAGCGAAATTCGGCTTCGATCCCAAAGGCCACGCCGGCAAGGCGCTGACCCATGCGCTGAGCGCGCTACCCCACGACCTCGTCGTCGCCTTTCCGGCGCCGGCGCTGGAAGAGGTGGTGCTGACCGCGATGAGCCTCGCCGACCGGCCGCGGCCGGCGCTGGTGCTGGTGCGCTCGGCGCTCGGCCGGCATCTGTTCGCCTTCGCCTGGCTGCCGCGCGACGACCTCACCACCGCGCGCCGCGTCGCGATCGCGCAGATGCTGACCGAGGCGTCGAACGGCACCGTCCTCAACTGGTCGATCAGCCTCGACGACGGCGTCGTCGCGCTGCTGCGCTATACGATCGACCTGCGCGGCGACGGCCGCATGCCCGAGACCGAACCGCTCGCCGAGCGGCTGCGCCGGATGGTGCGCGGCTGGGTGTCGGACGTCGAGGCGGCGCTCGCCGAACGCGTGCCGGCGGCACGCGCGGCACGGCTGGCGCTGCGCTGGGCCAACGCCTTCCCGCCCAATTACCGCAACGTCAGCAGCCCGGCGGAGGCCGCCGCCGACATCCTGCGCATCGCGACGCTCGACGATCCCGATGCGCGCTCGGTGCGCCTGTTTCCGGCGGTGCCGGGCGAGGACCGCCAGCTCAAGATCTACAAGCTCGGCGGCGCGCTCGCGCTGTCCGACGCGGTGCCGGTGCTCGAGAATTTCGGCTTCCGCGTGATCGGCGAATTGCCGACGCGGCTGCGCGAGGATGCCAATACCTTCGTCCACGACTTCGTCGTGGAGACCGACGCCAACGACGATGCCAACGACGCCGCCGTGCTGGAAGGCGCCGTCGCCGCGGCGCTGGAAGGCGCGGCGGAGAATGACGCGTTCAACCGGCTGATCGTCGACGTCGGCCTGTCGCCGCAATCGGTGGTGCTGCTGCGCGCGTGGTTCCGCTATCTGCGGCAGGCGGGCCTGCCTTATGGCCTGACCACCGTGGTCGACGCGCTGCGCCGCGCGCCCAAGCTGACCAAGGCGCTGATCGCGCGCTTCGCCGCGGCGCACGATCCGGCGCAGTCGGGCGACGTGCAGGCCTGCGACGAGGCGATCGAGCGCGGCCTCGATGCGGTGTCGGCGATCGACGACGATCGCATCCTGCGCGCCTATCGCAACCTGATCGCCGCCTGCCTGCGCACCAACGCCTTCGCCCCCGCCGCGGCGGAAGCGCTGGCGTTCAAGCTCGACAGCCACCTCATCCCCGGCCTGCCCGCGCCGGTGCCGTGGCGCGAGGTCTGGGTCTATTCCCCGCGCGTCGAGGGCATCCACCTGCGCGCCGGCCCGGTCGCGCGCGGCGGGCTGCGCTGGTCGGACCGCCGCGACGACTTCCGCACCGAAATCCTCGGGCTGATGAAGGCGCAGCGCGTCAAGAATGCGGTGATCGTGCCGACCGGTGCCAAGGGTGGCTTCTATCCCAAGCAGCTCCCCTCGCCCGCGGTCGATCGCGACGCCTGGCTGGCGGAGGGGACCGAGAGCTACCGGATCTTCATCCGCTCCTTGCTGTCGATCACCGACAATATCGTCGAGGGCCGCGTCGTCCACCCGCAAGGCGTGCAGGTGCTCGACGGCGAGGACCCCTATTTCGTCGTCGCCGCCGACAAGGGCACCGCGACGTTCAGCGACGTCGCCAATGCGTTGGCGCTGGAGCGCGACTTCTGGCTGGGCGACGCCTTCGCCAGCGGCGGCAGCGTCGGTTACGACCATAAGGCGATGGGCATCACCGCCAAGGGCGCCTGGGTGTCGGTGCAGCGCCATTTCGCCGAGCGCGGGCTGGACGTGCAGACGCAGCCGATCACCGTCGTCGGCTGCGGCGACATGTCGGGCGACGTCTTCGGCAACGGCATGCTGCTGTCGAAGGCGCTCAAGATCGTCGCAGCGTTCGATCACCGCCATATCTTCATCGATCCCAACCCGGACCCGGCGGCGAGCTGGGACGAGCGCGCCCGCATGTTCGCGCTGCCGCGGTCGAGCTGGGCGGATTACGACGCCGGCCTCATCAGCGAAGGCGGCGGCGTCTGGGCGCGCAGCGAAAAGGTCATCAAGCTGTCGCCGCAGGCGCAGGCGGCGCTCGGCATCACCGCGACGCAGCTCGATCCGGCGGCGCTGATCTCGGCGATCCTCAAGGCGCCCGCCGACCTGCTGTGGTTCGGCGGCATCGGCACCTATGTGAAGGCGGCGGCGGAGAATAACGTCGCGGTCGGCGATCCCGCCAACGACCGCCTGCGCGTCAACGCCGAGGAATTGCGCGTCACCGCGATCGGCGAAGGCGCCAACCTCGGCGTCACGCAGGCGGCGCGCATCGCTTTCTCGACGCGCGGCGGGCGGATCAACACCGACTTCATCGACAATTCGGCGGGCGTCGATTGTTCGGATAACGAGGTCAACATCAAGATCGCGCTCAACCGCGAGATGAACGAGGGCCGGCTCGGCTTCGAGGAGCGCAACGCGCTGCTCGCCAGCATGACCGACGACGTCGCGCATCTGGTGCTGGAGGACAACCGCCTGCAGACGCTGGCGCTGTCGATCGCCGAGGCGGACGGCGCGGCGGCGATCCCGAGCTACGTCCGCGTCATCGAGATCTTTGAAGGCAGCGGCCGGCTCGACCGCGCGGTCGAGGGGCTGGCGGGCAACGAGGACCTGCTGCGTCGCGGGCAGGAGGGCCATGGCCTGACCCGCCCCGAGCTGGCGGTGCTGCTCGCCACCGCCAAGCTGGCGTTGCAGGACGGCATCGAACATGCGCCGCTGGCGATGGCCGCGGAGCTCAGGCCCGATCTCCACGCCGCCTTCCCGCCGGCGATGCAGCGCGATTATGCGCAGGCGATCGACGACCACCGGCTGCGCGGCCAGATCGTCGCGACCAAGCTCGCCAACCGCATCGTCAACCGGCTCGGCATCCTCTTCCCGTTCGAACTCGCCGAGGAGGAAGGCGCCGCGATCGCCGATATCGCGGCGATGTTCGTCGTCGCCGAACGGGTGTTCGGCCTCGACGCGCTGTGGGCGGAGATCGAGCGTGCCGACATCAGCGAAGGCGCGCGCATCGCCCTGTTCAACGAGGTCGCGGTGGCGACGCGTTCGCATATCGCCGATCTGTTGCGCGCGGCGCCGCCGGGGACCTTGCCGGGCGTGGTGCTCGACCGGCTCGGCACCGGCATCGCGCAGCTCGAACGCCAGACCGCCGCGCTGCTGCTCGAAGAGGCGAGCGCGCAGAGCGCCCGCATCGCCGCGCAGCTCCGCGCCGCGGGCGCACCCGCCGATCTGGCGCAGCGCGTCGTCCGCCTGTTCGACCTCGACGGTGCGGTGGGGCTGGCGGCGCTCGGCGAGCGGCTCGGCCTCGACGAGATCGAGCTGACCCGCGCGTTCACGCATCTCGGTCAGGCGCTCGGCCTCGACTGGGCGCAGGCGACCGCGGCGCGGATCGTGTCGAGCGATCCGTGGGAACGGCTGCTGCTCGCCGGCTTGTCGCGCGAATTCCAGCAGCAGCGGCTCGAGTTCCTCGCGCGCAGCGGCGGCGCCGACCCGCGCAGCGCGGTGAACGACTGGCTCGCGGCGAATGCGGCACGCGTCGGCCAGTTCAAGGCGGTGATCGACCGCGCCCGCCACGCGGCGCAACCCAATGCGGCGATGCTCGCGCAGATCGCCGGTCAAGCGCGGGTGCTGCTGGGCCGCTAAATCCTCCCCGATACGGGGAGGTGGCACCGCGCAGCGGTGACGGAGGGGGGCTTCCGCAGGCGTCGCGCGATATGGAAGCCCCCCTCCACCGGCTTCGCCGGTCCCACGCCGGTCAGGCGCGGGTACTGCTGGGCAGGTAAATCCTCCCCGATACGGGGAGGTGGCACCGCGCAGCGGTGACGGAGGGGGGCTTCCACAGGCGTCGCACGATATGGAAGCCCCCCTCCACCGGCTTCGCCGGTCCCCCTCCCCGTACCGGGGAGGAATCCCCCGAAATTCCTCCCCCTTGCGGGGGAGGAATTCAGGTCACCCCGGCACCTTCGCCCGCCAGTCGCGCGCGCGCCACCACATGATGATCCCCGTCACCGCGAGCACCGCCGGCGCGATGCCGCCGAGGAAGATCACGATCTGCCAGACGATCCCCATGCCCTCGCCGTCATGGATGCGGCGCATCGTCAGCGCCAGCCCGCCCGGCCGCCGCGCCGGCGCCGCGACCGCGACGCCACTGTCGTCCGCCACCTTGACGACATGGCCGCCGGCATAGGTCACCGTCCAGTCGGCGCTGCGTGCCGTCGGCCAGGCGATGCTGCGGAGCGCACCGCGGCGCACGCTCGCCGCGCGCGCGACGACCAGATCGAGCGGTTGCCCCGGCTCGGCGAGCGGCACCGCCCGCTGCGCGCCGCGATCCGGCGCGCGCTGGCCCCCGAAAAACGCCGGAAAGCTGATCCACGCCCCGGTCAGCGACAGCACGAACAGCGGCAAGGCGATCCAGAAGCCCGCCATATGGTGCAGGTTGGTGTCGGTGTTGCGATGCCGCCGCCAGCGCAGCCCCTTGCGCCACGCCCCGACCGTCGGCCACCACAGCCATAGGCCGGTGAAGCTCGACACCATCATCGCGACGCCGATCCAGCCGACGATCGTCCGCCCGATCCCTGGCACCTGCAAACTGCCGTGCAGCACGTGGAGGAAGCGGACGAGGCCGGCGTTGCTCCCCGCCACCTCCAGCACCCGCGCGGTCGGCGGGTCGAGATAGACGATCGTCCGCGGCGGCGGTCCGCGCCGGTCGGGATCGACGCTGGCGGGCGACACGGCGACGGCGATCGGGCCCTCGCCCTCCGGCATCGTGATCTGCGCGATCCGCTCGCCGGGCTTCAGCACCGCCTGCGCCGCCCCCGCATAGGTCTCCGGCGTCTGCCGCGTCGTGCCGCTGATGTGATAGCGCGCCGGATTGACGATCCGGTCGAGCGCATCGTGCCAGACCAATGCCGCGCCCGAGAGCGACAGCGGGATGATCAGGATCGCAAGGATGAGGCCGATCCATTTGTGGACCTGGAACCATGTCCTGCGCCACGCCAGTTTCGTCATCGCTCGCTCCAACCCATTGGCGCGGCGTCGCACGCGCGCCGGGGGAAGGTCAATCGAGGAGCATGTCCTCCACGGTCGCCATCCCCGCGGCCGCTGGACCTTGGGGGGATCGACATTCATCGTCGTAACGTAAGTCCTCCCCCGCCAGGGCAGGGCTATCGCGTATGACCGATTGAGGTGTTGGAACGGCTTTCCCATCCCCGTCATGCCGGACTTGATCCGGCATCCCGCTTCTTCGCACCGTCCAAAGAAGCGGGACCCCGGCGCAAGGCCGGGGTGACGGAACGGATTTGGAGGGCGAACGACTTACGGGGAGGGCCATATGCGATCGCCCTGCCCTGGCGGGGGAGGAATTCGACTGAATCTGATCGCCCCTACACCTCCGCCCAGCGGCGCAGCAGATTGTGGTACACCCCGGTCAGCTTCACCACGGCCGGTGCATCCGCGCCCATCGCCGCGGTCGCCTCCTGCACGCCCTGGTCGAGCTCGAACAGCATCCGCCGCGCGCCGTCGTCGCGGACCATCGACTGGACCCAGAAGAACGATGCGACGCGCACGCCCCGCGTCACGGGCGTCACCCGATGCAGGCTCGACGCGGGATAGAGCACCATATGCCCCGCCGGCAGCTTGACCGATTGCGCCCCGAACTGGTCCTCGATCACCAGCTCGCCGCCGTCGTAATCGGCGGGATCGCTGAGGAACAGCGTCGCCGACAGGTCCGAGCGGATACGGAAGTCGCTGCCGCGGCGGATGCGGATCGCGCTGTCGACATGCGTACCGAACGTCGCCCCCGCCCCGTACCGGTTGAACAGCGGCGGAAACACCTTGAGCGGCAGCGCCGCGGCGACGAACAGCGGCGCGGCGGCCAGCGCATCGAGCACCACCGCGCCCCCTCCCCGCGCCGCGGCGCTGTCCTCCGGCAATTGCTCGTTGCGCTTGGCCAGCGCCGATTGATGGCCGGAGGTGGCATTGCCATCGGTCCATGCCGCCGCATCGATCGTCGCGCGCAGCCCCGCCACCGCCGCCGCGTCGAGCAGGTCGGGTATCGCGATCAGCATGCGCGCGTGCCCGCCAGCGCCGCCGGCCCGCGGCTGCGCAACGCGGCATGCGGACAGGCGGCGAGCCAATCGCGCACCTGCGCGACGAAGCGCGCATTGCCGAGCGCGCCGGCGCGGCCGATCCAGTGCAGGGCTTCGTCCATCCGCCCGGTGTCTGCCAGCATCCGCGCATGATTGAAACAGCCGCGGAAATCGCCGCCCGCCGCGGCGCGCTCGTAGCATTTCGCCGCCCGCGCCATGTCGCGCGGGTGGACCCAGCCGTCCTCGGCGAAGCTGCCGACGAAATTGACCGCCTTGGCGTTGCCGAGCGCCGCAGCCCGCTCCAGCCAGCCGAGCGCCGCCGCTTTATCTTCCGCGACGCCCGCGCCGAGCGCGAGCAGGGTCGCGTAATTGTACATCGCCCAATCGAGCCCGCGTTCCGCAGCGACGCGATAGCATTCCGCCGCCCGCGCCTTGTCGACCGCGGTCCCCCAGCCGAGGTCGTAACAGCGCCCGACCATGTTGAGCGCCATCAGATGCTGCGCCGCCGCCGCCTTGACGAACCAGCCGAGCGCCACCGCGGGGTCCGCCGCGACGCCGTTGCCGTCGAGCAGCATCTGCCCGAGCATCGCCTGCGCATCGGGCAGCCCCGCCTCCGCCGCCCGCCGCACCAGCGCGACCTCGTCGTCGGCGAGCGCGGCGGCGGTCATCAGAAGCGCACGCCGACCGTGCCGAACACCGTCCGCCCCGGCGCCACCTGCGCGAAATGGGTGGTGTAGACCTGGCTGTAGAAAACCTTGTCGGTCAAATTCTGCGCATTGACGCTGAGATCGACATTGTCGGTCAGCTTGACGCTGGCCCGCGCATCGAAGCGCCAATAGGCCGGCGCCTGACGGACGAGCAGCTTGGTCGCAACCAGCTGCGTCGCGCTGCGATCGTCCGAATAACCGGCGATCTGCTTGCCCATATAGATGGCGGTGCCGCCGACCTCGAGCCGGTCCCACAAGGTGACGTTGGTCGTCGCGGTGAAGCTGTTGCGCGTCGTCTGCGGCATCTGCTTGCCGGTATTGACCGAGGGGACCGGAACGCCGCCGAGGACCGTCGAGCCGCCGTCGATCACCTTGGGGTCGAGGTGGGTATAGCCGCCGAACACCGTCCAGCCCGGCAGGATCGTGCCCGTCGCGCCCAGCTCGATCCCGCGGATGCGCGATTCGCCGATGAATTCCGGGTTGCCGTCGGCGCCGGTGACGCGGGCGTTGGCGATCTCGGTCTGGAAAGCCGCGCCGGTCAGCAGCAATTTCTCGCCGAGCAGCGCCACCTTGGCGCCGACCTCGTACGACTTCGTCTTCTGCGGCTTGAGCAGATCGATGATCGCGGCGGTCTGCGCCGTGGTGGGCAGCGCATTGTCCTCGCGTCCCTCGCCGAGCAGGCTGTTGGGCGGCGTCGCCGCGGTGGCGTAGCTCGCATAGAGGCTGGCGTCGGGCGTCGGCTTGAAGACGAGCCCCGCCTGCCAGTTGAACAATTCGTCGGTGCGCTTGATCTGGAACTGCGTCGCGCCCGGCAGCCGCGTCGTCGACGAGAACCGGTCGTAGCGCACGCCGAGGTTGAGGATGAGCTGCGGCACCAACGTGATCGAATCGAATGCATAAGCGGCGCGCGTGTTGGCGTCGTTCTGCGTCTGCGCGGCGAGGCTGCCGCGGACGATCGGCGTCGCCACCGTCGACGTGTCGCTGGCATAATTGACCCAGGGATCGTTCGGATTGGGCGCGAACAGGCTGGTGCAATTGTAGCGTGCCAGCGACGCGCTGTTGCACCGCGGCGACACGGTCGAGCCGTTGGCGAGCACATAGGTCCCGCGACGTGCCTTCTCCCACGCGAATTCGGTGCCGGCCGCAAAGCTGTGCGCGACGCTACCGGTCTTGAACGTGCCGTACAGATCGGTCTGGTTGATGATCGATTCGGTATAGCCGAAGCGCGTGTTCGAGCGCCGCCAGACATAGCCGCCGCTGGTCCGGTCGCCGCGCAGCCCTGCCGCACCCGTCGTCGGGTTCGTCGCGGTCGTGCCATAGACGTTGCCCTGGCTGTCGTCGGGCATCGACATGATGTAATTCTGGTCGGTGTGGGTGTAGCGCGCGGTGTTGCGCAGCGTGATGCCGCCGAAATCATGCTCGGCGCGCAGCGTCGCCTGATGCGTCTTGGTGTCGCGGAAGTCGCGGTCGGTCAGCCCGTAGAACACCGAACGGTCGACATAGCCGGTCTGGCCGCCGCGCGTGGTGACCGTGCCGAGCGCCGGCCGCGAGGCGATCGTCCCCGTCCCCGGCGCGTTGGCGATCGTGTAGAGATAGGGGATGCCCGCGTCGGGCAGTTCGTGGCTTTCGAGATAATAATAGCTCGCGGTCAGCCGCGTCGGCGTGCCGAGGCCGAGCGTCACCGACGGCGCGATGCCCCAGCGCCGCGCGTAGAGCGAATCGCGGCCGGCGATATCCTGATCGTGCCACAACCCCTCGATGCGGAACGCCGCCATGTCGCCCAGCTTGAGATTGAGGTCGGCGGTGACGCGCTTGAAATCGGCATTGCCGTAGCTGCCGGCGACGCTGCCGAAATCGTCGAGTTGCGGCAGCTTGGAGATGATGTTGATCGTGCCGCCCGCCGAGCCGCGCCCGCCCAGCGTCGAATCGGAGCCGCGGACGATCTGGATCGTCTCGGTGGCGAACACCTCGCGGCTCTGCGCGCCCAGGTCGCGGACGCCGTCGACATAGATGCTGCCCTGCGTGTCGAAGCCGCGGATGAACGGCCGGTCGCCGAGCGGATTGCCGCCCTCCGCCGCGCCGAAGGTGATGCCCGGCACGGTGCGCAGCGCATCCTGCAGGCTGATCGACCCCGTCTGCTGGATCACCTCCTTGGGGATCAGCACGATCGATCGCGGCGTGTCGATCAGCGGCGCGACCGCCTTGGGGTCGTCGGTCCGCCGGACGCGCTCGCCGGTGACGAGGATATCGTCGGGATCGCGGCGCTGATCGGGATCGGCGACGGGGGTCGGCGTCGGTTTCGTCGCGTCCTCGGCATAAGCGGGCAGCGTGTGGAACGCGCCGACGCACGACAAGGCCAGGAACGAAACGGACGATTTGGACATTGAGACCCCCTGCTTTTTGTTGAGGGCTCGCTATTGAGAGTCGTTCGCACTGTCAACGTTATTGCGTGGCATTCTCACTGATCGCGATCACGTGCGCCGATCTGTGCCTGCGCGAACAGCCAGCTGCGCAGCGCGCTCGCCAGGTTGGGCGGCTCGTCGGCGGCGATGCGCAGCACGTCGATCTGCGCGACCAGCGCCGACAGCGGCAGCGCATGCGCGACCGCCGCCACTTCCAGCGCCGCCCAGAACGCCGGCTCCAGGCTGATTGAGGTCTGATGGCCGGCGATCGTCATCGACCGTTTCACCGGGCCTTCGAACCCGAAGCGCGGCGGCTGAATGGCAGGCGACATGAGCAGGGCGAAATCCGATAGTGGAACGCCCGTCATCGCGGCGAACCGCCGCCACGGCAAGCCGCCGCCCATCCGATCAGGCCGCCTGCGTGATCGCCCCCCAGATCTTCTCGATCAGCGCCTTGGTCTCGCGCACCTGCGCCTCGATCCCGTCGAGCAGCGCGTTGAGGTGGTGCTGATTGCCCGACAATTCGCGATGCGAGGCGATCTGCACCGCCTCGATCTGCTGACGCGCCAGCTCGCCGTTCTTGAGCAGCGCGGCGACCAGCCCGATCCGCGCCGGGTCCTGGTCGAGATAGGCGCGCAGCAAGCTGTTGCGGTACAATTTGCCGTATTGGTCGTACCGCGCCTGTCCTTCGGTAACGGTATTCGTATAGTCGCCGACGCCGGGCGAGATGCGGATGTGATAATTCGCCAGCGGCTCCGCGATCAGGGCGATGTCGGCAAGCCGCAACCCGCGCAGGATCAGGTCCCAATCGTCGTAGATCGGCAGATGTTCGTTGAGGAAGCCGGCGCTGGCGACGACGTTCCGCCGCCACAATAGCGCGATCGGCGGGATCATCGGCCGACGGATGACGTCGAGCATGTCCAGCGCCTCGCCGTCATACCCCTCGACGTCGGCATTGACGATCTCGACGGACGATCCGTCGAAGGTTTCGCCGATCCGCACCCATTTGGTGAGCACCGCACCGAACCGCCGGTTGGGCGATGCGAGGAGGAACGACGTGGCGATCGCGAGGTACGATTCGTCCCAGGAATCATCGTCGTCATGAACCGCGATGAAGGGCGAGGTTCCGCGGCACAGACCCAGATTGGCGGCCCCGCTCATGCCCAGGCTGACGGGATTGTGGATGACCGTGATCCGTCCGGCAAGATCGCCGCCGAACGTCGCGACCAGCGCATCGACGCGTGCCGCCTCCCCGCCGTCGTTGACCAGATAGAGATGCCAGTTGGTATGCCGCTGGTTCAGCACGCTCGTCAGCGCCCGGCTCAGCAGCGCCGGCCGATCCTTGGTCCGCATCACGATATCGACGCCGTCCCCGGTCGCGTCGTCGCGCAATTTCGCCATGCTGTTGGGAAAGATGTTGCTCATGGATACGGCAGATCCCTCTAGGAATTCCCCGTATCATAGGAACGGCTCGAAGACCGGAGACGCGGCACGGGCATTTAGCGCATGCGGTCCGTCGACCGGTCCGCCGTAGGCGGACCGACATTCACGAAAGTCCTCCCCCGCCAGGGGGAGGTGGCGCGGCGAAGCCGTGACGGAGGGGGAGGTAAGCGACGACCTCGGTTGCGTGTCCTCCCCCTCCGTCATGCCTTCGGCATGCCACCTCCCCCTGGCGGGGGAGGAATTTAGCCAAAATCTCCGAACGACGATCGGCAGGTCGGCCACGCCGTTCATCGCGAGCACGACCCCCTGTATTGTCGCCCTAATACGGACCGTTGCGCGGCACGCGCGGCTGCTCTAGCGCTGCACGGGAATAGAAGGAGCGACGCGTGAAGCTGGTACGGGGCGCATGGAAGCTGCTGGTGGCGATCAAGGACGGTCTGGTCCTGATCGCGATGCTGTTGTTCTTCGGTCTGCTGTTCGCAGCGCTCAACGCGCGGCCGGGGTCGAAGGCGATCGTTCCCGGCGCGCTGGTGCTCGACCTCGACGGCACGATCGTCGAACAGCCCGAGGAACAGGCGCCGTTCGCCGCGCTCTCCGGCCAGGCGATGCCGCGCCAGTATCGCGCCCGCGACGTGCTGCGCGCGATCGACGCCGCACGCAGCGATGACCGGGTCAAGGCGCTCGTCCTCGACCTCGACCGGTTCGGCGGCGGCTATCCGGCGACGCTCAACGAGGTCGCCGAGGCGATCCACCGCTTCCGCGATACCAAAAAGCCGGTGCTCGCCTATGCCACCGCTTATACCGACGCCGGCTATCGCCTCGCCGCCAGTGCGAGCGAGATCTGGGTCAACCCGCTCGGCGGCACGATCTTCACCGGCCCCGGCGGCAGCCAGCTCTATTACAAGGGCCTGATCGACAAGCTCGGGGTCAACACCCACGTCTATCGCGTCGGCAAGTTCAAGAGCTTCGTCGAACCCTATACCCGCGCCGACCAGAGCCCTGAGGCGCGCGAGGCGAGCCAGCAGCTGCTCGGCGCGCTGTTCGGCCAGTGGCGCGAGGCGATCGCCAAGGCGCGGCCCAAGGCGCAGGTCGGCGCGTTCCTCGCCAGCCCCGACCGGATGATCGTCGCCGCCAACGGCGACATCGCCAAGGCCAATCTCGCCTCGAACATCGTCGACACGCTCGGCGACCGCGTCGCCTTCGGCCGCCGCGTCGCCGCCTTGGTCGGCAGCGACGCCAGCAGGCCGGTCGGCACCTTCAACACGATCAAATACGACGCCTGGATCGGCGCCAACCCGCTGCCGAAAAGCGGTGACGGCATCGGGGTGATCACCATCGCCGGCGACATCGTCGACGGCGAGGGCGGGCCGGGCAGCGCGCATGGCGACACGATCGCCAAGCTGATCCTCAACGGCCTCGCCAAGAAGAACCTCAAGGCGCTGGTCGTGCGGGTCGATTCGCCAGGCGGCTCGGTGCTCGCCTCCGAACGCATCCGCCTCGCCATCCTCGAAGCGAAGAAGAAGGGGCTGCCGGTCGTCGTGTCGATGGGCGGGCTCGCCGCGTCGGGCGGCTATTGGGTGTCGACGCCGGGCGACGTGATCTTCGCCGAACCGGCGACGATCACCGGCTCGATCGGCATCTTCGGCATCATCCCGACCTTCGAGAAGACGCTCGCCAAGATCGGCATCACCGCCGACGGCGTGAAGTCGACGCCGCTGTCGGGCCAGCCCGACGTCTATGCCGGCACCACGCCGCAGCTCGACACGATCCTGCAGGCGGGGATCGAGAACGGCTATCGCCAGTTCCTCGCCCGCGTCGCGCAATCGCGCGGGATGACGCCGCAACGCGTCGACGAAATCGCGCAGGGGCGCGTCTGGGACGGCGGCACCGCGCGCCAGCTCAAGCTGGTCGATCGCTTCGGCGGCCTGCAGGACGCGGTCGCCGAAGCGGCGAAGCGCGCCAAGCTCGATCCCGCCAAGGTGCATGCCGAATATCTGGAAAAGGCACCCGGCTTCGCCGCGCAGATCGCCGCCGGCTTCGCCGACAAGGACGACGACGATGCGACCGAAGAGGCGCAGGGCGGCGACGTCTTCGCGCGGATCGCGGCGGAGCGGCGCGGGCTGCTCGCGCAGGCGCTCGGCGACGTCAAGCGGCTCGCCACCGCGGGGTCGGTGCAGGCGCGCTGCCTCGAATGCGGCGGCCTGGGGCCGAGCGACACCGCCGGATCGGACGCGCGGCTGCTCGACCTGATCCTCGCGCGCGTCGGGCTGTGAGATGATCGCGCTCCGCCCCGCCACGCCCGAGGACGCCGCGGCGGTGGCGGCGATCTACGCGCCGCACGTGCTCGCCGGCACGGTGTCGTTCGAGACCGAGGTGCCCGATACGCGCACGATGCGGACACGGATGGCGTCCGCCGCCGGCCTCTATCCCTGGATCGTCGCGACCACCGGCGAGGCGACCGGCGGCGTGCTCGGCTATGCCTATGCGACGCGCTTCTCGGAGCGCGAGGCGTATCGCTGGGCGGTGGAGACGACGATCTACGTCGCCGACGTCGCGCAGCGCCAGGGCGTCGGCCGGCTGCTGTACGAAGGGCTGATCGACACGCTGCGCGCGCAGGGCTTCACACAGGCGATCGGCCGCATCGCTCTGCCCAACAGCGCCTCGATCACGCTGCACGAGCAGGTCGGCTTCCGCCGCGCCGGCGTGTTCCGCGCGATCGGCCACAAGCACGGCCAATGGATCGACGTCGGCTATTGGCAATGCACGCTCGCCGAACCTACGACGCCCCCCGCCGAGCCGAAACGATTCGCCGACACCGGCGTCGTGCGCGGCTAGGCGAGGCGGAGCGGTACGCCGTTCCCAAAACCCACTCCGTCACCCCGGCCTTGTGCCGGGGTCCCGCTTCTTCGGACGGCGCGAGGAAGCGGGATGCCGGATCAAGTCCGGCATGACGGAGATATACCCGGGCAAAGCGACCAACGCGAACACCCGCCTGTCCTATTCGGCACGCCGCTGATACCGAACCGACCGACGCACTTTCTCATCGTCGAGATCATAGCAAAAACGGAAACGATAAACCCGGATCGTTTCCGTTAAGGTGTCCATCTTGTCCATGTCGCCCGACACGGGCGCGATCAGTCGCCCTCGGGCCGATCGTCGTCGCGGCTGCGATACGCGGGCAGCGCCAGCCGGAAGCGGATCGCGAAGGCGCGCAGGCCAAAGCCCGCCGCCGCCGCGATGATCGCCGCCGGCGCGCCTGCCAGCCCGACCAGCCCCAGCGCCACGTACAGCGCCGACGACAGGGCCGCCGCGGTGACGTACAATTCCGGCCGCATCAGGATCGACGGTTCGCCTGCCAGCACGTCGCGGATGATGCCGCCGACGCAGGCGGTCACCACCCCCATCAGCGCCGCCGGCACCGGCGGCACGCCATAGCCGATCGCCTTGGCCGCGCCATAGACCGCATAAGCGGCGAGCCCGACCGCATCGAACCAGGCGAGCGCGCCGTCCTTCCACCACCGCTCCGGCGTCACCCAGACCAGCGCCGCCATCAGCAGGCACACCGTCGCCGCGCGGGGATCATGGACCCAGAACACCGGCGCATCGATCAGCAGGTCGCGCACCGTGCCGCCGCCGACCCCGGTGATCAGCGCGAAGAAGGCGAGCGTCACCGCGGTCTGCCCGCGCTTCGCCGCCGCCAGCGCGCCGGAGACGGCGAACACCGCCAGCCCCGCGACATCGAACCACGGCGCGAAGGCGGGAAGCAGATCGGCGGCGGGCAACGGCGGCAACATCACCGCCGCCTACCGTGTTCGCGACCGCCGAGAAAGGCCGCGTCGCCCGTCCCTGCCGTGTTCCCCCCGGCGCGCGACCTCTGCGGGTGACGGCATCCCGTCAGAACCGCCGCCCGACCACCAGATGCACCATCGGGTTGACCGGATTGCCCGCGCCGCGTTCGCCGCGCAGCCGACGCGTCGCATCGGTCGCGTTGGCATAAGCGCTGCCCTTCATCGCGCCGATCTCGACGCCGATACGCGTGCGGTCGGCGAGCGCCCCGGCATACCCCAGCGTCAACGCCGGCGTCCGACGCAGACCGGCGCGACCACCGGGCACGTTGGGCTGGCGCGGCGCACCGATGAGCCCGCGACCGGTCGATTGCTCGCCGGCGCGCGGATCGTACATCCGCGTTCCCGCCGACAGGTGGAAGCCGCTGGCCCCGACCGGGTAGAATTCGACCATCGAACTGCCCAGCCGCTGATGCGTCTTCTCGCGCGGACCGGCCGCGGTGGCGACGGTGGTGACGCGCAGCCGCAGGTTGGCGGTCAGCCGGCTATCGTGCTCGACCCCGCTGCCGAGTGCCAGCGGCTGAAGCGGCGACCGCGCCACCCCGTCCGCCGCCGTCGTGCCC
Organism: Sphingomonas sp. CD22; assembly: GCF_034556155.1. Lineage (NCBI taxonomy): Bacteria > Pseudomonadati > Pseudomonadota > Alphaproteobacteria > Sphingomonadales > Sphingomonadaceae > Sphingomonas > Sphingomonas sp. CD22. Next base: position 338,904 of record NZ_JAYDYX010000003.1, on the reverse strand, counting down.
GGCAGCGCCTGCGCGGCCCCGGACAATGCCGGGCACGACGCGGCGACTGCGCCGATCACCCCCGCGACCCGCGTCGCCATTGCCCCCGCGCCGCGCGCGCGCCGCCGTCCTGCCACCTGTTTCGTTCCGCTATCCTGCATTCATGCAAGATACAGGTTCATAATGGTCTTTTTCTTAACGCGCGCCGGGCCGTGGCAATCCAGCGACGAACCGCATCGCGCAGCCGCCATCTGGTCAAACCGGGCCGCGGACGGTAAGGCGCGCGCTTTCCCCCCATCAGAATAGAGCGCATCATGGGTTTCCGCTGCGGCATCGTCGGCCTGCCCAACGTCGGCAAGTCCACCCTCTTCAACGCCTTGACCGAGACGGCCGCGGCGCAGGCGGCCAATTATCCGTTCTGCACGATCGAGCCGAACGTCGGCAACGTCGCGGTCCCCGACCCGCGGCTCGACCAGCTCGCCGCGATCGCCGGCTCGGCCAAGATCATCGAGACGCAGCTCGCCTTCGTCGACATCGCCGGGCTGGTCCGCGGCGCGTCGAAGGGCGAAGGGCTCGGCAACCAGTTCCTCGGCAACATCCGCGAGGTGGACGCGATCGTCCATGTGCTGCGTTGCTTCACCGACGGCGACGTCACCCATGTCGAGGGCAAGGTCGATCCGATCGCCGATGCCGAGACGGTCGAGACCGAGCTGATGCTCTCCGACCTCGAAAGCCTTGAAAAGCGCGTGCCCAACCTCGTCAAGAAGGGCCAGCAGGGCGACAAGGAGGCCAAGATCGGCGCCGCGGTGCTCGGCCAGGCGCTCGAATTGCTGCGCGAGGGCAAGCCGGCGCGGCTGACCCAGCCCAAGGACGCCGAGGAAGCGCGCGTGTTCGCGCAGGCGCAGCTCATCACCGCCAAGCCGGTGCTCTACGTCTGCAACGTCGACGAAAGCGATGCCGCGAACGGCAACGATCTGTCCGCCAAGGTCTTCGAAAAGGCCAAGGCGGAGGGCGCCGAGGCGGTCGTCGTCTCCGCGGCGATCGAGGCGGAGATCGCGACGATGCCGGTAGCGGATCGCGCCGAATTCCTCGCCGAGCTGGGCCTTGCCGAAACCGGTCTCGCCCGCGTCATCACCGCCGGCTACAAGCTTCTGAACCTGCTGACCTTCTTCACCGTCGGGCCGAAGGAGGCGCGCGCCTGGACCGTCCATGCCGGCGCCAAGGCCCCGCAGGCGGCGGGCGAGATCCACACCGACTTCGAACGCGGCTTCATCCGCGCCGAGACGATCGCCTTCGCCGATTACATCGCCTGCAAGGGCGAGGCCGGCGCGCGCGACACCGGCAAGCTGCGCCAGGAAGGCAAGGACTATGTCGTCCACGACGGCGACGTGCTGCTGTTCCGCTTCAACGTCTGACCCGATTCCTCCCCGGCGGGGGGAGGAGTTTCGGTTGTGGCAGCACCCCTGTCGCGCGTAGAGGACGCACGCCCTCCACGTCCGGGACGATCCGCCTGTGAGACTGATTCCCCTCGCCGCCCTCGCGCTGTCGCTTGCCGGTTGCGCGCTGCCCTACACGCCCCCCGCCCTCTCGCCCGCGACGCAGCCTGCACCGGCGCCGGCGTCCGCCAGCCTGCCGCCCGCACCGCTGCCACGGACGCAGACCGCGCCGGTGACGATCCTCGTCTCGATCGACGGCTTCCGCCCCGATTATCTCGACCGCGGCGTCACGCCCAATCTGTCGGCACTCGCGGCGAGCGGCGTCAGCGCGGCGATGCGGCCGTCCTACCCCTCGGTCACCTTCCCCAATCACTGGACGTTGGTCACCGGAGAGGTTCCCGATCACCACGGCATCGTCGGCAACAAGATGGAGGACCCGGCGCGCCCCGGCGAGACCTTCACGATGGCAAGCGACGACCCCTTCTGGTGGAACGCCGCCGAGCCGATCTGGGTCACCGCGGAGAAGGCGGGGGTGCGCACCGCGACGATGTTCTGGCCGGGCGCCAACGTCGGCTGGGGCGGGACGATCGTCCCCAACAGCCATGGCGCGGTCGCCGACGCCCATCGGCCGGAGGACTGGCAGCAATTCAACCAGGCGGTGACGGGCGCGCAGCGCGTCGATGCGGTGATCGACTGGCTGCGCCGGCCCGCCGCGACGCGGCCGCGCTTCGTCACGCTCTATTTCGACACGGTGGATAGCGCCGGCCACGCCAACGGCCCGCAGGCCGCCGCGACGACGCAGGCGGTCGCCGACGTCGACGCCCAGATCGGCCGGCTCGTCCAAGGGCTGCGCGACCTGCGACAGCCCGCCAATCTCGTCATCGTCGCCGATCACGGCATGGCGGCGACCGACAGCAGCCGCACCATCGCGCTCGACCGCATCGCCGACCCCGCCGATTATCGCCTGTTCGAAAGCGGCCCCTATGCGACGCTCTTCGCCCTGCCCGGCCATGAGGCGGCGCTGGAAGCCAGCCTGCTCAAGCCGCAGGCGCACATGAGCTGCTGGCGCAAGACCGCCGTGCCGGCGCGCTTCCGCTACGGCACCAACCCACGCGTCCCGCCCTATCTGTGCCTCGCCGAGACCGGCTGGCTGATCCTCAAATCCGCGCCGACCGAACCGTTTCACGGCGGCGCGCACGGCTACGACAATCGTGCGCCCGACATGGCGGCGCTGTTCCTCGCCAACGGCCCGGCGTTCGTCGGCGGCAAGCGGCTGGCGAGCTTCGACAACACCGACGTCAATCCGCTGCTCCGCGACCTCATCGGCCTGCCCGCCGGCACGGGTCTGGACGGCGACGATGCACCGTTTAGACCGGTGCTCAGACGATAGGAGGATGCGGTGCAATATTTCGAGGATATCGAGGTCGGCACGACAGCGCGCTTCGGCGACTATCCGGTGACGCGCGAGGAGGTGATCGCCTTCGCCGAGAAATACGATCCGCAGCCCTTCCACCTCTCCGACGAGGGCGCCGCCGGCACCTATTTCGGGCGGCTGTCGGCGAGCGGCTGGCATACGTGCGCGATGACGATGGCGATGCTGGTCGCGCACCTCGAGGCGAACGAGCAGGCGGGATTGGGCTCACCGGGGATCGACGAATTGCGCTGGCGCACGCCGGTCTATCCCGGCGACCGGCTGCGTTGCGAAACCAAGGTGCTGGAGAAGCGCCGGTCGGGAAGCCGGCCGGAGATGGGCATATACCGCAGCCGGATGACCGTCCTCAATCAGGACGACGTGGTGGTGATGACCTTCCTGTCGAACGGGCTGATCGCGACGCGCGAACGCTGACCACCGCCCCGGTCCGTGCCGGGGCGGTGGTCATGCGGCGATCACCGCCGCCCGCGCCAGCCACCGCCGCCGCGCGGGCCGCCGCCGCGGGGGCCGCCACCGCGATTGCCGCCACCCCAGCCGCGCGGCTGCCCACCGCCTGCGGGTGCGACCGCCTGCGGCGTCGCGGCTTGCGGCGTGCCGGAGAAGTTCTGGCGGTTGCCGCGCCAATTGCCCCGATCACCGCGGATGCCGTCGCCGCGGATACCGGGGGTCCGATCGCCACGGACGCCATCGCCGCGGACGCCCGGCGTGCGATCGCCGCGGAAGCCCGGGCCGCGGTCGCCGCGGAAACCATCGCCGCGGCTGCGGTCGAAGCCGTTCCAGTCATTGCGGAAGTTGCGGTCACCACGCCAGCCGTTGCGGCGCTGCTCCCAATACCGGCGCTGGCCGTCGTTCCAGCGATAGGGCCGGCGATACTGGTCATAGACGTAGATGCCCGTACCCGGATAATAATAATCGCCGTACCAGCCGAAATAGCTCGGGTAGCCGCCATAGCCGTAGCCGCCGCCGTACCCACCATAGCCGCCGTAGCCGCCGTCGTAATAGCCGCCGCTGCCATAGCCGACGTTGACGCCGCTATAGCCATAGCCGTCCGTGCAAGCGGAGGTCGCGACCCCCGCACCGAAGAGGAGGCCGATCAGGGCCAGACGCTTGAGCAACATGATGCTCTCCCAAAAAACGGGCGCGAGCATAGGGCAAAAACGCGCCGACTCGTCGCTCAACGAGGGCAGGTCATCGCAGGTTCCGGCTGAACGGTTAATGACCGGCGAACGTAACCAGCGAATCCACCTGGATATTCTCCGCCCGCAGCGCATCGGCGCCCCCCAGATCGGGCAGGTCGATGACGAATTGCGCCTGCGTCAATTGCGCCCCCGCCTTGCGCAGCAGCCGCACCGCGGCCCGCGCGGTGCCGCCGGTGGCGATGAGGTCGTCGACGAGCAGCACGCGCTGCCCCGGCACCAGCGCATCCTCGTGCATGACGATCCGGTCCTCGCCATATTCGAGCGCATAATCCTCGGCGATCGTCGCACCCGGCAATTTGCCGTCCTTGCGGATCAGCAGCACCCCGGCCTTCAGCGGCATTGCCAGCGCCGCGGCGAACAGAAAGCCCCGCGCCTCGATCCCCGCGACGAGATCGACCGGCCCCTGCGTCGCCGCCGCCATCCGCGCGACCGTCGTGGCGAAGCCCGCGGCATCGAGCAGCAACGTCGTGATGTCACGGAACTGGATGCCGGGCTTGGGGAAGTCGGGGATCGTGCGGATGAGGGCCTTGAGGTCGTCGTTCATCCCCGCGGTGTGCGGGGATGCGCCGGCGGGGTCAATGCGCGATGAAAGTCCTCCCCCGCCAGGGGGAGGTGGCAGGCCACAGGCCTGACGGAGGGGGAGGATACGGTAAGCCTGGGCGGGAACGACATCCACTATCCTCGGCGTTTCGGGACGATGATGGTCGCCGAAGCGTCGCTCTTCCGTCACCCCGGGCTTGACCCGGGGTCCCGCTTCTTCCCGATCGGCATCCTCGGAGGACATAGCGGGACCCCGGATCAAGTCCGGGGTGACGGAGCGAAGGTGTCGAAGTCACGGCGCCAATGAATATCGATCCCACCTAACGTCTGCGGAAACTCCCCCCACCACGCCTCCCCCGCTGCGCGAGGAAGGACTCGCAAAAAAAGGGGAGCGCCCCGCGCCCCCCTCTCCTTCGAACCGGCAGGCCGGTCGGATCAATGCTTCACATCGCGCCAGACGTTCTGATAGGCGCCCCACGCCAGGAAGCAGAAGATCAGGAGGAAGATGCCCGCGGCCACACCCGCCGCATGACGCGCGTTGAGGTTCGGCTCCGCGGTCCAGGTCAGGAAGGCGGCGACGTCGCGCGCCATCTGGTCCTTGGTCGCCTTGGTGCCGTCCGAATAGGTCACCTGACCGTCCGAGGTCAGCGGCGGCGGCATCGCGATGTTGAGATTGGCGAAATAGGGATTGTAGTGAAGCCCCTGCGGCGTCTTCGACCCCGGGAACTCCTTGATCAGCGCCGCCGGCTGCGGGCGATAGCCGGTCAGCAGCGCGTGGACGTAATTGGAGCCGTCCTCGCGCGCCTTGGTGATCAGCGACAGGTCGGGCGGCAGCGCGTTGTTGTTGGCGGCGCGCGCGGCGACCTCGTTGGCGAACGGCGACGGGAAACGGTCCGACGGCACGTTCTTGCGCGTCGACGGCTCGCCCGTCTCGGGGTTGATCGTCGGCTGTTCGATCACCCACTGGTTGGCGATCGCCTTGGTCTCGGGAACGGTATAGCCGATCTTGGTCAGGTCGCGGAACGACACGAACTTCAGGCTGTGGCAGGCCGAGCAGACCTCCTTGTACACCTGGAAGCCGCGCTGCAGCTGCTGATTGTCGAACTTTCCGAAGAAGCCGTTCGACGGCAATTGGATGTTTTCCGGATGCAGGCGGAAGACGTGCTCGGCGCTTTCCGCCGCCGGCTCCTGGATGGCGGTCTTGACGGTCCCGAACAGCGCCAGAGCGAGCACGAAGATGAAGGCGGCGCCGACCAGCGAGGCAATGATGCGAGGCATGATGTTCTATTGTCCCCCAGTCGGTTCAGGCGTGGACCGCGGATGCGACGGCTGATTGGGCCGGGCTCGTGCCACCCTGCTTCGCCAGCACCGCTTCGGTGATCGAGTTCGGCAGCGGACGCGGACGCTCGGAGCGCGCGACCCACGGCAGGATGATCAGGAAGTGGGCGAAATAATAAGCCGAGGCGATCTGTCCCAGGATCACGTTGCGCGCATTCGCCTCCGCGCCGCCGACATAGCCGAGCACGAGGATGTCGAAGAGCAGGATGCCGAGGAAGATGCGGTATTTCGGCCGGTAATTGGCCGAGCGCACCGGCGAGCTGTCGAGCCACGGCAGGAAGAACAGCAGCAGGATCGACCCGAACATCGCCAGCACGCCCCACAGCTTCGCATCGAGGATGAAATTGGCGGTGAAGCTCTTGAGGATCGCGTAGAACGGCAGGAAATACCATTCGGGGACGATATGCGCCGGCGTCGAGAGCGGGTTCGCCTCGATGTAATTGTCCGGATGGCCGAGCATGTTGGGGCTGAAGAAGATCAGCGCCGCGAAGATCAGCAGGAACACGCCGAGCCCGACTGCATCCTTGGCGGTGTAATAGGGGTGGAACGGCACGGTATCCTGCTCGCCCTTCACCTCGACGCCGGTCGGGTTGTTCGAACCCGGAATGTGCAGCGCCCAGATGTGCAGGATGATGACGCCCGCCGTTACGAACGGCAGCAGATAGTGGAGCGAGAAGAAGCGGTTGAGCGTCGCGTTATCGGGCGCGAAGCCGCCGAGCAGCCAGATGCGGATGGTGTCGCCGACCAGCGGTATCGCCGAGAAGAAGCCGGTGATGACCTGCGCGCCCCAGAAGCTCATCTGCCCCCAGGGGAGCACATAGCCCATGAACGCGGTCGCCATCATCAGCAGGAAGATGACGACGCCGAGCAGCCACACCATCTCGCGCGGCGCCTTGTACGATCCGTAATAGAGGCCGCGGCCGATATGGATGTAGACGACGAGCAGGAACATCGACGCGCCGTTGGCATGCGCGTAGCGCAGGAACCAGCCGGCGTTGACGTCGCGCATGATGCTCTCGACCGAGCCGAAGGCGACGCCGGCATTGGCGGCATAATGCATCGCCAGCACGACGCCGGTGATGATCTGGATCGCCAGCGCGGCGCCGGCGAGCACGCCGAAGTTCCAGAAGTAATTGAGGTTGCGCGGCACCGGATAGCCTGCGCCGACGGCGTTGTAGACGAGGCGCGGCAGCGGCAGCTTCTCGTCCAGCCAGCGCATCAGCGGCTGCTTCGGTTCGTAATGCTTGGCCCAGGGAAAGCTCATGATCCGGATCTCCCTCAGCCGACCGTCACGGCGGTATCGGAATTGAACGTATAGTCGGGCACCGCGAGGTTCTTCGGTGCCGGTCCCTGGCGGATACGCGCCGCAGTGTCATAGGCGGAGCCGTGACACGGGCAGAAATAGCCGCCGAACGGCCCCTTGTTCTCGCCCTCGCCCGCCCCGAGCGGCACGCAGCCGAGATGGGTGCAGACGCCCAGCGTGATGAGCCAGTTTTCCTTGCCGGGCTTGGTCCGCTCGGCGAGCGTCTGCGGATCGCGCAGGCTCGCGACGTCGACCTTGTTGGCCTCGGCGATTTCGGCGGGGGTGAGGTTGCGGACGAACAGCGGCTGCTTGCGGAACTGCGACTTGATCGCCTGTCCCGGCGCGATCTTCGACAGATCGACCTCGGTGGTCGACTGGGCGAGCACGTCGGCCGAGGGGTTCATCTGGTTGATCAGCGGCAGCACGATCGCCAGCGCGCCGACCCCGGCGAACGAGACGGCGGCGATATTGATGAAGTCGCGACGGCGGGGATCGTGGACTTCCTCGTGGAACGGTTCCGGCGATTCACCGGGTGGCACCATGCTGTCAGTCACCATTCGTCTCTGCCCTCGTCTATCATTATTGCGGAGGAACCGGTTGTGCCGTGCCACCGAACCCTGCCGTCCCCACGGCGAGCCACCGGACTGATAGACGGCGGGCCGAGGGTTTGCCAACAGCATTTTACGCCAGCCCGGCTTGCCGCTAAGCCGCGCGGCCATGACATCCGGCCTCCGCATCGCCCTTTACCAGCCCGATATCGCCGGCAATGTCGGCGCGGTGATGCGCACCTGCGCCTGCTTCGGCATCGGCCTCGACCTGATCGAACCGATGGGCTTCCAGTGGGACGACAAGCGCGTCGCGCGTGCGGCGATGGACTATATCGACCATGTCGCGATCACCCGCCACGCCGGCTGGAGCGCGTTCCTCGCGCAGCTCGGCGGCCGGCTGGTCCTGTCGACGACCCGCGGCGCGACGCCCCTGCCCGCCTTCGCCTTCGCTCCCGGCGACGTGCTGTTGTTCGGCCGCGAGAGCGCCGGCGTACCGGAGGAGGTGCACGCGCGCGCCGACGCGCGGGTGGTCATCCCGATGGCGCCGCCGCTGCGCTCGCTCAATCTGTCGGTGTCGGCGGGGATCGTCGCGGCGGAGGCGCTGCGGCAGACGGGCGGCTTCCCTTCGGTTTGAGTCACGCGGAGGAGGGCGTTCGCGTGAACCGAAACTAGGGCGTCACCGCCCGCACCGCCGTCAGCACGTGCCGCAGCAGCCCGGTCTCGTCGTGGTGGATGTTGTGCCCGCCGGGCATGCCGATCACCCGTGCGCCGGGCACGCGCAGCAGCGGGCACAGGCTGTCGTCTTCCTCGACGCCGTAGATGCAGGTGAGCGGCGCCCAGGTCAGCCGGTTCGCCGTCGTCACGCCGACGCTGTCGGGCGAATCGCCGTACGACCAGCCGGTGGGGTCGGCGCGGAAATAGACCGACTCGCCGGGCAGGACGAGCACGATCGCCGCCACCTTCGGACGCAGGTCCGCGGGCAGATGCGCCAGACCGGTCTGGACGATATCGGCGCCATAGGATTGCCCCATCACCACCACCCGCGCGACGCCGGTGCGGGCGAGCGCGGTGCGGATCGCGTCGGCCATGAACGCGTCCACCTCGGCGCGGGTGCGGCGCTGGCGAAACACCGCGGGGGTGGCGATGCCGACCACCGGGATATGATGCTCGGTCAGCCCGCGCGAGGTCGACGCGCCGAGCAGGAAGCGCAGCCCCATATCGCCCGATATGTTGACCACCGCGATCGGCGCCGCCGGCGCGGCGGCGGGATAGACGTGGACCGGATCGGAATCGAAATAGCCCGCCGCGGCGACGAACGCGCAGACGAAGGCGGAGCTGACCGCAGTCACGCGCAGCCCGCGAAACAAGGATTTGCGCGTGAATCGGCTCATGGCAGCGACTTGCCAGCGATGCACCGCGATGACCAGCGCTCGACTTCGCGGCCGGCGCTTGCCACAAGCCCGCCATGCTGACCCTCGACGCCGAACAGACCGCCGCCCGCACCTGGTTCGAAACGCTGCGCACCCGCATCTGCGCGGCGTTCGAGGCGATCGAGCGCGAGGCGGGGTCGGACGCGGCCTTCGACTACATCGCCTGGGACCGCACCGATCCCTCCGGCGCGCCCGGCGGCGGCGGCGTGCGCGGGGTGATGAAGGGCAAGGTGTTCGAGAAGGTCGGCGTCAACGTCTCGACCGTCGGCGGGCTGCTCGACGGCGAATTCGGCAAGTCGATCCACGGCGCCGGCGACGATCCGCGCTTCTTCGCGACCGGGATCAGCCTCGTCGCGCACATGGCCAATCCGCACGTGCCCGCGGTACATATGAACACGCGCTTCCTCGTCACCACCAAGCGCTGGTTCGGCGGCGGTGCCGATCTCAACCCGCCGCTGCCGGACGCGCAGGACACCGACGATTTCCACGCGACGTTCCGCGCCGCCTGCGACGCGCACGACCCGGCCTATTATCCGCGCTTCAAGGCATGGGCGGACGAGTATTTCTACATCCCGCACCGGCAGGTCCACCGCGGCGTCGGCGGCATCTTCTACGATCACCTCGAAGGCGGTTTCGACGCCAATCTCGCCTTCACCCGGGCGGTCGGCGAGGCGTTCCTCGACGTCTATCCGCGCCTCGTGCGGCGGCGGATGAACGAGCCGTTCGGGCCGGCGGAGATCGCGCAACAGCGCGCGTGGCGCGGCCGCTATGCCGAATTCAACCTCGTCTACGACCGCGGCACGCTGTTCGGGCTCAAGACCGGCGGCAATATCGACGCGATCCTGATGAGCCTGCCGCCGGTGGCGACATGGGACTGACGCCGGTCGCGCCCGGCGAACTCGCGACGATCGTCACCACGCTGGAGATGGCGCGCCGCCCGCCGCTGCGCCCGCTGCCCGCCTCGCCGCTGCGGCTGGTGCGCTGGGACCGGCCCGACCCCGACAAATACCGGCAGCTGTTCCGCCGCGTCGGCGGTCCGTGGCTATGGTATTCGCGACTCGCGATGGACGATGCCGCGCTCGCCGCGATCGTCCACGATCCGCAGGTGCAGGTCCATGCCGCGGTCGATCCCGCGGGGGTCGAGATCGGCTTGCTCGAACTCGACGTCCGCCATGCCGGCGCCTGCGAACTCTCCTATTTCGGGCTGGTGCCCGAACTCGCCGGCAAGGGTCACGGCCGCTGGCTGATGGCCGAGGCGATGGCGCGCGCCTGGGTGCCGGGCGTCGCGCGCGTCTGGGTGCACACCTGCACGCTCGATCATCCCTCGGCGCTCAACTTCTACCGGGCGCAGGGGTTCGTCGCGGTCCGGCGGACGATCGAAACCTTCCCCGATCCGCGCGCGCTGGGCCTGTTGCCGGTCGATGCCGGCGCGCACATACCGTATCTGGCGTAGCGCGGATCGACATTCAGGGTCTGCAGAATTCCTCCCCCGCCAGGGGGAGGAATTTAATGGAATGTCGGTCTTAGCGGCCTATTCCGCCGGCATTGCCGACAGCCGGCGATAGGCGACGATCGCCACCAGCCCGCCGGCGAGCTGCGTCAGCATCGCGACGCCGGCGGCAAAGGCATCGACGATCGCGACGCCGAACGGATTGCCGCCGCCCTCGCCGCCCAGATAATGCGACAGCAGCATGAACGGCTGCCCCGCCAGGATCGCGGCCAGATAGATGGTGACGATCGCGCCGAGCAGCCCCAATTGCCCGCGCCGCGTCATCCGCCACGACGTGCCGATCGCCTGCATCGCGCCCTGCTGCGGTTCGGCGAACAGGACGGGCCCTGCCAGCATGAAGCGGCTCATCAGCCACAGGCCGGGCAGCAGCAGCACGTACATCCCCGCGCCCGCCGGCACCGACACCACCACCATCGCCAGGATGAAGCGCGGGAAGCGCCGCGCCGCGCGCTGGATCGCCACGCCGAGCGTCGGCCGCTCGGCATCGAGGAACAGGCAGAAGACGACCGCGAGGCCCAGATAGGTGATTGCATAGGCGCCGACCGAGCCGAGCCCGTAATCGCCGACCCACCCGTCGAGCGCGGTCATCCACGCCTGTGCCCGCGCCTGCGTATCGAGGATCGCCTCGTCGGGCATCGGCAGCGGCGCGGTGAGCAGCAGCAGCGCATAGGTCGGCACGAAGAAGAACAGGCCGGCGATCCGCAACAGCAGGTCGGCATCGCGCCGGAACATCGCCCAGGCATCGCTTAGCAAGGCGGCGAGCGTCAGCCTCACGCCTGGGTCTCGCCGCGCGCAGCCTTGTCGCGCAGCATCCGCTCGCGGGCGACCAGCGCGACATAGAGTTGCGCCGAGAAGACGATCGCCACCAGCGTCAGCGCCGCCGAGACCGCCTGCGCGACCACGGCGGCGAGCAGCTCGACCGTTGCCCGCGCGTCGGCGCCGAGGATCAGGCGAAAGATCAGCCCGCTGACCGATTGCGCCGCCCAGGTGGCGATCATCAGCACGACGACGAACAGCAGCACCGTGCCCACCAGCCGCCAGGTGTGACGGCGGGTCAGCCGCCAGCATCGCGCGATCGCCGCGACGGACAGCCGCTCCTCCAGCACCACCGCGTAGAGCGGCAGCAGCCGCGCGCCGACGAACAGCAACGCCAGTCCCATCGCCAGCGCATACAGGCCGGCGAGCCCCGCCGCGCCCGGATCGGTCGGGACCGTCGCGGTGCCCGCGGCAAGCGAGCGATAATCGAAGCCCGCGCGCAGCAGCAAAGCGATCGACGGCAGGAACGCCACGATCATCACCACCGCCAGCACCAGAGCGACGAGCAATGCGGCGGGCAGGCGCGCACTGGCCTGTCGCATCGCCGCGGCGCGGTCGGTCGCCGGATCGGTCGAGGCGGCGATCACCGCGAGCTGCCCCCACACCGCGACGATGGCGGTCGCGACCACGAGCAGCATGCCGATCACGGCGGTAGCGGCCGAGGGAGCGGCGAAGGCGGTCCATGCCGCGTTGATCACCGCCGGCAGGAACAGGGTGAGCGCCGCGATCCCGGCGAGCATGCCGCCGCGTCCGTTCAGCACCTCGACGCTGCGGTCCCACACATTGCCCATCTTGACCATCCGGCACCCCTTCGCCCGCGTTTGCGATCGGTTAGCCCAAGCGCCCCGGCTTGACCACTCGCCAACTTGCAAGCGCCCGGCGTCTGGCACACATGCACCGCCATGACCGAGATCGATGGCATCGAATGGCGGGTATCGCCGGGCCTGACGCCCTATGACGAGGCGCTGGCGACGATGGAGGCCCGCGCCGAGGCGGTGCTGGCGGGCGAGGCGCGCGAGCTGATCTGGCTGCTCGAACATCCGCCGATCTACACCGCCGGCACCAGCGCCTCGCCCGGCGACCTCATCGACGCGCGCTTTCCCGTGGTCGCGACCGGGCGCGGCGGCAAATACACCTACCACGGGCCGGGCCAGCGCATCGTCTATCTGGTGCTCGACCTCGGCAAGCGCGGGCGCGACGTGCGCTGCTTCGTCCATGGCGTCGAAGGCTGGGTGATCGCCGCGCTCGCCGAACTCGGCGTCACCGCCTTTCGCGCGGAAGGGCGCGTCGGCATCTGGACGCGCGACGGCGGCCCGGAGGCGAAGATCGGCGCGATCGGCGTGCGCGTGCGGCGCTGGATCACGCTGCATGGCCTGGCGGTCAACGTCGCGCCCGACCTCAGTCATTTCGGCGGGATCGTGCCGTGCGGGCTGCCCGATTTCGCGGTCACCAGCCTGGCTGATCTGGGTCATGACGATCGTCTGGCAACCTTCGACGATGCTCTGGCGTTGAGCGCTCCGGCATTCCTCTCGTCCCTGTCTTGTCCGGCATAAACGCGCCGGACGGAATTCGAGGCTTGAGGGCTGGGCGTTATGCGATTAATGTCCACTGCGATTTGGGTATTAAAGGGCCAGCAAGCCGTCCAAATCCTATTCTAGGGAGCTTCCAATGCGTGCACTCATCTCCAAGGTCCTGACCGGCTCGCTGATCGCCGGCGCCGCTCTTGCGGTTTCGGCCTGCGGCCCGAAGACCGAGACGACCACCGACAACACGATGGTCACCGACATGAACACCACCGACGACATGGGCACCATGAGCGACAACATGACCGCCGTCGACGGCGCGTCGAACGGTGGCATGATGGCGAACGACACGATGATGTCGAACGACACCATGATGTCGAACGACACGATGACCACCAACGCAATGTAATCTCCCGTCAGGGATATTACGGTGGTGAAACGGCCGTCCGGGCAACCGGGCGGCCTTTTCTTTTGGTTCCAACGTTCTGGCGCATTTCATCGGATTTTATCGCGGAACGGCGCGATCGGGGATTGGGTCGGCCCGCGAAACCGTCTAGAATCGCCCGATAATAGCTTTCCGTGGGGATGACGAAAGATGACCGTGTTGCGTATCGCGCTGGCGCTTGGCGGCGCCGCGATCGGCCTGGCGGCGGCGGCGCCAGCGTCGGCCCAATTCTACCTGCGCTCGCACGATTTCCGCGGCGAAGCGGTCAAGGGGCATGAGGACGGCCTCGGCCAGCCGCTGCCCGGCGCGACCGAGGCGGAGCTGCGCGCGGCCATGGCGTGGAGCGTCCGTGCGGCGCTCAACGTCGCCGCGCTGCAATGCCAGTTCGAACCGACGTTGCTCACCGTGCCCAATTACAATGCGGTGCTGAAGGATCACGAGGCCGAGCTGAAGAGCTCGTTCGACACGCTCACCAAATATTTCCTGCGCGTCAACAAGGCGCCCAAGGCGGGCCAGGCGGCGCTCGACCAGTTCGGCACGCGTACCTATTCGGGCTATGCGACCGTCGCGGCACAGTTCGGCTTCTGCCAGACGGCGAGCGGCATCGGCCGCGACGCGACCTTCGTGCCCCGCGGCAGCTTCGGATCGTTCGCGATGGATCGCGTCCGCGAGCTGCGCAACAGCCTGACGCCATATGGCGAGCAGCATTTCCAGCGCTATCTCGGCCGCGACTATGCCTCGCAGCCGCGTCTCGACGCGATCTGCTGGAACAAGAAGGGCGAATGGGTGACCAAGAAGTGCGGCGTCTTCGCCTGGCCGCCGGCGAGCCCGACGGGAACGGCATCGGTACCCGCCGCCGCGACGGCCGCGACCGCGCCGACCGTGACGGCAGCCGCGGAAACCGCACAGCGTTGACCGCAACTCCCCCCGGACGCGCGCCGGGGGGATTTGACGCTTCAGGAATAAGCCTACCGCAGCCCCAGCAGCTTGTGCGTCTGCAACGACAGCCGCCATTGCGGGCGGTCCATCACCACCGCGATCGCCGCCTCGATATTCGCGGCACCGCGCGCGTCGTCCATCGGCTGCAACAGCCGGTTGGCGAAATCCCAGCTCTCGACCTCGGCGATATCGGTCCCCGCCTGCGGCCAGACGAGCTTCAGCTCGTCGCCCGAGCGCTGCACCACGACGCTGCCCGCCTTGGGACTGACGCACACCCAGTCGATCCCCGGATGCACCGGCAGCGTGCCGTTGGTCTCGATCGCGATGCGGAAACCGGCGTCGTGCAGCGCTTCGACCAGCGCATCGTCGATCTGCAACATCGGCTCGCCCCCGGTTAGGACGACGAACCGCTCGCTCGGCTCCTCCCCCCAGAAGCCCGCGACCGCCGCCGCCAGCCCCGCGGCATCGGCGAACTTGCCGCCGCCCAGCCCGTCGACCCCGACGAAATCGGTGTCGCAAAACCGGCACACCGCCGTGGCACGATCCTGCTCGCGTCCGCTCCACAGGTTGCAGCCGGCAAATCGCACGAACACCGCCCGCCGCCCGGCGTTCACGCCCTCACCCTGCAGGGTGAGGAACATCTCCTTGACCGCATAGCTCATCCGATCAGGGCCGGACGGCGTAGACCGTCGGATCGGGAATGCCCGCTTCCTCGAATCCCTTGGAGCGCAGCCGGCAACTGTCGCAGGTGCCGCAATGCACCCCGCCCGGTGCCGGATCGTAGCACGACCAGCTGATCCCCATGTCGACGCCCAGCCGCCGGCCCTCGCGAACGATGTCGGCCTTGGTCATATGCTGCAACGGCGCGTGGATCTTGAACGGTTCGCCCTCGACGCCCGCCTTGGTGGCGATCTCCGCCAGCCCTTCGAAGGCATGGATGAATTCGGGGCGGCAATCGGGATAGCCGGAATAATCGAGCGCGTTGACGCCGATGAACAGGTCGCGCGATCCCGCCGCCTCCGCCCAGCCGAGCGCGAGGCTGAGGAAGATCGTGTTGCGCGCCGGCACATAGGTGACCGGGATCCCCTCGCCGACGCCGTCCTTGGGCACGTCGATGTCGGCGGTGAGCGCCGAGCCGCCGAACGCCGATAGGTCGAGCGGCAGCACGATATGCCGCTCCGCCCCCAGCGTCGTGGCGACGCGCCGCGCCGCGGCCAGCTCGACGCGATGGCGCTGGTTATAGTCGATCGACAGCGCGAGCAGGCGATAGCCCGCTTCGCGCGCGCTGGCGGCGGAGATCATCGAATCGAGCCCGCCGGAGACGAGCACGACGGCCAGAGGGGCCTCAATTGGCATGGTCATGATCCCCGCGGCGCTAGGCCAAAGCGGCGCAAAAGAAAAGGGCCGCGGGTGAGGCGGCCCTTGAAGGAGAGAGAAGCGATCGCTCCTCTGGGAGAAAAGCGTGCCGGTCATGAACAGGCACACAGCATCGCTAAGCGACCGGAGTTAAAAGGAGATTAAGACGCACGGCCGCCACCCCCTCAGGCAACCGGATCGGCCTCGGCGGGGACCGGGAATTTGGTCGCGCAGAACGCGCAATCGACCTGGATGAACCCCTGTTCGTCCGCCATCTCGCGCCGCTCTTCGATCGAGAATTTGGCCAGCACGCTCGCGATATAGTCGCCGGTACAGCGGCAGCCGCGCGACAGCGGCGTCGAGGCGAGCACGCGCACTTCGGGCTCCTCGTTGAACAGGCGCCAGACCAGCGTCTCCAGCGACAGCGCGGGATTGGCGAGTTCGTCGGTCCCCATCGTCTGGCCGAGCGCCTCGACATGCTCCCATTCGGGATGGTCGAGCCGGGTGTGCAGCCGCTCGCGGCCGACCTCGCCTTCGGGCAGATGCTGAAGGAACAGGCCGCCGGCGATCGTGCGCCCGCCGTCGCGGGCGATGCCGACGCGGACGAGGCTGAGGATCTGCTCGGACTGGACGAAATAGCTCTGCGCCGCCTCCGCCAGCGTCTCGCCGTCGAGCGGGACGATGCCCTGATAGCGCTCGCCGGTCGCCGCGAGGTCGAAGGTGATGGCGAGATAGCCCTGGCCGAACAGCGCGAACAGCGTCGGCTGCTCGGGCGCCGCGGCGAGCTTCTCCGCGTCGAAATCGATATATCCGCGCAATTCCCCGCCCCGATAGTCGCAGACGAGAAGCCGGACGACGCCGTTCTCGGTGCGCGTCTGCATGGTCAGATGCGCCCCCCCATCCTTAAGCGTCGAGCCGATCAACGCCGCCAGGGTCAACGCCTCGGCGAGGAGGGTTTCGATTGGGGGGGGGTAAGCATGTGATGCGAGGACGGCGTCGAGTGCGGGACCGAGCCTTACGACCCGTCCGCGCGCCGAGCGGGAGGGAATCGCGAACCCGAGCGCGCGATCGATATCGATGGGGGATTGTTGCATCGGCAGGAAATGGGATGGCGAAGAGGGCGGGTCAAGTTGGCCACACCCCCCTCCCCGTTCGGCCCGCCCCGGATCAGCCGATCTGGCCGAAGACCCAGCGCAGCACCGCTTTCTGGGCGTGGAGGCGGTTTTCCGCTTCCTGCCAGATCAGCGACTGCGGCCCGTCGATCACCGCATCGACCACCTCCTCGCCGCGATGGGCGGGCAGGCAGTGGAGGAAGCGCGCATCGGGCTTGGCATGCGCCATCAAGGCCGCGTCGACCTGATAGGGCATCATCGCGGCGAGCTTGGTGTCGGCATGGGCCTGCCCCATCGAGATCCACGTGTCGGTGACGATGACGTCGGCACCCTCGACCGCCTCCTGCGGCGAGGCGACGATGCGGGCACGGCCCTGCCCGCGCGCGACATCGGCCTCGTCCGGCATGAAGCCCTGCGGACAGGCGGCGGTGACGTCGAACTGCATCAGCCCGGCCGCCTCGATGAGCGAGGCGAGCACGTTGTTGCCGTCGCCGAGCCACGCCAGCTTGAGCCCGGGCAACGCCTTGCCGTCCTCCAGGATCGTCTGGAGATCGGCCATGATCTGGCACGGGTGCGACCGGTCGGTCAGGCCGTTGATGACCGGCACGCTGGCATAGCGGGCCATGTCCTCGACCTTGGCGTGATCGTCGGTGCGGATCATGATCGCATCGACATAGCCCGACAGCACGCGCGCGGTGTCGGCGATGCTCTCGCCGCGACCGAGCTGCATCGAGCCGGCATCCATGACGATCGAACTGCCGCCCAATTGCCGGATCGCCATGTCGAAGCTGACGCGGGTGCGCGTCGAATTCTTCTCGAAGATCATCGCCAGCACGTGGCCGGCGAGCGGCGCATCGGCATCGGCGCGCCCTTTGGGAAAGCCTGCGCGCGCCGCCTTGCGGTCGATCGCATCGGCGAGCATCGCGGCGACGCCATCGGCGCCGGCATCGGACAGGTTCAGGAAATGGCGCATTATAGTCCTCCCTCGCGCAGCGGGGGAAGGGGAACACGGCCGACAGGCCGTGGTGGAGGGCGCGCTTCCCCAAACGAGCCGCCCGCCGTCCTTCCCCTCCACCGGCTGCGCCGGTCCCCCTCCCCCTGGCGGGGGAGGATTAGATCAGTCGTCGCTGGCCGGTACGAAGACCCGCGCGGCGGCGCTCAGCTTGTCGATACATTCGGTGACGTGGCTGTCCTCGATCACCAGCGGCGGCAGCATGCGGACGACGTTCTCGCCCGCCGCGACCAGCAGCAGGCCGTGATTGTCGCGCGCATGCGCGACGAACTCGCGCGGCTCGACCCCGGCCTTGAGCTTGAGACCGAGCATCAGCCCCTTGCCTCGCACGCCTTCGAAGACGTGATCGTGGTTGGGGATGAGCTGTTCGAGCGCGCTGCGCAGCCGCTCGCCCATCGTCTCGACCTGCGCGAGGAAGCCGTCGGCGAGCATGACGTCGAGCACCGCCCGCCCCGCCGCCATCGCCAGCGGATTGCCGCCATAGGTCGATCCGTGGGTGCCGATCACCATGCCGCCCGCGGCGCGTTCGGTGGCGAGGCAGGCGCCGAGCGGGAAGCCAGCCCCGATACCCTTGGCGACCGTCATGATGTCGGGCTCGATGCCGTAATGCTCGTACGCCCACATCTTGCCGGTCCGGCCATAGCCGCACTGGACCTCGTCGAGGATCAGCAGCAGGCCGTGCTCGTCGCACGCCTTGCGCAGGCCGGTGATGAATTCGGGCGTACCGACCGACACGCCGCCTTCGCCCTGGATCGTCTCGACCATGAAGCCCGCGGTCGTGTCGTCGATCAGCGCCAGCGCGGCGTCGAGATCGTTGAACGGTGCATAAGCGAAACCGGGCAGCAAGGGCTCGAAGCCATCGCGCATCTTGGGCTGGTTGGTCGCCGAGATCGCCCCCATCGTCCGCCCGTGGAAGGCGTTGTTGAAGGTGATGATCTTGGTGCGCTGCGGATTGCCGGCGGCATAATGGAAGCGTCGCGCGGTCTTGATCGCGCATTCGACCGCCTCGGTGCCCGAATTGGTGAAGAACACCGTGTCGGCGAAGCTGTTGGCGACGATCCGCTCGGCCAGCGCCTCGCCCTGCGGCGAACCGTAGAGGTTGCTGACGTGCATGAGCGTCGCGGCCTGTTCGGCGATCGTCTTGACCAGATGCGGATGGCCGTGGCCGAGCGCGTTCACGGCGATGCCGGCGGCCATGTCGAGATAGCGGCTGCCGTCCTCACTGATGAGATAACAGCCCTCGCCTCGGACCGGACGCACCCCGCACCGCGGATAGACGGGCATCAGGGCGGTAATGGTCACGGGGCATCTCCTCATCTCGAAACGAGAAAGGGCGGCCCTGCACGGACCGCCCGTTCCCTCTCTACCTGTCGGCGCGGTGCCGGGTCAACACCGCCACCGATCAGAATCCGGCACTGATCGTCGCGAACACCTGTCGCGGCGCGACCGGGAAGAAATTGTAGGTGCCGGACGCCGCGCCGATGCTGAGCGTCGATTCCGCGCGCTTGTTGGTCAGATTGGTGACGTTGAGGCTGACCCCCAGCTTCTTGGCGATCCCCTGCCCACCGAGCGGCATGTCGAAGCCGATCCGCCCCGACAGTTGGAGATAGCCCTTCACACTGAGATCGTTGGTATAGGTGGCGTAGCGACGACCGATATAGTCGCCGATCAACTGCACCTCGACGCCATCGGTGCGCAGCGTTGCCACCGTCTTGTTGAGCCAGTCGGGCGAACCCGGCACCTTCTTGCCCGCGGTCGCGACGGTCGCCTGCGCGGCGCCCGCGCCGGTCAGATAATCGTCGCTGTAACGCGAATTGTTGTACGAGAGCGCATCGTACAGCGAGAAGACGTCGCCGAAGCGGAACGTGCCGGCGATGTCGACGCCATCGGTCTTCACACTGCCAACGTTGTTGATGATCGGCGCGCCGCTCTGGATCGCGGTGATCGTCGCGGTCGGACTCACCGCGAGCAGGCGGTTGCTGAAATCGACGTGATAGTAACTGATCTGCCCTTCGAAGCCGGTCAGCGGACCGGCGTCGAGCGTGCGGCGGGTGCGGGCGCCCGCTTCATAGGTCCAGCTCGTCTCGGGCTTGGTATTGTCCTTGAAGAATTCGAACAGCGTCTGGCTGCCGAGCGCGAACGGCGAGAGGCCGGCGGCGGCGCTGGTCTGGAACTGGCGGATATTCTGCTGGACGTTGAAGAACAATTGTTCGTGGCCGGTTACGTCCCACAACCCGCCGACCTGCGGCAGGAATATCTTATTGGTGTTGAGCCTGCCGACCGGGAATTCGCGCGAACCGGTGAAGGAGCCGGGGATCGGCTGGACCGGCATCGTCTGCCGCGCCTTCTGGAAGGTGCTCTTGAACCCCGCCTGCAGGGTGACGCTCGGCACGATCTGCCACGCATCCTGAATGTGCGTCTGGATTTCCTCGACGCGGATCTCGCTGCCATATTGGGTGATCAGCGGCTGCGCCTGATCGAGCGGGCGCGTGTAGGGCGAGGACGGGTTGTTGACGTCGAGCGCATACCAGCGGCGATAGGCGGACGAGCTCTGATGCTCGTACCAGCCGCCGATCTCGACCCGGTGGTTGCCGATCTCGCCGACCAGCGTCGAGATCGCGCCGACGCGGTCGATGCGATATTCGGTGGTGCGCGTCGCCAGCCCCGAACCGCCGAAGATCGTGCTGAGCCGCGCCAGATTGGTCGCCGAATTCGGGCTGCTGCCCGCCGCACCGGGATAATAATAAGAGAAGAGCAGCGGCAGCCCCGCCGCGGTGATCGGCCCGGCGACGACGCCGACGCCGTCGTTATGATGGAAATAGCCCTGGTTCGACCAGGTCAGGCCG
This sequence comes from Sphingomonas sp. CD22, assembly GCF_034556155.1. Lineage (NCBI taxonomy): Bacteria > Pseudomonadati > Pseudomonadota > Alphaproteobacteria > Sphingomonadales > Sphingomonadaceae > Sphingomonas > Sphingomonas sp. CD22. Next base: position 318,140 of record NZ_JAYDYX010000003.1, on the reverse strand, counting down.
GGGGCGGCGTGCCAGTCGTATTTGACGTAGCCGAGATAATCGGTGCGCTGCGCATCGCTGTAGTAATTGCGATAATTGGACCCCGGCGCGGCGTTGACCGCGGCATATTCGGCCGAACCGTAATAAGCGCGGGCGGCGGCGAAATTCGGGTAGAAGAACGGCCGGGTATAAGGCGCGACACCGCGGTTATCGACCGCCGCGCCGGTCGCGGTCGCCGGACGGACGACGATCGAGGTCGCATCCTCGTTCGGCTCGGTCTTGTCCGAATAGGAGAAGAAGGCGGTCAGTTTGCCGGTGGCATCGTCGTGGACGATCTTGCCGTCGGCCTGATAGCCGCCCTGCTTGCCGTTGAAGTCCCAGGCGCGGGCATCGTGACGCACGCCCGAGACGTAGAGGCGCGTGCCGTCGCCGATATCGCCGCTGTCGATCCGGCCATAGGTGCGCGAGGTGTCGTAGCTGCCGACCACCTGTTGCAGCGTGACGCCGAAGCGGTCGCGCGGATCGCTGGAGAAGGTGTCGATCGCGCCGCCGAGGTTGCTGGTCGAGGCGGTGCCGAGATCGCCCGCGCCCGAGGCGAGCACGACGCGGCCGACATCTTCGGAGATGATCGCGCGTTGCGGGCTCAAGCCATTATAATTGCCGTATTGCTGATCGCCGAGCGGCACGCCGTCCAGCGTATAGCCGAGCTGCTGCGCGTTGAAGCCGTGGATGAACAGCGAGATGTTCTGTTCGTTGTTGCCCCAGGGATCGGCGGTGAGGAAGGTGACGCCGGGCAGGGTCTGCAATGCCTTCAGCGGGCTGAGGCCGGGTAGGATCTTCTGGATTTCGTTGCCGGAGATCTGCGTCACCGATCGCGTCGCGGTGCCGCGGACGACGATCTCGTCGTCGGACGCCTCGTCGGTGGCGACCGTCTGCGCCGGCGCGGCACTGCCGCCGTCCTCGCGGGCAAGCGCCGCCGCGGGGGTGACGGTCTGCGCGGCGGCAGCGTGGCCGGCACATAAAGCGAGCGCGGTCGCGCCGGTCAGCAACATCGAACGGAGTGTCATGAAATTTCCCTTTGGCTCGTTGGCCTTAGGGCGCGGTGGTCGCTTTACGCGTCACGCCGGTGACTGTCCGGTTGCAGATCAATGACAAACGGCCCCGCGTGAAACGCGAGGCCGTACAATAGCTTCAAAGAATGTGGAGATCGGCGCGGCGGGGGTCAGTGACCGCGGCTGAGCTCGTCGACTTCGCCCATGATCGTGTCGAGCGCGGTCTTGTTGACGTCCGTCTCATGCTCGCGGCGCGACGGCAGCGAACCCTCGGTGAGGATCGTCTCGAGCGCGACGCGGCCGCGCGCGACGCGGCTCTTGATGGTGCCGACCGCCACCTGACAGATTTCCGCCGCCTCTTCGTAAGCGAACCCACCCGCGCCGACGAGGATCAGCGCCTCGCGCTGCGGCTGCGGCAGGTGCAGCAGCGCCCGCTGCATATCGCCCAGCTCGACGTGGCGATCCTGGCTCGCGGGCGCGGCGAGGATACGGTCGGCGACCAGATCGTCCCATTCGCCCTTGAAGCGCGCGCGGCGCATCTGCGACAGATAGAGGTTACGCAGGATGATGAAGGTCCAGGCGCGCATATTAGTGCCGGCCTGGAACCGCTGGCGCGCCGCCCAAGCCTTGAGCAACGTCTCCTGGACGAGATCGTCGGCAAGATCACGACTGCCGGACAGCGACCGGCCGAAAGCACGCAGATGCGGAATGACCTGCGCGAGCTGTTTCTTGAATTCGGGGTCGGACAGAGCAACGTGCTCGACCGGCGCTACGGGAGCGTCGTCGTCTTCGTAATCGTCGTCACGCGTAGCAGGCTGGGTCATGCAATTCCGTTCAAAGCCGGGGACATCGTTGCCGCCTCGGGCAGCAAGATAAGGGTCCGCGCCGGCAAATGCCAGTGAGACGGGCTGAGTCGAATTATCGCAGGATCAGAAAGGCGAAGATCGCGATGACCAACACGAGCGACACACCCAGAACGTATCGGGTGACGCCCGGGGTCGCGCCCGCCCGCGCCTCGGTTGTGGTGACATGGACGGGTTCGTTCGGATCAGCCATGGACGTCAAACACACGACATCCGTTTTGGGTCCGTAACTTTCTGCAACCCTGCCGCAGATCGGCGATCGTCTGGCGATGCCGACGCGCCGTTCCGGATGGAAACGGCGCGTCGACCCGTCGTCACGCCAGTGCGTTGGGGATCGTCGCCTGGTCGAAGAACAGCGCCTGGCTGATCGCGGCCTTCACCGTCGACCGCTGGAACGGCTTGGTGATCAGGAAGGTCGGCTCGGGGCGCTCGCCGGTGAGCAGACGCTCCGGGAAGGCGGTGATGAAGATCACCGGCACTTCGAATTCGGCGAGGATGTCCTTGACCGCATCGATCCCGGAACTGTCGTCGGCGAGCTGGATGTCGGCGAGCACCAGGCCGGGGCGATCCTCCATCGCCAGCGCCACCGCCTCGTCGCGGGTCACGGCGACGCCCGTCACCTCATGGCCGAGATCGCGGACGATCGTCTCGATATCCATCGCGATGATCGGCTCGTCCTCGATGATCAGCACGCGCGCCCGCGTCTGCTTCTCGATCTCGGCCAGCGCCTCGGCGACCAGCGTCTCGACCTCGCTGGTGTCGACCTCGATCAGATAGGCTGCGTCCTCGGGGGTGAAGCCCTCCATCGCGGTCAGCAACAGCGCCTGACGCGACAGCGGCGTCATGCGGGCGAGGCGCGCGCGGGCGACCGCCTCGGTACCCTCGGCGTCGCTCTGCGAGGTCTGCTCCTCGCCATCGGCATTGGCCGAGGCCCAGATGCCCTGGAACATACGGTACAGGCCGAGGCGCGGATCGACGTCGCGCGGGAATTGATCGGGCGCGGCGACGATCGCCTCCAGTGTGGCGCGGACGTATTTGTCGCCCTGCTGCTGGCTGCCGGTCAGGGCCCGGCCATAGCGCCGCAGGAAGGGAAGATGCGGTGCGAGTTGCTGTCCAAGCGACATGGGTGGTGATCACTCCCTGAAGAACTGCCCGGAGGTCCGGGACCTGAAATATCGAACGGGTGCCTGATCTGTGCGGGCGCCCGCCGCTTTGCAACGATGTTTGTCGAAGAACCCGACCGGCCCGCGGACCCGTGGAAATTTCGCGCGACGATGGAACCATCGAAGGCTAATTTGGTTTCATCGCCGATCGAATGGGTCAGCCGCTCCTGTTTTGCGGCTATCATTCATTGTGCGTCGATTGCCCGGTAGGACCGGGTCACCCAGGGGGACATGTTGGAACTGCCCAGCGACAAGGACACGAAAACGTCTTCCAAAAAGTCTCCTGCCAAGGTCCAAAGCAAGGATCGCGACATGGGCGCGGCGCTCCGCTCCGCGTACCAGCGGACGATTGATGAAAGCGTTCCCGACGAAATGCTCGACCTGCTGAACAAGCTCGCCTAGCAGAGGGCATGGCCACACCCTTCGCCGCGGCATCTTCCACACGACGCGCGGCAATGGCCCCGGTGTCGGCGCTCTCGCGTTTGCCGACGGGTGCCAAGCTGTTCATCACGCTCAGCATCGCGTTGCTCATACTCGCACTGATCGCGATCGGGGCGACGTTGCAGACGGGCCGGACCGCGGATGCCGAAGCGCGGGCGCGACTGCGCATCGCCGCCAACGAGAGCGCGCGCAGCATCGCCATCGAACTGATCGGCGACATGACCGCGCTGCGCGTCGCGGTGAACGCGCTCCAGGCCGATGCCGGCGACGCGCCGAGCTGCGCGCGCGCGCAAGGCGTGTTCGCGCAGCAGGCGACGACGGGCACGCGCTTCTCGATCGTCGACCGCAACGGCCGCCTGTTGTGCGGCGAAGCGCTCGACAGCAACGTCTCGATCGACACCAGCACCGCGGTCGGCGCCGCGATCGTCCCCGACAAGGGGCTGATCCTGTCGGTCGCCGGCCCCCGCCGCGGCCCGAGCGCGCGCGTCTTCTTCCCCCGCCCCTTCCTCGCCCGGCTCGCCACGCCGACCAGCCGCGCCGTGCCGCTCGCCAGCGCGCTGGTCCATGACGACACGTCGCTGGAGCTGGCCAACATCCCCGACCTCGGCCCGCTCGACCGCGTCGAAACCGTCGAGACCGATCTCGGTCTCGGCGGCCTGACGCTGCGAACGAGCACGCGCAGCGCGCCGATCACCTCGTCCTTCCTCGTCGCGCTGATGCTGCCGCTGCTGATGTGGGCGGCGGCGGCGGGATTGGCGTGGTTCATCGTCGACCGGCTGCTGATCCGCCCGCTGCGGCTGCTACGCGCCAGCGTCGCCTCCTACACGCCGGGCGAAGTGATCGATCCGGGCCAGCTCGGGCCGTTACCGGCGCAGGAGATCCGCGAGCTCGGCGACACCTTCCGCGCGATCAGCCGCACCGTCGCGCTGCACGAGGCCGGACTCGCCGAGGCGGTGGTGCGCCAGACCAAATTGACGCGCGAGGTCCATCATCGCGTCAAGAACAACCTCCAGGTCATCTCCAGCCTGATCAACTTCCACGCGCGCGGCGCGCCCAGCCCCGATGCGACCGCGGCCTATGCCTCGATCCAGCGGCGCGTCGACGCGCTCGCCGTCGTCCACCGCAACCATTTCGCCGAGATGGAGGACAATCGCGGACTCAACCTGCGGGCGGTGATCGGCGAGCTGGCATCGAACATCCGCGCCACCGCGCCGGAGGGCGCGACCAGCCTGTCGATCGCGCTCGACGTCGATCCCTATCTCGTCAATCAGGACGTCGCGGTCGCGGTCGCGTTTCTCGTCACCGAGACGATCGAACTGGCGATGAATTGCGATCGCGCCGCGCAGATTCGCGTCGCGGTGAAACCGGGCGACGATGATGCCAAGGCGAAGCTGCGCGTCGTCTCGCGTGCCTTCGTCGCCAGCGAGACGCTCGAGACGTTGCTGTCGACCCGCTACGGCCGCGTCATCGAGGGCCTGTCGCGCCAGTTGCGCGCGCCGCTCCATCACGATCCGATGACCGGGGCCTATGAGATCGCGATCGCCGTGCTCGGACGCGACTGACCGAAATTAATTTGAAGCCCCGCCGTTTTCGCAGGGAACCAACGTTTCCAGGCCGGGTTATGCAATACGGATCGCGACCTTATGCCCCCCCGCTCTCGCGGTCCACGACATAGGCCCGGAAACGCTCACCCTCCCCCCCCGGTGAACGTTTCCGGGCCTTATCATGTCCGCATGATCGGATCGTGGCAGATCGAGAGTTCCGGTGCCGGAACGAATACGCTGCCCGATCATTCCCCTAGCGCTATTCAAGCCCAGGAGGTTCTATGCGTAAGGTTCTCGGATTGGTCGTCGTCGCGGGTGCGCTCATGGTCAGCGCATGCAACACGGTCGAAGGCGTCGGCAAAGACGTGAAGTCGGCCGGCAGCACGGTCGCCAAGACCGCCGACGACGCCAAGTAAGCTTCCACCTCACGTGGCAAGGAAAAGCCTCCGCTCCTTCGGGCGGGGGCTTTTTCGTGTCGGGTAGCCGTCTATTTTCGCCCCCGGATTTGATCCTGCGGCGAGGATATAGACTTGAGGCTCATCACCTCCCACAGATCTGCGGAGCGCGGGACGGGCGAGACCGCACCAAGACCCTCTATGTACCCCAGCGGAGGCCGCCGGGGCCCAGTTGGGAAAGCCGCTGTAAGTCATTACAAACCGACGTCCAACTGGGCCCCGGCCTCCGCCGGGGTACGACCGCTTATGACCGTCGGTGTGGATCGATCGTTTCCCTAGCCACTCCGTCACCGCGGCGTTGCGCCGGGGTCCCGCTTCTTCGGACGGTGCGAAGAAGCGGGATGCCGGATCAAGTCCGGCATGACGAGGATGTAAGTACGATCCCAATACCCCGATCGGTCATACGCAATCGCCCAGCTCGCCGGAACGTGGGTGGAGATTACGCCTCGACGACGTCGGTGCCGGCGACCTTCAGCCGCTTGCGCTCGGTGAACCAGATGCCGATGATCGCGACCTCGTAGAGCAGGATCAGCGGCACGGCGAGCAGCACCTGGCTCATCAGATCGGGCGGGGTCAGCACCGCCGCGAGCGCGGTCGCACCGACGATCGCATAGCGCCGCGCGCCGACCAGCTGCTTGCGGGTGACGATCCCGGCCCGTTCGAGCAGCATCAGCAGCACCGGCAGCAGGAAGGCGAGACCGAAGGCGAACAGGAATTGCATGACGATCGACAGGTAATTGCCGATCGCCGGCAGCGCCTCCTGCTTCACGCCACCGATATTGCCTTGGAAGCCCAGCAGGAAATGCAGCGCCATCGGGATCGCCATATAATAAGCGAGCGCCGCGCCGCAGATGAAGAGCAGGGGCGTTGCGAGGATGAAGGGCAGCAGGGCGCGCTTCTCCTTGCGGTACAGGCCGGGTGCGACGAACTGCCACAGCTGGTTGGCGATGACCGGGAACGAGATCATCATCGCCGCGAAGAAGGCGACCTTCACCTTGACGAGGAACGCCTCGAACAATTGCGTGTAGATCACCGTCTTCTGCCCGGCATGGAGCAGCGGTTGGACGAGGAAGGCGAAGATGTTTTCGGCGAAATAGTAACTGACGCCGAAGGCGATGACGATCGCCGCGATGCAATAAAGCAGCCGACGGCGCAGTTCGATCAGATGATCGAGCAACGGCGCACGGCTGGCGTCGATCTCGTCTTCGATGTCGAGGTCGCTCATGACGGGGTGCTATCGGGGCGCGGCGCCGGCGCGTGTTCGGGCGCGGCGGTGACGACGGGCTTTTCGACCATCACCGGCACATCCGCATCATGCGGAGGGCGATCGGCATCGAGGGGGGCAGGCGCGACGGGTTCCGCCGCCGCCTGCGATTCGGCATCGGAGCTGGCGGGATGTTCAGCCATGATCCGCGCATTCTCCGCAGCCCAGCGCTTTTCCATCTCTTCCAGTTCGGCCTCGCGCACCATGTTGTCGAAGCCCTGCCGGAACGAGCGGCTGACGCCCCGCGCCTTGCCGACCCAATAGCCGACGACGCGCATCGCCTTCGGCAGGTCCCTGGGTCCGATGACCACCAGCGCGACGACGGCGATGAGCAGGAATTCGGACGAATCTACACCAAACATCGGGTGCGGTCGCTCTGTATCGCGGACTTAACGGTCGTCGCGGACGCGCTCGCCGTCACGATCGAATGCAGGCTCGGCGGCCTTTTGTGCTTCGATGCGCGGCGCCGGCTTGGCGGGGACGTCGTCGTCGTGCTCTGCCATGCCCTTCTTGAAGTTCTTCACACCCTTGGCGACATCGCCCATCAGGTTGGAGAATCGGCCGCCGCCGAGCAGCAGAATTGCGACGACGGCAAGAACGAGCAGATGGATCGGGCTGAAGCTGCCCATGGCGTATCTCCTAGAATGTCCTCTTATCTAATCGCTATCGGCGTCCTTTGCCACCTCCAATGCTTCCTCCAGCGCAAGGTCGAGCGGATCGAGCAGGCCGGCGGCGCGCAGGTCGTCGATACCGGGCAGATCGCGGCGGCTGGCCAGTCCGAAATGATCGAGGAAGCCCGGCGTGGTCGCATAGAGCAGCGGGCGGCCCGGCAGCTCGCGCCGCCCCGCCGGGCGCACCCAGCCTGCCTCCAGCAGGACGTCGAGCGTGCCCTTGGCGGTCGCGACGCCGCGGATCGCCTCGATCTCGGCACGGGTGACGGGCTCGTGATAGGCGATGATCGCCAGCGTCTCGATACCGGCGCGGCTCAGCCGGCGCGTCTCCTCGCGATCGCGGCGGAGCAGATGCGCGAGATCGGGCGCGGTTTCGAAATGCCAGCGGTCGCCGCGGCGGACCAAGGCGATGCCGCGGCCGGCGTAATCGCGTTCGAGCCGCGCGAGCGCCGACCGCACGTCGACGTCGCCGACATAGGCGCGGATCGAATCGACGCCGAGCGGCTCGGCCGCGGCGAACAGCAGCGCCTCGACCGCGCGCACCGCATCGTCGGGGGGCGTCATCGCATTGCCCTGACGTAGAGCGGGGCGAATGGCGCCGATTGGCGCAGTTCCACCCTGCCCTGTTTGGCGAGTTCGAGCGCGGCGAGGAAGGACGAGGCAAGCGCCGACTTGCGCAGCCGGCCGGACCCGTCGGGCAGGAAGCTCTCCAGCGTCGCCCAGTCGAGGTGCACGCCGACCAGCCGCGAGACGCGCTCCAGCGCCGCCTCCAGCGTCATCACCTCGCGATCGGCGACGACGTGCATCACCGGGCGGGTGCGCGCGCTGACCCGGCCGTAGGCGGCGATGAGGTCGTAGATATCCGCCTGCCACCGGGCGTGGCGGATCGTCCGCAGCCCCTCCGGCGCGGGCCGCAGGAAGACGTCGCGGCCCAGCCGGTCGCGCGCCATCAGTCGCGCGCCCGCCTCGCGCATCGCGGCGAGCCGTTCGAGGCGCAGTTGCAGCCGCAGCGCCAGCTCCTCGGGGTCCGGCTCCTGCTCGGGATCGCGCGGCAGCAGCAGCGCCGATTTGAGATAGGCGAGCCATGCCGCCATCACGAGATAGTCGGCGGCGACTTCCAGTTGCAGCGTCTGCCGCTGCTGCATGTAGCGCAGATATTGCTCGACCAGCGCGAGGATCGACAGCTTGCGCAAATCGACCTTCTGCGCGCGCGCCAGCGTCAGCAGCAGGTCGAGCGGCCCCTCCCACCCCTCCAGATCGAGCGTGAGCTGTTCGGGTTCGGCCATCAGACCAGGGCGAGAAACGCGTCGCGTTGCGCGATCAATGCGTCGATGTCGCCCTCGGGCGCGCCGACGCTCGCCATCGCGCGATCGAGGCGCGCGCGGGCGGCATCGCCGATCGGGCCGAGCCGGCCGGCGATCTCGACCATCTCGTCCATCCGCGCCCAGCAATCGAGGACGACGTCGCAACCGGCGGCGATTGCACCCGCCGCTTTCTCGCCGGCGGTGCCGGACAGCGCCTTCATGTCGATGTCGTCGGTCATCAGCAGTCCGTCGAAGCCGATCGCGCCGCGGATCACCTGTTCGATGACGATCGGCGACAACGTCGCCGGGCGGTCGCGGTCCCAGGCCTCGAAGACGATGTGCGAGGTCATGCCCATCGGCGCCTGCGCCAACGTGCGGAACGGTTCCAGGTCGACCTCCAGCGCCGCCGCGTCGGCAGTGACGGTGGGCAGGAGATGGTGGCTGTCGACCCGCGCGCGGCCGTGGCCGGGCATGTGCTTGACGACGCCGACGACGCCGCCGGCCGCCAGCCCCTCCAGCATCGCGCGGCCGAGCGCGGCGACCTGCATCGGCTCGGCACCATAAGCGCGGCAGGTGATCGCCTCGGTCGTGTCGGGCTGCGCAACGTCGATAATCGGGGCACAATCGACGCTGATGCCCACCTCGGCAAGCATCAGGCCCAGCGCTTGGCCGTTGGCGCGCATCGCCTGGATCGCCGACATCGGCGCGGTTTCGTAGAGCGCGGCGAAGGCGGGGCCGCCGGGAAAGGCGGGCCATTCGGGCGGCCCCATGCGCGCGACGCGACCGCCCTCCTGGTCGATCAGGATCGGCAGGTCGGCGCGGCCGGAGAGGTCCCGGAGCGCGTCGGTGAGGGCGCGGACCTGTTCGCGGTCGCGGATGTTGCGCTTGAAGAGGATATAGCCGGCGGGGTCCGCCTCGGCGAAGAAGGCGCGTTCGTCGGGGGTGAGGGCGAGACCGGCGATGCCGAAGATGACGGGCTTCATGCGCCACGGTTAGCGCGGGTGTGCGCAAGATGCGAGGGTCGGGGCCTCAGTCGTCCCCCGCCAGGGGGAGGAGTGGCGTTCAAAGCTGGTTGCTAAGTCCTCCCCCGCCAGGGGGAGGTGGCGCCGCGAAGCGGTGACGGAGGGGGAGGATGCGGCGAACCGTGTCGTCTGCGGAAGCGCCCCCTCCACCACGGCCTGCGGCCGCGGTCCCCCTCCCCCGCTGACGCGAGGGAGGACTTTAGGCCCCCTCAGCTTGCGACGAAGCAGCTTTCGCCCGCGACGCGCAGGCGGCCGCAGATGTCCGCGGCCTGGTTGGCGCTGCCGGCGTTGACGCGCAGGCGGTAGAGGGTGCGGCCGCCGGTGGCGACCGATTGCACCGACTTGCCAAGTGGTGCCAAATAGCTGAAGCGCTTGGAGAAACCGTCCCATGCGCTGTTCGCCAGCGCCTCGCTGGGATAGGCGCCGAGCTGGACCAGCGAGCCGCTGGCGCCGGTCGCCGCGGGCTTGCGCTGGACGCTGACCGGCTCCGCGGCGACGAGCTTGCCGCTCGATGCGGGCACCTGCGCGACCGCGTTGCTGCCGCCGGGGCCGGCGGTCTTGGCGGTCGGCGTGACGCGATGGCCGTCGATCGGCTTTTCCGGCACCGCATTGAGGTCGATCGAGCCGTTGCCCGCCTTGCCCGCGCTGGTCGCAATCGCGGCATCGCCCTCGCCCTTGACCTTGAGGCCGCCGGGCTCGTCGGGCTTGACCTTGTAATCACCGTCCTGCGCCGCGATCAGCTGGCCGTCCGCGGTGGCGCGGGTCTGCAGCTTGTAGATGCCGAAGATGATGAGCGCGAGCACGGCAAGCCCGACGACGACCAGCGCGATCGTCTTGCCGATCGGCGCACCCTGTTCCTCGTCGGGCTCGACGGTTTCGAGCCACGGCAGGCGATCCTCGTCGCGCAGATCCAGTCCGTCCCCCATCACTTCATCTCCGAAACCGCGACCACACCCATGATGCTCAGCCCGTTACGGATAATCTGTGCGATCGCCGTCGCCAAGAACAGACGCGCCGCGGTGGCATCATGATCGTCGACCACCAGGAAGCGACGGTCGGGCCGGTCGTTGCCGACGTTCCACAAAGCGTGGAAAGCGGCAGCTAAGTCATACAGATAGAACGCAATTCTATGCGGCTCGCGCGCCGTGGCGGCGGTCTCGACGATGCGTGGGAATTGCGCGGCGAGCTTCACCAGCGCCAGCTCCTCCGTATCAAGCCGGGACAGATCGGCGGTACGCGCGGTGATCCCCGCCTCCTCGGCGCGGCGGTGCAGCGAGGCGACGCGGGCGTGCGCATACTGGACGTAGAAGACCGGATTGTCCTTCGACGCCTCGACCACCTTGGCGAAGTCGAAGTCCATCTGCGCGTCGGAGCGACGGGTCAGCATCGTGAAGCGGACGACGTCCTTGCCGACCTCGCGCACCACGTCGGCGAGCGTGACGAAATTGCCGGCGCGCTTCGACATCTTGACGGGCTCGCCGCCGCGCAGCAGCCGTACCATCTGGACGAGCTTGACGTCGAAGCGCGTCTTGCCGCCGGTCAGCGCGGCGACCGCGGCCTGGATGCGCTTGACGGTGCCGGCATGGTCGGCGCCCCAGATGTCGATGAGCTGGTCGGCGGACTGGCTCTTCTGGAAATGATAGGCGAGGTCGGCGCCGAAATAGGTCCATTGGCCGTTCGACTTCTTGATCGGCCGATCCTGATCGTCGCCGAACTGGGTCGAGCGGAACAGCGGCAGCTCGACCGGTTCCCAATCCTCGGGTGTCTCGCCCTTGGGCGCTTCCAGCACGCCGTCGTAGACGAGGCCGCGCGACCGCAACTCCGCCTCGGCCGCCTCGGGCTTGCCGGCGGCCTGCAACTCCGCCTCGGACGAGAACAGGTCGTGGTGGATGCCGAGCAGCGCGAGATCCGCGCGGATCATCACCAGCATCGCCGCGACCGCGCGGGTGCGGAACAGCGCCAGCCATTCGCCTTCCGGCGCATCGACGTAGCGGCCGCCGAATTCGGCGGCGAGCTCCTGCCCGACGGGGACGAGATAGTCGCCGGGGTAGAGCCCCTCGGGGATCGCGATCGTCTCGCCGAGCGCCTCGCGGTAGCGCAGGTGCGCGGAGCGGGCGAGCACGTCGACCTGACCGCCGGCGTCGTTGACGTAATATTCGCGGATGACCTTGTGGCCGGCGAATTCGAGCAACGCGGCGAGCGCATCGCCGACGACGGCGCCGCGGCAATGGCCCATGTGCATCGGGCCGGTCGGGTTGGCGGAGACGTATTCGACGTTGACGCTCACCCCCTGCCCCAGCGTCGAGCGGCCGTAATCGTCGCCCGCCGCCTGGATCTGCGCGAGTTCGTCGCGCCATGCCGCATCGGTGAGACGTAGGTTGATGAAGCCGGGGCCGGCGACGCTCGCCTCGGCGACGTCGTCGAGCCTGGCGAGTTCGGCGGCGAGCGCCTCGCCGAGCGCCCGCGGGTTGAGCTTGGCGGGCTTGGCGAGGACCATCGCGGCGTTGGTGGCGAGATCGCCATGGGTGACGTCGCGCGGCGGCTCGACGGTCACGTTCTTGCGGTCGAGGTCGGCGGGCAACGTGCCGGCCGCGGTCAGCGTGTCGAGAGCCGCGGCGACATGCGCGGCGAAGCGGGTGTAAAGCGTCATGAGCGTCCGTTCGGCGAAAGTCCCCTGCTCTAGCTCACAAGCGGGGTAGGTACAAATAGCTGCGCTGCACCATGGCGTGTTGGACGACATGGACAAGATGGACACCTTAATGGAAACGATCGGGGGTGATCGTTTCCGTTCCTGCACTGATCGGTCGATGCGCCACGTCGAGGCGAGACCGACGTTCAGGGTTATAGAGCATTCCTCCCCCGCCAGGGGGAGGTGGCAGGCCGTAGGCCTGACGGAGGGGGAGGATACGGCAACCGAAGACATCGCTTACCTCCCCCTCCGTCACGGCTTCGCCGCGCCACCTCCCCCTGGCGGGGGAGGAATTTAAAAGAGCGTCGATGCTAATCTAGCAAAGGGAATGCATGTAGGACAGCCGGCCTCTCACACCCGCAGCAATCCCTCGATCGCCGCCGTCTTCGCGCTCGCCGGGAACAGCGCGGCCATGGCGCGGGGCGGCTCGACCGCGAAATGGTCGGCGACCGCGCCGCCGATGAAGGCGTCGAGCGGCGTCGTCGGCTTGAGGTCGCGCGCTTCGTAGAGGCTGGCGGGGGCGAGACCGGGCCAGTCGGCGAGGACGCGGCCGCCGCGGACCGCGCCGCCGAACAGCATCGCCGCGGTGCCGGTGCCGTGATCGGTACCGCCGGTGCCGTTGATCGCGACGGTGCGGCCGAATTCGGTGGCGACCAGCACCAAAGTATCCTCCCAGACCGGGCCGAGCCCCGCCTGGAGCGCGCCGAGCATCGCATCGAGCCCCTTGAGCTGCGTCGCGAGGCGGCCGCGCTGGCCGGCATGCGTGTCCCAGCCGCCGGTCTCGATCGTCGCGATGCGCGCGCCGTTCGCCGGCGCGAGCAGCCGCGCCGCCAGCGCACCGGTCGCGGCGGCGTTGCGGCCGTTGTCGCGGGTTAGGTCGCCGGTCAGCTGGCGCGTCTGCATCGCCTCGTTCCACAGCCCGTGGAGCTGCGCATCGCCTTGATAAAGCTGCGTTACCCGAGCGAGCAGGTCGTCCGACGCATCGGGCAGCGACGAGGGCGCGTAGCTCGCCACCTCGCGGCGGCCGCGCAAGGCCATCGGCACGGTGGCGGCGATCGCGATCGCCTTCGCATCGTCGGTGGGAACGACGCCGAGCAGGCGGTTCATCCAGCCGTCCTTGAGCTGGTACGCGCCGATGCCGCCGGTTTCGAGCACGTTCTGGCCGTCGAAATGCGAGCGGTCGCGATAGGGCGAGGCGATCGCATGCGCGAACAGCGCCTGCCCCTTGCCATAAAGCGCGGCGGCGTTGGCCATCGCCGGATGGAGCGCGAACATCGCATCGAGCTTCGTACCCGAGGTCAGGTCGGCGGCGAGGTCGCCGCGCGCGCCGACGAAGGCGGGATCGCCGACCGCGCCGATCGTGCCGAGCCCGTCCGCCGCACCGCGCTGGATGATGAAGACGAAGCGCTTGGCGGTCGCCGCCTTGGCGAAGGCCATACGCGGCGCGAAACTGCCGAGCAGGCCGAGGCCGCCGGCGGCGAGGAAGGAGCGACGATCCATGATCTTACCTCCGCATCATTTCGGGTGAGACGAGCAGGAGCGCGAGCGCCTGCCCGGGGCTTTCGGCGCGGGCGAGCGCCTGCGTCGTCGCGGGCGAGACCGCATCGGGGAACAGCCGCGGCGCGAGCGCGCGCGCATCGATCGTCGCGCCCGAGCGCGCGGCGAAGCGCTCCGCCGCCTCGACGCGGCGCATCACCGCATCGGGACCGGCCCAGCTCGGCGCGGTGTCGTCGTAACCGATGGGCTGGCCGGGCTTCCACACCGGCTGGCCCAATTGGTTGAGCAGGCCCTGCACCGCCTGCGGCTTGACGTCGGCGAGGCCGAGCGCGCGGTAGCTGGAGACCGCCCATTCCCACGGCGTCTTGAACTTGGCCGGCGCCGGCCGCCACGCCTCGGGCGAGGCGATCAGCGCGCGATAGACGGTGGGCAGATCGCCGTTCGAGCGGCGGAACGCCGTTTCCAGCCGCGCGACCATCGCCGGCGGCGGCGCGTCGCCGGCGAAATGGCGGGCGAGCTTGGTGGCGATATGGCGCGCGGTCGCGAGGTGGACGGCGAAATCGGCGAGCGCGGCGCGGGCCTGCCCCTCCTCGCCCGCCGGATAGGTCTTGCCGAGGATCGTGCGCGTGCCGGGCTGGTGGATGTCGGGCACGAAGGCGAAGCTGCCCGGCGGCCGATCGGCGACGAAGCGCGCGGCCGGGCCGCCGCCGATCACGCCGACCGTCCAGCCGGTCATCGCGCGGGCGAATTCGGTGACGTCGGCCTGGGTATAGCCGGTGCGGACGCCGAGCGTGTGCAGCTCCATGATCTCGCGCGCGAGATTTTCGTTGAGCCCGACCTTGCGCTGGCCACGCGCGGCGGCCCTCGCGCCGACCGGACTGTCGGGACCGACCGACACCGCCTGATCGAGATAGAGCAGCATCGCCGGATGGCGCTCGACCGCGAACAGCATGTCGGCGAAGCGACCCATGACATGGGGGCGGATCGCCTCCATCTCCAGTGTACCTGACAGGCCGATGAGTTCGAGCTTGTCGGCCGAGACGGCGAAGTGATTCGACCAGAACCAGACGAGCCGCTCGGCGAAGGGCGTCGGCGTGGCGATCGCCACGGCGGTGCGCGCGCCGACCAGATCCGCGTAATCCTGTTGCGCGGCATGCTGGGCGGTGTCGCGCGCCAGCTGCTTGGCGTCGCGTCGCGGGGCGGCGGCCGGTGTCGTCGACGGCGCGGTCATCGGCTGGGTGGCCATCGGCGGGGTGGCGATCGGTGGCGTGGCCGGGGTCGGGGGCGGCGTCTGGCGGATCTGGCGTTGCACCGCCTGATAGGCGGCGAGGTCGGCGGCGACCTTGGCACTCGTCGGCGCGGCGGCGATCGGTGCGGGGGTCGTCTGGTAGGCGGCGATCTGCGTCGCCAGCCAGTTGCGCGGGTCGGTCGGCGGCGACTCGTCCGCACGGGCACCTAAACCGAACCTATTCAATGCGATGGCCGCTTCAGACATGCGATGCTCCTCGCTCCCGGACGCGCAGGATAGGTCCGAAATGTCGCAGAACTATGCCAGTTGCGGCGTATCGATTGTGTACGGCACAATCGGTCCATTGTGGATTTGCATTTGAGCGGCTTGCAGCACTGCAATATAGCAAGCGTCAGAAAGTTCGGAGGGGACCTGATCGAGCGCGATACACTCTGCGGGAGGCGATCATGCGCAAGACTGTTGTCCTACTGGCCGTCGCGGCGGCCACCCTCATCTCGACCGGCGCTATGGCGCGCGATGCCGAACGGACGTTCCAGCACGAGGGGAGCACCTACGTCTACACCGCGACCGACGTGTCGGCGGACCGCCACGTGATCCGCGGCCGTCGCCTTCTGGGCGGCGAAAGTTTTCGCTTCGTCGTGCGCGGCAGCCGCGTGACCGGTGCCGCCAACGGCGTGCCGGTGTCGTTCCGCACCGCCGATGCGCGCGGCGCGGTGAGCCCGACGCGGCTGGCGTCGCGGTAAGTATCGGGCGGGCGGCGGGCGGGGTTGCCCTGCCCGCCATCCCGGATCGCTGCACAGCCTTCGCGAAGGTCGACCACGCCGCGCATGCCCAGCAGTGTTCCTGCGGAAGCAGGAAGCGAGGGCCAAGCAGAGCAACGGCTCACGGCATTCGGAACCCTGGGCTCCTGCCTTCGCAGGAGCACTGGCGGGGCGTTTCTTGGGTGTCGACGTGTCCCGGGAGGGAATGCGCTTCCGTCACCCGGTGGGCCACGGGACGCGGGGCTCGACCGTCTGCGGTCATCGAGCCCCCTCTCCCGCGCATGGCTCCTTCCCTAAAACCCTTCAGGCAATTCGATGGCGCCGACCAGTTCGCGATAGCGGGCGATGGCGTAGCGGTCGGTCATGCCGGCGATGAAGTCGGCGATGTGGCGGCTGCGGCCGGGTTCGTCGTGCGGCACGTCCTCGGCCCATTCGGTGGTCATCGCCGCTGGGTCGGCGCGATAGGCCTCGAACAGGCCGGTGACGATGCCGTGGGCGGTATCGGCGGCGGCGAGCTGGCGCGGATGGTGGTAGAGGTTGGCGTACATGAAGCGCTTGAGGTCGCGCTCCTCCTCGCGCATCGCCGGTGAGAAGCCGCACAATGCCTCCCCCGCCGCGCGAACGTCGTCGGCGCTGGTGACGCCCGAGGCGGCGATGCGGCGGCGGGTTTCGTCAATCAGATCGTTGACCATCGTGCCGATCTGGCTGCGGACGAGTTCGCTCGCCAGCCGCTTGGGCGCGACATCGGGAAAGCGCGCACACGCCCCCGCCCAGCCGCGCGCGACGATCGGCACCGCGAGCAACTGGTCGAGCGTCAGCAGCCCGGCGCGCAGCCCGTCGTCGATGTCGTGATTGTCATAGGCGATGTCGTCGGCGATCGCCGCGACCTGCGCCTCGAGGCTGGCGTGGCTGGTCAGATCGAGCGGGAAATGCGCATCCGCCTCGCGTAGCGCCCAGCCGGGATGGCGGACCGGGCCATTGTGCTTGGCGAGCCCCTCCAGCGTCTCCCACGTCAGATTGAGCCCGTTCCAGCGCGGATAGGGCCGCTCGATCAGCGTCAGCGCACGCAACGTATGGCCGTTGTGATCGAAACCGCCGGCATCGGCGAGCGCGACCTTGAGCGCATCCTCGCCGGCATGACCAAACGGCGGGTGGCCGATATCGTGTGCGAGGCACAGCGCCTCGGTAAGGTCCTCGTTGAGGCCGAGCACGCGCGCGATGGTCCGGCCGATCTGCGCGACCTCGAGGCTGTGGGTCAGGCGGACGCGGAAATGGTCGCCATCGGGCGCCATGAACACCTGCGTCTTGTGACGCAGGCGGCGGAAGCTGATCGAATGGATGATGCGGTCGCGGTCGCGCTGGAAATCGTCGCGCGGACCGCGGGCGGTCCCGGTCTGTTCCTCGTAACGGCGACCTTTGCTGCGCGCCGGGTTCGAGGCCCAGGGCGCGCGCAGGCTCATTTACCCCTGCCGGCCGGTAATTTGGTGACGGTCTGGCCGGGGTCGCTGGTGAAGGTGAAGGTCGCGACGCCTTCCTTCTTGAGCTGGTTGACGAAGCTGCGCGCCTCGGCGTCGGTCTTGAACGGGCCGACGAGCACGCGGTTGGTGGCGCGCAGCGGCGTCGACCAGGCGCTGCGGCCGGCGAACACCGTCGGCGCCTTCGCCTTCACCGCGGCATAGGCCTTGGGCAGATCGTTCTCATTGGCGCCGCCGGCCACCTGTACCCAGATGCGTTCCGGATTGGCGCGGGCGAGGCGCTTTTCCTCGGCGGCGGCCTTCTTCTCCTCGGCGGCCTCCTTGGCATCGGCGAGCTTCTTCGCGTCGGCGAGCTTCTTGGCAGCGAGCGCCTTCTTGTCGGTCGCGGCCTTGCGGTCGGCGGCGCGCTTCTCGGCGGCGGCCTGAACCGCCAGCGCCTTCTCCGCCGCGGCGTCGCGCGCTTCCTTGGCCTTGGCCTCGGCGATCACGCGTGCGGCGGTATCGGCGGGCGGGATCGCGGCGAGCGGTGCGGGCTTGACCGGCTCGGTCACGCCCAATTCGGACGCCGGGATCGACAGGCCGGCGACGATGCGCGCGAGCACGCTGTCCGCCTCGGCGCGCGACGGCGGTGCGCTGTAATTGGCCGGCGGCGTGGTCGTCGCGGTGACCACGGGCTGGCTCGGCGTCGCCGCGGGCGGCGTGCTCGACGGCGACGCGGCGGCGGTGAAGC
Source organism: Sphingomonas sp. CD22 (assembly GCF_034556155.1). Lineage (NCBI taxonomy): Bacteria > Pseudomonadati > Pseudomonadota > Alphaproteobacteria > Sphingomonadales > Sphingomonadaceae > Sphingomonas > Sphingomonas sp. CD22. Next base: position 299,981 of record NZ_JAYDYX010000003.1, on the reverse strand, counting down.
CGGGTGCCGGGTTGGCTGTGGCGGGCTGCACCGCGACCTGCGGTGCCGGCGTGGTGGTGAAGCCGGGCTGAGGTGCCGGGGTCGCGGGAAGCCTTGCCGATGCCGTTGCGCTGTAGACCGGTGTCGGTGTCGGTGTCGGTACGCTCGTGATAGCCGTTACGGGCGACGACGGGCGCGGCTGGACCGATGCGAGTTGCACGGGCGCGGCTTGCGTCACCGCCGGCGTGCTCGTCCGGACCGGCGGCAGCGCGGATGCCGTCACCGGGGCGGGCGTCGGCGATGGCGTCGGCGTGCTGGCGAGCGTCACCGGTGCGCCCTGCGGCTGCGACGGCAGCGGCTGGACGCGGGCGAGCGCGGCGGTCGCCTGCTGATAGGTCGGCGCGGGTGTTGGCGTGCGGGTGGCGACGGACGGCTGGACCGGCACCCGTGTGTTCGATGCGAGCGCGACGCCATCGCGGCTGCCGCGGCGGCGCCGGTCCTTCTTGCCGGGCTGGACGGCGGGCTGCACCGCGGCGAGCGCGACCGGTGCCGGCTCGGGCGCGAGCTGCGGCAGGATCGGCGCGAGGCGCGAATCGGCGAGCCGCTCCGGCGTGGTGTGGACCTCGCCGAAATGCACCGCGAACGCCCGGTCGGCGGCGGGCAGCGCCGGCAGCCGGCGGAAGAACGGGATCAGGCCCTGCGCCATGCCGGGCGGCAGCATGGTGGTCGCGATCTTCTCGGCACCCGCCTGATCGCCGCCCATCGCCAGGATGAAGGCGCGGATGCGCCAGGCGCTGCGGTCGGTCTTGCGGAGCAGCGGGTCGAGCTGTTCGAGCGCCTGTTCGCGCTTGCCCGAGATGCCCAGCGACAGCGCGTAGCGGCGGACGATCTCGTCGTCGGGATCGGTCTTGAGCGCGAGGCGATAGTCGCGCTGCGCGCGCTCCTGCTGGCCGATCAGATCGTAGGCGAGGCCGCGGTCGCCGGCGAAGCGGCGCACGTCGGCGCCGGCGGCCTCGGCCTGCGAGAAATAGCGCAGCGCCTCGCCGGGGCGCTCGGAGCGGACGAGGATCGCGCCCTCGCCGGCCTTGATGCGCGGATCGCCGACCGACACCTTCTCGGCGCGCGCGTAGAGCGAGGCGGCACCGCTGAGATCGCCGAGCGACAGCGACAGATCGGCGGCGGCGATCAGCGCGTTGAGATCGCGCGGATTGGACGCGAGCGCGCGCATCTGCTCGGCGAGCCGGTCGGCGTCGGTGGTGCCGGGCAGCGCCTGCACCACCTCCTGCGCGAACAGGGCGGCGGGCGCGGTCGCCAGCAGGAGCGCGGCGGGCGCCAGAAAGGAGGACAACGGAAATCGCATGAGGTCGCGGCGACTAGAGCCGAGCGCTCCTGAACCGGCAATGTCCGATCACGCGACGCGCGGCGAACGGAGGCTGAACGGCGACGAACATCGGTGGGGGAAGCTCAGATGGGAGAAAACTATATTCCTCCCCCGCCAGGGAGTGCCGGGTTGAACGGCCCCCGGCCGTTCAACCCGGCACTGTGGCAGTGCGAAGCACTGACGGAGGGGGAGGATACGGCGAACTACGTCGTAGGTGGAAACGCCCCCTCCACCACCCGGCTGCGCCGGGCGGTCCCCCTCCCCCGCTGCGCGAGGGAGGAATTAAGCGTTACTGGTTGTTCTGGCGGTGGAGGAAGCGGGGGATGTCGATCGGGTCCTTGCCGTCCTCGGGCGCCTCTTCGCGTGCCGGGCCGCGGGCGGCGTTGGACATGCGCTCGAACAACGTCCCGCCGAGCTTGACGCGCGGCTGCGGTGCGGCGTCGGGCGCGGCGGCCTCGCTGCCCGGGGCGATCCACGGGCGGCGGCCGGCTGCGGCGTCGGGTGCCGGCGCGCGCGCCGGTGCGGCATAGGGCTCTTCGCCATAAGCGCGGGGCTGCGGTTGCGGCTGGGGCTGCGGCGCGGCGGGAACGATCGTCTCGGCACCGAGCACCAGTTCGTCATCGCTCGCGGCGGGTCGCGCATCCGGCTTCACCGCGTCGGCGGGTTGCAGGTCGAGCGGTGCGGGCGGCGCGGCCGGGGCAGGCGCGGCAGCCGGCGCAGCCGGAGCCTCGGGCGTCGTCGCGCCGGTCGGGCGGAACGAAGTGCTGTCGTCGGTCTTCCGGCCCATGCCGAAGCTGAACGACTTGGCGGCTTCCGGCGCGGGCGCCGCGGCACCCGGCTTGGCGTCCGAATCGATGCCGGTGGCGACCACCGACACGCGGATGCGGCCTTCCAGCTCGGGATTGAACGCCGAACCCCAGATGATGTTGGCATCGGGATCGACCAGGTCGCGGATGTGATTCGCGGCTTCGTCGACTTCGAGCAGGCGCATGTCGTCGCCGCCGGTGATCGAGATGATGACGCCCTTGGCGCCCTGCATGCTGACGCCGTCGAGCAGCGGATTGGCGATCGCCTTCTGCGCCGCTTCGAGCGCGCGATTGTCGCCCGACGCTTCGCCGGTGCCCATCATCGCCTTGCCCATCTCCTGCATCACCGAGCGGACGTCGGCGAAGTCGAGGTTGATGAGGCCGGGCATGACCATCAGGTCGGTGATGCCGCGGACGCCCTGCTGCAGGACCTCGTCCGCCATCTCGAACGCTTCCTTGAACGTCGTGTTGGCGTTGGCGATCAGGAACAGGTTCTGGTTGGGGATGACGATCAGCGTATCGACGTACTTCTGCAGTTCCTCGATGCCGCCGTCGGCGCTCTTGGCGCGACGGTTGCCCTCGAAGCTGAACGGCTTGGTGACGACACCGACCGTCAGGATGCCCATGTCGCGCGCCGCCTTGGCGATCACCGGCGCCGCACCCGTGCCGGTGCCGCCGCCCATGCCGGCGGCGATGAAGCACATGTGTGCGCCTTCCAGCCGCTTGGCGAGATCGTCGATCGTCTCTTCCGCCGCGGCGCGGCCGATCTCGGGACGCGATCCGGCGCCGAGGCCCTGCGTGATCTTCGCGCCGAGCTGGATGCGATGCGGTGCGATCGACGATTTCAGCGCCTGCGCGTCGGTATTGGCGACGAGGAAGTCGACGCCCTGCACGTCGGCGCGCATCATGTTGGCGATGGCGTTGCCGCCGGCACCGCCGACACCGATCACGGCGATGCGGGGGGTCAGCTCGTCGACCTCGGGAGTGATGAATTCGATGCTCATGACGTAACTTTCTCCGCCCCATCCGGGTAAACGCGCCGGGACACTGATTTAACCTTTTGCCTCAACGACTCATGCGGTGCCACAGAAAACGCGCAATCGTCGTCATCGGCGCTCAATAATTCGCGCGCGCCGCCTGGATGAGCTTGCGCATCATGCCCATGCCACGCTGCCGATGAACGGTGGTTTGCTGCGGCGCGACCCCGCGCAGGTCGATCGGATCGGCCGCGGCGTAGAAAGCGAGCCCCGCCAGCGTCGCGAACGCCGGGCCGCCATGCGCCTCCGGCAGAGCGGTCAGCCCGCGCGGCCGGCCGATCCGCACCGAACGGCCGAGCGCCTGCTGCGCGTAATCGGCGATGCCCTTGAGCTCGGCGCCGCCGCCGGTGAGCACCACCTGCCGCCCGACCGGCCCCTCGAACTTGAGCTGCGCCAGCGATTTGCGGATTTCGTCCATCTGATGCTCAAGCCGCTGGCGGACGATGCCGATCAGCTGCGCCTTGGTGATCTGCATCCCGCCATGGACGTCGTCCTCGGCGGCGATCGGCATCACCGGGATCATCTCGTGATTGTCGCGCGGCGAAGCGTTGGCCGAACCGTGGAAGCATTTCATCCGCTCCGCCTGCGCGCGGCGGGTGCCGAAGGCGCTGGCGATATCGTCGGTGATGTCCTGCCCGCCCATCGGGATCGAGCACAGGCCGACGAGCATGCCGCCCGCGAACAGCGAGACGTTGGTGATCCCCGCCCCCAGCTCGACCAGCGCGACGCCGAGCTCGCGCTCCTCGTCGGACAGGCAGGCGAGCCCGGTGGCGACGGGCGCGGCGATGATCGACTTGACCTCGAGATGCGCGGAACGGACGCACAGGTCGAGGTTGCGCACCGGCGAGCCGTCGGCGGCGACGACGTGGATGTGCACGCCGAGCCGGTCGGCATGCAGCCCGAGCGGCTTCTTGACCCCGGTCAGCCCATCGAGCGTGTAGAGCGCGGGCTGGGCGTGGAGCACCATCCGCCCCTGCGGATCGATGGAATTGCGCCCCGCGGCGAGCAAAGCGTCGATATCCTGCTGCTCGACGCGATGGCCGCCCAGCTCGAACTCGACCTCGGCGACGTCGCTGACCAGGCCCCCGGCGGAGAAGCCGACCCAGACGTTCTCGATGTTGATCCCGGCGATCCGCTCCGCCTGTTCGACCGCCTCGCGCACCGCCGCCTCGGTCGCCGCCATGTCGGCGATATAGCCGCGCTTGACGCCGCGGCTCTCGCGCTGGCCGGTGCCGAGCACGATCAACTCGCCGCCGTCGCCCTTCTGCGCGATCATCGCCGAGACCTTCGACGACCCGATGTCGAGCGCCGTGATCAATCCTTCCGGTGCAACCTTCGCCATTAGCCCTCAGCCCCCGCTTGCCTGTTGGTCGTATCGGTCGACGGTGTCGCCACCTCGCTCGGGTCCGGCACGTTATGCGCCATGCTCGCCCCCGGCTTGCGCGCGACCAATTTGCTCGGGTCGCGCATGTCGAAACGGATCCAGCCGCGCCCGAGCAGCGGCCGTGCGCCATCGAGTTCGGCGAATTTGAGCAAGGCCGCGGGCGCGCCGTCCTCGGGCAGCGCCAGCGTCTCGCCGCTGTCGAAGGTCAGGTCCCAGCGGCGGTTGCCGATCCAGGTCGCCGCCTTGACCCGCGGTTTGAGCGCGGGCGCGGCGGCGAGCAGCGTCTGATAGCCCGCCTCCTGCCGGTCGGCGCCGGGGCCGATCACCAGAGGCAGATCGGGGATGGCGTCGGGCCGGACGGGTTCGAGCAGCACGCCGTCCTTGTCGATCAGCGTGAGCTGGCCATTGTCCTGCCACACCGCCGCCGGGCTGCGCTCGACGATGTCGACCAGCAACGTGTCGGGCAGCCGGCGCGAGACGTGCGCGTCGGCGATCCAGCCGTAGCGCAGCAGCTTCTGCCGCACGGCCTCCAGATCGACGAGCGGCATCGCGCGGCTCTGCTGATCGAGCGCGACCGCGTAGACGCTCATCCGGTCCATCCGCTTGAGCCCGGTCACCTCGATCTGCTCGACGCGGAAGCCCGCCTGCCCCGCGCCTTCGGCGATCGCCGAACCGATCATGCCGGGGATGCCGATCCACGTCACCGCGGCGAGCGCCAGCGCGATGCCGCCGCCGGTGATCGTCCAGGTCGCCGCCTTGCGGATCGTCTCCTCGCTGACCGGCACGGCGGACACCGCGCGCTCGAACAGCGAAACCTTGCGCACCGGTTGCTTTCGCCGCCCGGTCGGCCGCTTGGGCGGCGGCCCGCGCTTGATCGTCCGGCTCATCCCCGTGGGTCCTTCAGGGCGGGGTCCCTGAGGGCCTCGTCGACGATCGCCTGGACGAGGTCGGCATAGCTCATGCCGATATGGCGCGCCTGTTCGGGGACGAGGCTGAGCGGCGTCATGCCGGGCTGGGTGTTGACCTCGAGCAGGAACAGGCCGTCGACGCCGCGTTCGTCGTCCCAGCGGAAGTCGGACCGCGACGCGCCCTTGCAGCCGAGCAGGCGATGCGCCTCGAGCGCGAGGCTCTTGCAGGCGTCGGCGATCGGATCGGGGATATCCGCCGGGCAGACGTGTTCGGTGAGGCCGTCGGTATATTTGGCGTCGAAATCGTACCAGCCGTTCTTGGGCTTCAACTCGGTGACGCCGAGCGCGCGGTCACCGAGTACCGCGGTGGTCAATTCGCGGCCGCGGACATAGGGCTCGGCGAGCAATTCGGTGAATTGCTGCCACGGGCCGGCGACGTCGCGGCCGATCGGATTGCCGTAATTGCCGTCGTCGGTGACGATCGCGACGCCGACCGACGAGCCTTCGTTGATGGGCTTGAGCACATAGGGGCGCTGGAGCGGATCGCGTTCGAAGATCTCGGCGCATTTGACGATGCGGCCGCCGGGCATGGGGATGCCGGCGGGGACGAGCACCTGTTTGGTCAGCACCTTGTCGATCGCGATCACCGAGGTGGCGAGGCCCGAATGCGTATAGGGGATGCCCATCAGGTCGAGCATGCCCTGCACGCTGCCGTCCTCACCGGGAGAGCCGTGCAGCGCGTTGAAGACGAGATCGGGCTTGGCCTCGGCGAGTCGCGCGGCGACGTCGGGCTGCATGTCGATGCGGGTGACGCGATGGCCGAGCGATTCGAGCGCGTCGGCACAGCCGTTGCCCGATTGCAGCGACACGGGGCGTTCGGCCGACCAGCCGCCCATGAGAACTGCGATGTGCATCAAATCCTCCCCGGCACGGGGAGGTGGCAGCGCGCAGCGCTGACGGAGGGGGGCATCCGCAGACGCTGCACTGCGTGGAGAGCCCCCTCCACCATGCTGCGCATGGTCCCCAGCATCGGGTTGAACATGCCCCGCATGTTCAAGGATCGTCCGGGGGACAATCCGACCCGATACTCCGTGCCGGGGAGGAATTTCATCGTACCCATCACTTCGCCACCCCGACCCGCTGGATTTCCCATTCCAATGTCACGCCCGAATGTGCCTTCACCTTGTCCCGCACCTCTTCGCCCAGCGCCTCGATCTCCGCCGAGGTGGCCGAGCCGAGGTTGAGCAGAAAATTACAATGTTTCTCCGACACCTGCGCATCGCCGCGGGTCAGGCCGCGGCAGCCGGCGGCGTCGATCAGCGCCCACGCCTTGTGGCCGGCGGGGTTCTTGAAGGTCGATCCGCCGGTCTTCGAGCGCAGCGGCTGCGACGCCTCGCGCTCGGCGGCGATCCGGTCCATCTCGGCGCCAATCGCGGCGGGCTCGGCGGCATGGCCGCGGAAGGTCGCGGCGATCACCACCGCGCCCGCGGGCAGATCGCTGTGGCGATAGGTATAGCCGAGGTCCGCGACACCGAGCGTGCGGCGCTCGCCGGAGCGCAGCACGACGTCGCAGTCGACCAGCACGTCCTTGACCTCGCGGCCATAAGCGCCGCCGTTCATCCGCACGAAGCCGCCGACCGTGCCGGGGATCGAGCGCAGGAATTCGACGCCGCCGATGCCGGCATCGCGCGCGGTCGAGGAGACGAGGATGCCGCTCGCGCCGCCGCCGCAGCGCAGGCTGGTGTCGTCGAGTCGCTCGACCTGCGCGAACGCCTTGCCGAGCCGCACCACCACACCGGGCACGCCGCCGTCGCGGACGATCATGTTCGAGCCGAGGCCGAGCGCCATCACCGGCATTGCCGGATCGCATTCGCGTAGGAAATCGGCGAGATCGTCGGCGTCCCTTGGCTCGAAAAGCCATTGCGCGGCGCCGCCCGACTTGAACCAGACAAGGGGCGCCAGCGGCGCGCCCTCGGTCAGGCGCCCGCGCACGGCCGGGAGATCGATGATCCCCGCATTCACCAAGGGCCGACACCCCATAGTCGCGTCCACGCCTGGATCGCGGCGAGATTCGCCTCGGCCGCCTTGCGCGTCGCCTCCTGCGCCTGGACCAGCGCCTCGCCGGCGCCGACCGCGTGGCCGCCGGCTTCGAGCGACTTGCGCTGCGCATCGAGCATCTGCTTCTGCAGCTTCAGCCCCGCATCGAACCAGTCGTTCATCGCCGCTCTCCGATCGCGCTGGCCAGCCCCGCCGCCCATTTGGTGATGTCGCCCGCGCCGAGGCAGACGATCATGTCGTCCGCCTGGATCGTCGCCGCGAGTTCGTCCGCCAGCGCATCGGCGTCGGCGATCGTCGCCGCCGAGCGATGGCCGCGGCGCTTGAGCCCGTCGACCAAAGCCTGCGCGTCGACGCCCTCGACCGGCGCCTCGCCCGCGGCATAGACCGGGGTGACGAGCACGCGATCGGCATCGTTGAACGCGGTCTGGAAGTCCTCCATCAGATTGCCGAGCCGCGAATAGCGGTGCGGCTGGACGACCGCGATCACCCGGCCGCGCGCGCCCTCGCGTGCGGCGGCGAGCACGGCGCGGATCTCGACCGGGTGATGGCCGTAATCGTCGATGATCGTGACGAAGCCGCCGTCGACCTCGACCTCACCGACCTTGGTGAAGCGGCGCTTGACCCCACCGAACGCGGAAAAGCCCTGCTGGATGGTCGCATCGGGAATGCCGAGTTCGAGCGCGACGCCGATCGCGGCGAGCGCGTTCTGGACGTTGTGGCGGCCGGGCATCGGCAGCTCGATCCCCTCGATCGCGCGGGTGGTGCCGTCACGCTCGCGCACGACGCAGTCGAAGCGGTTGCCGCCCGGCACTGGCGTGACGTCGACGCCGCGGATATCCGCCTGCGCCGAGAAGCCGTAGGTGACGACGCGGCGGTCGCGGACGCGCGGCAGCACGTTCTGCACCTCGGGATGATCGAGGCAGAGCAGCGCCGCGCCGTAGAAAGGCACGTTCTCGACGAACTCGACGAAGGCGTCCTTGACCGCGTCGAACGAGCCGTAATGGTCGAGATGCTCGGGATCGATGTTGGTGACCACCGCGATCGTACCGTCGAGGCGCAGGAAGCTGCCGTCGCTCTCGTCCGCCTCGACCACCATCCAGTCGCTCGCGCCGAGGCGCGCGTTCGAGCCGTAGCTGTTGATGATGCCGCCGTTGATGACGGTCGGGTCGATCCCGCCCGCATCGAGCAGCGCGGCGACCATCGAGGTCGTCGTGGTCTTGCCGTGCGTGCCGGCGACCGCGACGGTCGATTTGAGCCGCATCAGCTCGGCGAGCATCTCGGCGCGGCGGACGACGGGAATGCGCCGTTCCAGCGCCGCCTCGACCTCCGGATTGGTGCGCGTGATCGCGGTCGAGGTGACCACCACCGCCGCGTCGGCCACGTTGGCGGCGGCATGGCCGATCGTCACCGCGATGCCCTTGTCGCGCAGCCCCTGCACGACATAGCCCTCGGCAACGTCGGAGCCCTGCACGGTATAGCCAAGGTTCTTCATCACCTCGGCGATCCCCGACATGCCAATACCGCCGATGCCGACGAAATGGATCGGGCCGATATCGGTCGCAACGCCGCGGATCATGGCTCGATCCTCCCCGTGCCGGGGAGGTGGCGCGGCGCAGCCGTGACGGAGGGGGGGCTCCACGAAGCACAGCGCAGGGGGAGCCCCCCCTCCACCATGCTGCGCATGGTCCCCCTCCCCGTGCCGGGGAGGAGTGTCAGGATGCGGATCATGCGAACGCCTCCTGGCGCGGGGCGGCCTTGCCGACGGGCAGGCGCGATACCGGCGAATCGAGGCTCTCGACGAGATCGGCGAGGTCGCGCACCGCGTGCGGGCGGCCGACGCTCCTAGCGCGGGTCGCGGCGTTTTCCAGCGCGGCGGGATCGAGGCCGAGCTTCTGCATCTGCTTGGCCAGCTCCACCGCGGTGAAGTCGGGCTGCGGGATGGTGCGCGCCCCCCCCGCCTTGGTGATCTCGCGCGCATTGGCGGTCTGGTGGTCGTCGGTCGCGGACGGCAGCGGCACGAGGATCGCCGGCCGGCCCGCCGCGGTCAGCTCGGCGATCGTCGAGGCGCCGGCGCGCGCGATCACCAGATGCGCCCAGGCGAGCTGTTCGGGCATGTCGGGGAGATAGGTGGCGAGCTCGGCCGGGATCTGATGCTCGGCATATTGCGCGCGCACCGCATCGATATCCTCGATCCGCGCCTGATGCGTCACCTGCAGGCGGCGGCGGAAGGTGATCGGCAGCATGGCGAGCCCGTCCGGCACCACGCGGCTGAGGATGCTCGCACCCTGGCTGCCGCCGGTGACGAGGACGCGGAAGATGCCGTCCTCCTCGAGCAAGGGATAGGGCCGCGAGCGCAGCGCCAGCACCGCCTCGCGCACCGGATTGCCGACGAGATGGACCTTGCCCTCATGCTTCACCGCCAGCCGCTCGGTCGTCGCATAGGAGGTGGCGATCGCATCGACGCGGCCGGCGACCAGCCGGTTGACGCGGCCGAGCACCGCATTCTGCTCGTGCACCGCGGTCGGGATCTTGTTGGCGAAGGCGGCGAGCAACGCGGGCATCGCGGGATAGCCGCCGAAGCCGATCACCGCGGCGGGCTTGAAGGTGCGGTACAATTCGCGCGCCATCGCCCGGCCGCGCAGCATCTCGCGCACCGCCGACGGCCAGCCCGCCGGGCGCTTCACCTGGAAACGGCCGGCGGGCAGCACGTGCGTCTGGATACCGCCGGGTCCTTCGGCGAACAGGCCGGGGAAGCGGACGCCGCGCTGGTCGCTGATCAGGGCGACGCGATGGCCGCGCCGGGTCAATTCCTCGGCCAGCGCCGCGGCGGGGACCATATGCCCCCCCGTACCACCCGCGGCGAGGACGTAATGCTTGCTCAATTCGATCCCCATCTCACCACATACGGGCTGCGCGTCAGGAACGGGTTGCGCCGCGTGAATGCGAGCAGCAGCCCCATGCCGATCGACAGCGCGATCATCGACGACCCGCCGTAGCTGATGAACGGCAGCGTCATCCCCTTCGACGGCGCGAGCCCGGTATTCACCGCCATCGACACCAACGCCTGTGCCCCGAATTGCACCGCGAGCCCCGAGGCGGCAAGCAATTTGAACTCGTCCTGCTCGTCGAGCAATTTGACGAAGACGCGCACGACGATCGCAAGGAACACCAGCGCGATGATCGCGCAGGCGATCAGGCCGAATTCCTCGCCGATCACCGAATAGATATAATCGGTATGCGCCTCGGGCAGGCCGAACTTGACCGTGCCGCCGCCGGGGCCGGTACCGGTCCAGCCGCCGCTGGTGATCGTCGCATGCGCGGCGTTGGTCTGGAAATGGTCGCTCGCCCCCTCGCCCTCGACACTCGGGAACAGGAAGGCGTCGATACGATTGCGCGCGGTGCCGTAGAACATATAGGCCGCGGTCAGCCCGACCGGCACCATCGCAATGATGCCGCCGAGGATTCGCATCGGCGTCCCCGCGATCATCAGCAGCGCCAGCCATACCGTGCAGAAGATCACGGTCTGGCCGAAATCGGGTTGCAGCATCAGCAGCACCGCGATCAGCCCGGTCATCGCGCCAGTGATCAGCACGGTCGGCAGTTCGGGGTCCTTGGCCTTCAGCGACAGCAGCCACGCCACCGTCACGATGAACAAGGGTTTCAGGAATTCGGACGGCTGGAACTGCGCGAAGCCATAGCCGATCCAGCGCCGCGCGCCGTTGATGCTGTTGCCGACGAACGGCGTGAGCGCGAGGCAGACGACCAGCACCGCCGCGCCGCCCAGTGCCAGCCGCCGCGCGAGCGGCACCGGCAGCATCGATACGCCGAACAGCACCGGCAGCGAGATGCCGACCCAGATGAGCTGCCGCCAGAAATAATAGAGCGGGGTGAATTTGTGATGCTCGCCCGAATAGCGGACCGCGGTCGCCGGGCTCGCTGCCGCGACCGCGATCAGGCCGATCGCGATCAGGAACAGCGTCAGCAGCAGCAGCATCCGGTCGATGTCCCAGAACCACGTGCCGAGCGGCGAGCTGTCGCCACGCCCGCCGCGCCGCTTGACCTTGGCGATCAGCGTGTCGCGCTCGGCGTCGGTCATACCGGCACTGGTCATGCGAGGGCCTCCACCGCCGCGCGGAACGCGGCACCGCGCTCCTCGTAATCGCGGAACTGGTCGAAGCTAGCACAGGCCGGCGACAAGAGCACGGTGTCTCCGGGCCGCGCCGCAGCGGCGGCCTGCGCGACCGCGGCGGCGAGATCGCCGCTGTGGGTGACCGTGGGCACGCGGCCTTCGAGCAGCCCGGCGAACAGCGGCCCGGCCTCGCCGATCGTATAGGCGGCGACGACGCGGTCGAAATAGGGCGCGCAGGCGTCGAGGTCGTCGCCTTTGCGCTTGCCGCCGACGATCCAGTGGATGCGGCCGAACGCGCCGAGCGCGGGGGCGGTGCTCTCCGGATTGGTCGCCTTGCTGTCGTCGACGAAGGTGACGCCGTTGCGGACCGCCACCGTCTCCATCCGGTGCGGCAGGCCGGTGAAGCTGGCGAGGCCGCGGTCGATATCCGCCTCCGACACGCCGAGTGCCTTGACCGCGGCGATCGCGGCGAGGGCGTTCTGCGCATTGTGCGGGCCTTGCAGTGCGGGCCAGTGGGACTGGTCCATGCAGATGCCGGGCGCGATTTTGGTGAGATGCTCGCCGCGTGCCGACAGACCGCGCGCGATTTGCGCCGAGGGGGCGTCGCCGATGCCGATGATCGCGTCATGCGCGGGCGACTGCATCGCGAACAGCCGGGCCTTGGAGGCGGCATAAGCCTCGAACCCGTCGTAGCGATCGAGATGGTCCGGGGTGACGTTGAGCAGCACCGCGACGTCGCAATCGAGGCCCTGCGTCAGGTCGAGCTGGTAGCTCGACAGTTCGAGCACATAGACGCCGCCTGCGGGCAGCGGCGGCTGTTCGAGGATCGGCAGGCCGATGTTGCCGCCCATCAGGCTGGGCACGCCCGCGGTCCGGAGGATATGGTGGATCAGCGCGGTCGTCGTCGATTTGCCGTTGGTGCCGGTGATGCCGACGACCTTGTGCGGCGGCAGGTCGCCGCGGACCTGCGCGAACAATTCGATATCGCCGATCACCGGCACGCCCGCCTCGCGCGCGCGCGCGGCGAGCGGATGCGTGTTGAGCGGCACGCCCGGCGAAACGACGAGCCCCGCCGCGCCATCGAGGCTCAGTTCGGCGATATCGTGGACGATGACGCCGTCGATCGCGGCGGCACGCGCGCGCGCCTCCGGGTCGGTGTCCCAGCCGACGACATAGGCGCCGCTCGCGGCGAGCGCGCGGACGGTGGCGAGGCCGGAGCGGGCGAGGCCGAGCACGGCATAGCGCCGGCCGGCGAAGGTCGGGCTGGTGATCACCGCAGCTTCAACGTCGACAGGCCGGCGAGCGCCAGCACGAGGCTGATGATCCAGAAGCGGATGACGACGGTCGGCTCGCTCCAGCCAAGCTGTTCGAAATGATGGTGAATCGGCGCCATGCGGAAGACGCGCTTGCCGGTGCGCTTGTAGAAGAACACCTGGATGATCACCGAAAGCGCCTCGACGACGAACAGGCCGCCGACGATGCCGAGCACGATTTCGTGATGCGCGACCACCGAGATCGTGCCGAGCGCGCCGCCGAGCGCGAGGCTGCCGGTGTCACCCATGAATACCGCCGCGGGGGGCGCATTGAACCACAGGAAGGCGAGCCCGGCGCCGATCACCGCGCCGCAGAAGATCGCCAGCTCGCCCGCCCCCGGTACGTGCGGGATGCCGAGATAGGTGGCGAACTTCACGTTGCCGGCCAGATAGACGATCAGCATGAAGGCGACGCTGGCGATGATCACCGGCATCGTCGCGAGCCCGTCGAGCCCGTCGGTCAGGTTCACCGCATTGCCGAAGGCGACGATGGTGAAGGCGGCGAACAGCGGGAAGGCATAGCCGAGGTCGAGGTACAAGCGGTCGGTGAACGGCAGATAGAGATGCGGCCCGTTCTGCCCCATGATGATCCACGAGGCGATGCCGGCGATGGCGAATTCGAGCAGAAGGCGCGTCCGGCCGGAGACGCCCGCGGTGCTGGCTTTGCGGACCTTGTCGTAATCGTCCATGAACCCGATCGCGCCGAACCCCAGCGTCACGAACAGGCACGACCAGACGTAGGGGTTGCTGAGGTCCATCCAGATCAGGATCGCGAGGCTCATCGCGGTGAGGATCATCAGCCCGCCCATCGTCGGCGTACCGCGCTTGGCGAGGTGGGTCTGCGGCCCATCGGCGCGGATCGGCTGCCCCTTGCCCTGGCGCACGCGCAGCCAGCCGATGAAGCGCGGCCCGATGATGAGCCCGATCAGGAGCGCCGTCGCGACCGCCGCACCGGTCCGGAAGGACTGGTAGCGGATGAGGTTCAGCAATCCGGTGAAACCCAGATGCTCGGCGATCCAATATAGCATTACGTTCCGCCCCCCAGCGATCGCTGATCGCCCGCATTGGCGAGTCCCGCGACCACCCGCGACAACCCGACACCGTTAGACCCTTTGACGAGCACCGCATCCCCGGCGCGGGCCAGGGCCTTCACCTGGCCGAGCGCGGCGGCGGCGTCGGCCACATGCATGACTTGGGTGCGTCCCTCAAGGGCTTTGGCGAGCGGCGCCATCGCTTCGCCGACCAGCACGGCCGCTTCGACCCGCGCGGCGAGCACCGGCCCGGCGAGATCGGCGTGAAAGTCGTCGGAGGCGTCGCCCAACTCGCGCATCTCGCCGAGCACCGCGAAGTGACGGCCAGGCTCGTCGGCGAGCACCGCGAGCGTCGCGCGCATCGAGGCGGGATTGGCGTTGTAGCTTTCGTCGATCACCAGCACGTCGCCGGTCGCGACGAAGCGCGCGCCGCGGCCGGCGAGGCCGCCCATCTCGCCGAGCGCGAGACCGGCGCGGGCGAGATCGGCACCCGCGGCATCGACCGCGGCGAGCACCGCGAGCGCGTTGGAGACCCAGTGCATGCCGGGCTGCGACAGAGTGAACGACAATTCGCGCTCGCCGATCCTGGCGGTGACGAACGAGCCCCCCGTGGGCAGGCGCATCGCCTCGATCGCGCGGACGTCGGCACCCTTGGTGAGGCCGAAGGTGACGGTGCGCGCGGCATAAGGCGCGGCGGCGGCCATCAGGCGGTCGCGGTGCGGGCTGTCGTAGGGGACGATGGCGACGCCGCCGGGCTCGAGGCCGCGGAAGATCTCGCCCTTGGCGTCGGCGATCGCGCTTTCGTCGGGGAAGAAGGCGGTGTGCGCCGGCGCGATCGCGGTGACGATCGCGATATGGGGCCGCACCAGTTTCGTCAGTTCGGCGAGCTCGCCGGCATGGTTCATGCCCATCTCGAACACGCCGATCTTCGTGTCGCGCGGCATGCGGGCGAGGCTGAGGGGCACGCCGGTATGGTTGTTGTAGCTCTTTACCGAACGATGGACCGCGCCGGGCAGCGACCGGTCGAGCGCGGCGAACAACGCCTCCTTGGCGCTGGTCTTGCCGACCGAGCCGGTGACGCCGATCACCGTCCCCGCCATCCGCGCGCGGGCGGCACGGCCGAGGTCGTTCAAGGCGGCGAAGGTGTCGGCGACGCGGACGTGCGGATGGTCGGTCGCGGCCGAGACGATCGCCCCCGCCGCACCCTGCGCGAACGCCTGCGGCAGGAAGCGGTGGCCGTCGGTGCTCTCGCCGGTGAGCGCGACGAACAGGTCGCCGGCACCCACCTCGCGGCTGTCGAAGGCGACGCCGGTGGCGGCGAAATCGGCGGAGGCGGTGCCCGAGGTGGCGACGGCGATTTCGGCTGCGGTCCAGAGGCTCATCACATCCTCCCCGCCACGGGGAGGGGGACCGCGCTCGTAGAGCGTGGTGGAGGGGGGCTTCCCCATAAGGCACGGCCGCGACCAGAGAGCGCGAGGCCTGTGCGGCGCCCCCCCTCCACCATGCTACGCATGGTCCCCCTCCCCGTACCGGGGAGGATTAGACGGCGGCTCACGCGGCATACTCCCGCGCGACGGTGACGTCGTCGAAGGGCAGTTCCATGTCGCCGACGATCTGGCCTTGCTCGTGGCCCTTGCCGGCGATCAGCACGATGTCCTGCGGCCCCGCCTCGCGCACCGCCGCGGCGATCGCCTCGCGGCGGTCGCCGATTTCGCGGGCGTTGGTCGCGCCCTTCAGGATCGCGGCGCGGATCGCGGCGGGGTCCTCGGTACGGGGGTTGTCGTCGGTGACGATGGCGAGGTCGGCCTGCATCTGCGCGACCTGCCCCATCGTCTCGCGCTTGCCGGGGTCGCGATCGCCGCCGGCGCCGAACACGACGATCAACCGGCCGCCAGCATGCGGCTTGAGCGCGGCGATCGCCGCCTCCAGCGCATCGGGGGTATGCGCGTAATCGACGTAGACCGGCGCGCCGCTGCGCGCGATCGCCGCACGCTCCAGCCGGCCGCGGACGGGTTGCAGCCGCGCGAGATCGGCGATCGTCCGCGCGACGTCGCCGCCGGTCGCGATGACGAGGCCCGCCGCGACGAGCGCATTCGCCGCCTGATAGCCGCCGATCAGCGGCAGCGTGACGCGGTGCGCCTGCCCCTCCGCCTCGATCGTCAGCCCCTGCCCCAGCAAGGTCGGGTCGCGTCCGACCAGCCGCAGCGTCGCGCCGCGCTCGCCGACCGTCACCAGCCGGTTGCCGCGGGCCTGGGCGAGGTCGATCACCCGCGCGGCGTGGACGTCGTCCGCCCAGACCACCGCGGTCCCCTCGGGGCTCAGCACCTCGGAGAACAGACGCAGCTTGGCGGTGAGATAGGCGCCCATGTCGCCGTGGTAATCGAGGTGGTCGCGGCTGAGGTTGGTGAAGGCCGCGGCGGCGACGGTCAGTCCTTCGGTGCGATATTGGACGAGGCCGTGGCTCGACGCTTCGAACGCGACGTGCGTGATCCCCTCGCGCGCGAGCCCGGCGACGTTGGACAGGAAGGTGACGACGTCGGGCGTGGTCAGCCCGGTGGTCACCCGCTCGTCGGCGGTGGTGACGCCGAGCGTGCCGATCGAGGCGGCATGCGCGCCCGCCATCCGCCAGAGCTGCCGCGTCATCTCGACCGTCGAGGTCTTGCCGTTGGTGCCGGTCACCGCGACCGCGACCTCCGGAAACGGCGCGAAGAAGGTCGCCGCGGCGCGCGCGAACCGTTCGCGCGGATTGTCGTCGACGATCGCGACGGCACCGTCGACCGCGACGCCGGGCCGCGTCACCACCGCGATCGCGCCCGAGCGGACCGCCTCGGCGATATAATCCTCGCCGTTGACGCGCGCGCCCTGGAAGGCGCCGAAGATCGTGCCGGGTGCGACCTTGCGGTGATCGATCGCGAAACCGGTGACGACCGCATCCTCGCCGCCGCCGGTGAGTGCGCCCAGTCTCATCGCGCGCTCCTCAATTGCCGGTGGCCCGCTTGGGGTCCTGCCAGATCAGCGGCATCATTTCCGACACGTCGAGGTCGTGCCGCTCGTCGGGCACCACGCCGAGCATCGCGCCGACGCGCGAGATCGTGCGCCCGACGACGGGCGCGGCGTTCCAGGCGGCAGTCTTCCAACCGGAGGTCTCCTTCGTACCGAGCGGCGAATCGAGCATCGCCAGCACGACATAGCGCGGCGCGTCCATCGGGAAAGCCGCCGCGAAGGTCGCGACGTTGCGCGAATGGTCGTAGCCGCCCGCGACCGCCGCCTCGGCGGTGCCGGTCTTGCCGCCGACGCGATAGCCTGGCGCCTCGCCCTTGCGCCCCGTGCCGCGCAGCACGATCAGCCGCAGCATCTGGCGCATCCGCGCGCTGGTCTGCTCGCTGATCACGCGGCGGCCGACCGGCGCCTTGCCCGGATCGACCTTCATCAGCGTCGCCGGCCGCCAGATGCCGCCGTTGACCAGCGCGGCATAGGCGCTGGCGAGATGCAGCGGCGTCACCGCGATGCCGTGGCCGTAGGCGGTGGTCATCGTCGTCGTGCGCGCCCAATAGGTCGGCATCAGCGGCCGGCCCTTCTCGCGCAGCTCGATGTCGGGCTTGGTGTCGAAGCCCAATTTGCGGAACATCGCCTGCATCTTCTGCGGCCCGACCTCGTCGGCGATCCGCGCGGTGGCGATGTTGGACGAATAGATCAGCGTTTCCGGCATCGACAGCCAGCGCTGCGGATCGCCGCGCTCGTCATGGATGGTGAAGCCGCCGACCTTCAGCGGATGCGTCGCGTCGAACTTGCGGTTGAGCGTCACCGTGCCGGTATCGATCGCGGTCGCGACGGTGATCGGCTTGAAGGTCGAGCCGAGCTCGAACACGCTCTGCGTCGTGATGTTGCGCAGCTCTTCCGAGCCCGCCATGCCGACGCGATTGGGGTTGAAGGTCGGCAGCGACACCATCGCGATCACCTCGCCGGTGGCGACGTCGAGGACGATGCCGCCGGCGCCGCGCGCGGAGAAGGTGTTCATCGCGCGGCTGAGTTCGCTCTCCATCGCCGCCTGCACGCGCACGTCGAGCGACAGCGCGACCGGCTGGCCCGCCTTGGTCGGGTCGAGCAGCCGCTCGTCGAGCACGCGCTCCATGCCGCTCATGCCGTGGCCGTCGGTCGACAGGAAGCCGAGCGCGTGGCTCGCCATCGTCGATTGCGGATAGAGCCGCTGCGTCTCGCGCGCGAAGACCAAGGCCGGTTCGCCGATCGCATTGACCTGCTCGACCAGCGCGGGGCTGGCGCGGCGCTGGAGGTAGACGAAGCTGATCGGGCGGGTGAGCTGGCCGTAGAACCAGGCCTGATCGCCGCGATCGGGCATCAGCGCGGCGAGCCGGCTGGCGATCTCCATCTTGTCGCCGATGATCTGCTTGGGGTGGACCGCGATCGTCCATGCATCGATCGTCCGCGCGAGCGGCGCGCCGTTGCGGTCGACGATGTCGCCGCGCGCGGCCAGTGCGACGACGCGCGCCTCCGCCTCGCCACCCGACATGATGCCGAGCATCGCCAGCCGGCCGATGACCAACGTCACCGCCGCGGCGAACAGCATCAGCAGCATCATCAGCCGCATATGCGACGTCGCCACCAGCGCGTGGCGCTGGGTGGCGTTGCGCCGTTGCTGTGCGGGCCGGGCGACGATGACGGTCAACGCTTGCGGGCCTCCGCGCGCGCGCTGCTTAGGATATCGCCGAGCGTCGTGTCGGAGAGCAGCTTCTTGTCGAGCATCGCCACCGCCTGCGGCCGGACCTTGGCGACCGCGACCTTGGCACGCGCCGCCTCGTTGAGCTTGGCGAGCATCGGCGCGCTCTTCTCGATCGCGGCGACCTTGATCACGGCGCGCTTGGCGGTCGGCAGCGCGGCGGCGACCTGGACGACGGCGGGCGCGGGCGTGGCGGCGGGGGCGGCGACGTTGACGGTGGCGAGCGACGGCACGACGAGCGCGGCCATCTTGGTGCCGGGCGCCGTCACGCCGACCTGATTGACGTCGAGGCTGGCGAGCGCGCCCTCGTCGGTGACGAACTGCCCGGCGACCGGCGCGGCGAGCGCCAGCGTCTCGCCGTTCCACTTTTCGAGCTGGGCGAGGTTGGCGCGCGTCTCGAACTCGGTCTCCAGCGCGCGGATGTCGCGCTGCGCCGAATCGATCTTGCGATCCATCGTCTCGAGTTTCTTGCGCTCCGCCGCGACCTGCAGCGACACCAGGTAGAAACCGAGGACGATGGCGACGCAGCCACCGAACCACCCGATCCCCTTGAACCGATACGCCGCCGTCATGATGTCACCTCCGCCAGATTGCCATTGCCCCAAGCGGGCGCCGCCGTTCGCCGGGCGGTCCGCAACGTCGCCGAGCGCGCGCGGGGATTGCGCGCGACCTCGGCCTCGCCGGCGCGCACCGCGCGGCCGACGGCTTCGAAACTCGGGGCGATGCCCGCCTCGGCCTGCGGCAGATGCCGCGAGCCGCCCGGCGCATTGCCCGACCGGTCGCGCAGGAAGCGCTTGACCAGCCGATCCTCCAGACTGTGGAAGGTGACGATCGCCAAGCGACCGCCCGGCTTCAAAACGCGCTCGGCGGCGGCGAGACCGTCGGCGAGTTCGCCCAGTTCGCGGTTCACGTGGATGCGGATCGCCTGGAAGGTGCGAGTCGCCGGGTCCTTCTTGTCGTGCGGGCGATGGCCGAGCGCCCGGCGCACGACATGCGCCAGTTCCGCGGTGCGGGTAAGCGGGCGCGCCGCGACGATCGCGCGCGCGACGCGGCGCGACTTGGGCTCGTCGCCATAATGATAGAGGATGTCGGCGATCGCCTCTTCGTCGGCGGTGTTGAGGAAGTCGGCGGCGCTCGCCCCCTCCTGGCTCATCCGCATGTCGAGCGGCCCGTCCGACTGGAAGGAGAAGCCGCGCTCGGCCTGATCGAGCTGCATCGACGAGACGCCGATATCCATCGTGAGCCCGTCGACGGGCGCGTCGAGCGCGGCCTCCAGCGCCGAAAAGTCGCTGTGCACCAACGTGAGGCCGGGGATGTCCGCGGCACGGCCCGCGGCGATCGCATCGGGATCGCGATCGAAGGCGATGACCTGCGCACCGGTGGCGAGGATCGCACGCGTATAGCCGCCGGCGCCGAAGGTCGCATCGACGATCCGCTCGCCCGGGGCGGGGGCGAGCGCGGCGACGACCTCGTCGAGCAGCACGGGAATGTGCGGGGCGTCGCTCACAATGCTATGCCCTTGTCCTGACAATAATAGCGGCAGGCGGCGACCATCTGCGCCGCGATGCCGGGCGTCGACAGCAAGGTCTTGGGATCCCAGATCTCGATATAGTCGAGCGTCCCCCAGAAGAAGGCGTGCGCCCCGATACCGGCATAGAAACGGGGAAAACCCGGCATGATGAAGCGCCCCGATCCGTCGAACGGCACGGCTTCGCCATTGGCTCCGCCGCGCTTGATATTGTGGTCGATCTTGCCGTCGGGACCACGCGACAGCGCGACCCGCTCGTTGAGCTCGCGCTTGAGCTCGGCGAGATAGGCAGGATCGTAGGCGATCAGGCAGGGCTGGTCTTCGTGCGCGGCGATGATGACCGTGCCGCCGTCCTTGCCGTCGGCGCGCGGTGCATTCTCGGCCAAGGTCGAGCGGAGCGCATTGGGGATGGCGACGCGACCCTTGTCGTCGACAAGAGCAAGTCCGCTTCCCTGATAATCGCCCCTTTCCGACACTGCCGTCTCGCACCCTGACGCGCACGGCTCACCGTTCCGAAAAACGACCCGTCGTCGCCCTTCGGCCTGTTGCGATGAACGCAACCGGTGATGCCTGCCCCGTTGACGCTGTTGGTATCAACAGCACCCCGGGGACGCAACGGGATTTTTGGGGAAAAGCGGGGAAATGGCCCCCGCTCGTCCTAGCCGGGTGGGCGCTCACTCCGCACGCCACGCGACGCAGCCTTGCTCGAAGGCATTAAAGTGCATCTATTTAGCTGCTTAGCCGAAATCCCCGGATTTCCCCGGCGAAGCATCAGCGCGGCGCCTGGCTGTTGCTGGTGGAGGGGGCGACGCCCAGTTCGGCGAGCGGTTCGCCCGATGCGCCCGCCGCCGCGGCGGCGGCGCCGGCATTGGTCATCGCGATGTTGGCGACGACATCGGCCTGCGCCGATCCGGCGGCGGCGATCGGCCGCTCGCGCGTCGCCGAACCGAGGATCGCGCTGGCCACGGCGATGAGCAACACCACGGCGACCAGGCCGATCACGCCGACCTTGATCCGTTGCATCGTCTGCTGGGTATCGCGCACGGCTCTCATCTTGCCGTGCATCTGTAACGGTTCGTCATCGCTTTGTCGAACAAGCGGTTTGCGAGGGTTGGAAGGGTGGTCCCCGCCCCATCCCCGACGGGTAGGTGGCGACGGCTTCCGCGCCTATTCCAGCCCCTTGGCCGCACGCCATGCGGGGTCGTAGAGCGACGACAGATAGCGGAAGCCGGTATCGCACAGGATCGTCGCGATCCGCTTGCCCGGCCCGAGATGCTCGGCGAGCCGCACCGCGCCGGCGACGTTGATCCCCGACGACAGGCCGAGGCACAGCCCCTCCTCGTCGAGCAGCCGCCGCACCCAGCGATAGCCCTCCTGATCGGAGATGCGGAACTGCGTGTCGATCGGTGCGCCCTCCAGATTGGCGGTGATCCGACCCTGCCCGATTCCCTCGGCGACCGAACTGCCCTCGGCGCGCAACTCGCCGTGCGCGTAATAATCGTAGAGCGCCGCGCCATGCGGATCGCTGAGCGCGATGCAGATGCTCTCGTCCTTGGCCTTCAGCCCCAGCCCGACGCCGGCGATCGTCCCGCCGGTCCCCGCCGCGCAGGTGAAGCCATGGATCCGCCCCTCCATCTGCTGCCAGATCTCCTCGGCGGTGCCGACGATATGCGCGCGGCGGTTGGCGACATTGTCGAACTGGTTCGCCCACAGGGCATTGTCGCGCTCCTCGGCGATCCGGCGCGAGGTGTGCACGAAATGATAGGGGCTGGCGTAGGGCGCCGCGGGCACCAGCACCAGTTCGGCGCCCAGCGCGCGCAGCGTGTCCATCTTCTCGCGGCTCTGCGTCTCGGGCATGACGATGATCGTCCGATAGCCCTTGGCATTGGCGACCAGGGCGAGGCCGATACCGGTATTGCCCGCGGTCCCCTCGACGATCGTGCCGCCGGGCTGGAGCACGCCGCGCGCCTCCGCATCCTCGACGATGCCGAGCGCGGCGCGGTCCTTGACCGACGCGCCGGGGTTGGTGAATTCGCACTTGCCGAAGATGTCGCACCCGGTCGCCTCGCTCGGCCCCTTCAGACGGACGAGGGGGGTGTTGCCGATCAGGGCCAGCGTGTCGGGCGTGGTATGCATCGCCGCTAAATGGCGCGTGGCGCAGCCGGCGGCAAGCGAAGCTAAGCTTGGCGGCGGCCAAGCGCGGCGGCATCCGTCGCATTTTCCCGAGCTAGCTCACATACGTCAGTCATCCTGCTTGACGCTCCTTGCTGCATGCGCGAAGCGTCGCGCCGCTATGAAGAGCCCCCTCCTCCTCTCCGCCACCGCCGCGCTGCTCGCGCTGGCGGCCTGCAACTCCAAGCCGAACTCGGCCGAGGTGCTCGATTCCAACCCCGATCCGATGGCCAACGCCCTCGCCAACCGCGGTCCGGTCGAACTGCCGCCGGCGATCAAGGCGGAAAAGACGTTCCGCTGCAAGGACAACAGCCTGCTGTACGTCACCCTGTTCGAAGGCGACAAGCTCGCGCTGGTGAAGACCTCGCAGACCGGCACCGTCAACCGCCTGACCGCGGAGAAGACGGGCGATCCGCTCGTCGCCGAGGGCGGCTGGAAGCTGACCGGCGACCCCAAGACGATCACCGTCACCCAGCCGGGCAAGCCGTCGCAGAGCTGCAAGTCGTAAGCTGCGGCACCGCACCACGTTTCCGGGCCGGTGGAGCGATCCGCCGGCCCTTTTGCGTGCGCGGGCGCGATACGACGTTGCCCGGATAGGTCCATTCCGGTACGCCGCTGCCATGGCGACGATCGCGATCTACAGTTCGAAGGGCGGCGTGGGGAAGACCACGCTGTCGGTCAACCTTTCCTACAGCAGCGCCGTCCTGTCGAAGCGACGCACCATCCTGTGGGATCTCGATCCGCAGGCGGCGAGCAGCTGGGTGCTCGGGCGCACGCCGGTGGGCGACCAGGCGCGCGCCTTGTTCACC
Source organism: Sphingomonas sp. CD22 (assembly GCF_034556155.1). Classification (NCBI taxonomy): domain Bacteria; kingdom Pseudomonadati; phylum Pseudomonadota; class Alphaproteobacteria; order Sphingomonadales; family Sphingomonadaceae; genus Sphingomonas; species Sphingomonas sp. CD22. Next base: position 276,711 of record NZ_JAYDYX010000003.1, on the reverse strand, counting down.
AAGGATGCCAAGCCCGCGGCGCATACCCGCGCGACCGACATTCCGCTGCTCGACCTGATCGCCGCGGACGATTCGCTGCGCACGCTCGACCTGGTGCTGCACGACATCGGTAAGCGCCGCCGGCTCGACCGGTTGATCGAGCAGATCGGCGATTACGACCATGTCCTGCTCGATTGCCCGCCCGGCCTGACCGAGACCAGCGAACAGGTGATCCGCGCCGCCGACCTTATCGTGCTGCCGGTGATCCCCTCGCCCTTCGCGCAGCGCGCGCATGACGAGGTGGTGCGCCATCTGGGCGGCAAGGTGCCGGTGCTGCCGGTGCATATGATGGTCGACCGCCGCCGCCGTCTCCACGCCGACGCGCTCGCCGCCCACCCCGACTGGCCGGCGATCCCGATGGCCAGCGCGGTCGAGGCGATGGCCGAGCATCGCGCGCCGGTCGCCACCTATGCGCCGCGGTCCGCCGCGGCGGCGGCGTTCGCCAGATTGTGGACGACGATCGAGAGCCGGCTCGCCAAATAAGCCCGGTATCTTCCCGTCAGAAGGATTGCCCATGCGTCTGATCGGCATGCTCGATTCGCCCTATGTCCGCCGGGTGGCGATCTCGCTGAAGGCGATGGGCCTGGCGTTCGCGCATGAACCGTTGTCGGTTTTCCGCGATTTCGATGCGTTCGGTGCGGTCAACCCGATCGTCAAGGCGCCGACGTTGGTCACGGAAGACGGCACCGTACTGATCGATTCGACGCTGATCCTCGACTATCTCGAGCGGATCGTACCGGCGGAGCGCCGCCTGCTACCGGACGATCCCGCCGCCTTCCTCGCATCGCAGCGGGCGATCGGGCTGGCGCTCGCCGCCTGCGAGAAGACGGTGCAGATCGTCTACGAGACCAACCTGCGGCCGGCGGAAAAGCAGCACCAGCCATGGCTCGACCGCGTGCAGGGGCAATTGCTGGCGGCCTGCGACCTGCTCGAAACGGCCTGTGCCGGCGTGGCCTCCACCGGGCGGCTGATGCAGGCGGACATCACCGCGGCGGTCGCCTGGCGCTTCACCGGCAGCAAGCTGCCCGACGTCGCGCCCCCGGCGCGCTATCCGGCACTCGCCGCTCTCTCCGCCCGTGCCGAGGCGACGGTGGAGTTCGCGGCGCTGCCGCTGGACTAGGCGGGATCGCCGTTCAGGGTTTTCGAGGAAATTCCTCGCCCGCCAGGGGGAGGTGGCGCGGCGAAGCCGTGACGGAGGGGGAGGTAAGCGACGTCTGACGTTGCGTGTCCTCCCCCTCCGTCATGCCTGCGGCATGCCACCTCCCCCTGGCGGGGGAGGAATTTACTCCGGAAGTCTGAACGTCGTTCCGACCTAGCCCCACCCCCACTTGCGTCACTGTATCGCCTGCGCCACCTCGGCGATGATGGAGACACTCGATCCGCGAACCGTGCTCGGCGCCTATGCCGTCGGCGTCTTCCCGATGGCGGACGATCGCCATGCCGACAGCGTCTATTGGGTCGAGCCGCGCAGCCGCGCGATCCTGCCGATCGACGGCTTTCGCGTCTCGCGATCGCTGCGCAAGACGATCGCGCGCGACCGGTTCCGCGTCACCGCCGACACCGCCTTCGAACGGATGATCCAGCTTTGCGCGGAGAGCGCCGAGGATCGCCCGGAGACGTGGATCAACAGCGGCATCGAACGGGCCTTTGTCACGCTGCACCGCATGGGCTTCGCGCATGCGATCGAATGCTGGGAGGGCGACGAGCTGGTCGGCGGCCTCTACGGTCTGGCGCTCGGCCGCGCCTTCTTCGGCGAATCGATGGTCAGCCGCCGTACCGACGCGTCCAAGGTCGCGCTCGCCTGGCTGGTTGCGCGGCTCAAGGTCGGCGGCTTCACCTTGCTCGACTGCCAGTTCCAGACCTCGCACCTCGCCTCGCTGGGGGCGGTGGAGATCGATCGGAAGGATTATTGCGCGTTGCTCGCCGGGGCGCTGGACGGGACGATCGGTTCGTCGGGGGTGGTATCGGCATCGTCCGCCGCCGGCGACTTCTTCGCGCTCGACCGGTTGCCCGCCGCCTCGCCGCCGGATAGCGACGTCGTCTCCGCGCCGGTCGCCGGCCACGACATCGTGCAGCTCTTGGTCCAGACGTCGTAGACCGGGTGCTGGACGACGTTGAGCGACGGCCGTTCCTTGTACAGCCAGCCCGAGAACGCACGCCGCCAATGCCGGTCGCTGCCGCGCACGTCGAGCTGCACGAACGCACCGGTGAGCTGATCCTGTTCCCAGGGCGCGGTATGTTCGCAGGCGCGCAGCCGTACGATCGCATCGCCGACCCGCACCGCCTGCCCGGGCCGCAGCGTCAGGTCGCGGCTGACGCCGTTGCGCTTGTTGAGCAGGCCGACCAGCGCCACCCGCTGCGCCATCGGCGTACCGCCGGTCGGCAACGCGACGTCGGTGGTCGCGACGGTCTCGATGCCTTCGCTCGGGTTGGCCTCGCTCGGCGCGAAATCCTGCACGGCGACGGCGCGGCCGGATTCGTCCGACCGCTGCCACGCGCGATAGCCGAACACCGCGGCCAGCCCCAGCACCGCCAGCAGGACGCCGGCGGCGAGCCAGCGTCGCGTCACCCTTCGGGCGTCCAGGCTTCGTAGTCGCCGGTCGCCGCGGCGCGCTTGCCGCCCTTCTCCATCGCGCCCGACGGGCGATAGGCGAGCGGCGTGCCGGTCATGTTGGGCAGCGCCGGCTTCTGCCACGGCCGTGGCGCGGGCATCGCGCGATCGGGCACGTCGTCGATCTGATGGTGCAGCCAGCTGAACCATTCGGGCGGTACGCGGCTGGCGTCGTTGGCGCCCTCGTAGATCACCCAGCGGCGGACGCGGCCGCTCCCGTCCTTGCCCCCCTGATAATAGACGTTGCCGAGCGAATCGGTGCCGACCTGCGCCATGCCGCGCAAGCCGTAGAGCATCGTGCCCCAGGATGCGCCGTTCCACCAGGTGAAGGGATTGAGGTTGATGCCCATGATGCGCCTGCGCTTACCCGCTGCGGCCGCGGCCTTCAACCGGGGATCGTATTCCGCTCCGCGTAGCGTCTCCGTGTCGAGCTACCCCAGGGTGTCGAGGGGCCCTTCGCCCATGTCCCGTCATGCCGGACTCTATCCGGCATCCCGCTTCTTCCCGCCGGTCCGAAGAAGCGGGCCCTCGGCGCGAGGCCGGGGTGAGGGTTTTTTGGCGATCATTCGAACGGCGAAGGGCGCAGCGCTCACTTCCCCCAGGTCACCCTGTCACCCTCGGCGATGCCGAGGTCCGCGGCGCGGCCGCCGACCAGTTCGAGCACCGCGGCGACCGGTTCGCGCGAGGGCACCGGCGTCTCGGAGAAGGGCACGGTATTCTCGGCGATCGTCGCGATCGTGCCGTCGGCGCGGATGAACAGGATGTCGAGCGGCGTCGGCGTGTTCTTCATCCAGAAGTTCGCCTCGCGCGGGCCGCCCCCCTCGGCCGGATAGGGCGAGAAGAGCATGCCGCCATCGGGTTTTAGGTCGGTCCGGTACATCAGCCCGCGCGCCTGCTCCGCCGCCGTCGTCGCCCGCTCGACCTGGAAGACGTGTGCGCCGTTGCTGCTGGCGATCGTCACCGGCAGCACCGCTTTCGCCGCCGCGTCGGTCGGCTGCGTGCGGGTGAACACCCCCTGCTGGATCGCCACGCCGCCCGCGCCGAGCCCCAGCACCGCGACGATCGCCAGCATCGCCTTCGATCCGATCACGCGCTCACCCCTCCTCCACGGTGACCGCGAGCGGCCCCTTGCGGCCGGCGACGATGCGCGCGCGCAGCCGCTGTTCGGGCTCGATCGCGGCGATGCCGGCGCGGCGCAGCGTCTCCATATGGACGAACACGTCGCTGCCGTCGCTGTCGCGCACCAGGAAGCCGTAGCCCTTCAGCCGGTTGAACCATTTGACCGCGGCGCCCTCGAACGGACCCGCCTCGTCGATCAGCGTGACCGGATCGACCCGGTCGGCGGCGCGCGGCGCGCGCGGCGCATCCTCGACGGCGTTCGACAGATCGATCGCGATCACCTCGCGCGCCTGATAGCCGCGGCCGCGCTGCACCGCGAGCGTCTCGACCCGCGCGCCCTCGGGCAGGCTGCGGCGGCCGTATGGTTGCAGGACGGAGAAGTGGATCAGCACGTCGCCCAGCGACCGGTCGTCGGCGACCGCAAAGCCGAAGCCGCGCGTGACGTCGAACCATTTGATTACGCCGGCGATGGCGATCGCCGCCTCGCCTTCATTCGTCGCGGCTTGCAGACCAGCACGCACGCCGGGCATCTCCCCGTCGTCGCGCTCGTCGCCCTCCCGTTGCGGCTCGCTACGCATCACTGCACCCCTATGGACGCTACGCTAGCACGGTTCATCGCTGCTGCAATTGCGAAAGGGACGTTTACCCGATTTCTCCGAGCTCGCTTTCGTCCCGCGCTGCGACAATCCGGCGCGACAAATCCATTGCATGTCCGGCACGGAGCAGCGCGGCGAGTTGCTTGTCGCGAACCGCGCGATCGTCGCTGGGCGGCCCGAACGGTCCGATCCGCTTGCGACGCGCGAAAGTCAGCGCCGCCGCCACGGCCTGTTCGTGGATCGCCGGCGCCAAATCCTCGGTATCCGCCTCGCCGACATGGGCGTGTCGCAGCGCCATCGTCACCCGCCGCGCACCGAGCCCGCGCCGGGTCAGCGCCGCCGCCTTGCTCTCCGCGTACAGCCGGTCGTCGACATAGCCGAGGTCGGCCATCCGCTGCGCCAGCGCCTGCGGGTCGGCGGCCTCGCCGTCCCAGCCGCGCTCGCGGATCTTGCGGCGGAGATAATCGGCCAATTTGCCGCGCGTCGTCGCGAAGCGTTCGACGTAGCGCAGCGCCATCCGCTCCAAAGCGGCGGCATCGAGCGGGGGAAGAGTACGCCGTTCCTGCCTCATGGCCATGTTGTTGCCACAGTGGCGCTCGATTTAGAACGATGATCGCGCGTTATAGCGCACAGTGAAGATGGTTTCGCCCCGCGGCGAGTGAACAGGATTTTGTGATGACCGAGCAGTCCGCGCCCTCGCCGACGCCCCAGATGGCGGCCACGCCGACGCTCGACGAACTGCCCCGTCGCTATGCCGATTTCGCCACGCTCGGCGACGCGCTGGATTACGCCGCCTCGGGCGTGCGCGGCCTCAATTTCCACGATGCCCGCGGCGCGCTCGCCCGTGCCTATCCCTTCGCCGAGTTGCGCGACGATGCGATCGCGATGGCCTATCGCCTGATCGCCGCCGGGGTGCAGCCCGAGGACCGGATCGCGCTGGTCGCCGAGACCGGACCGGAATTCGCCGCTTTGTTCTTCGGTGCGGTCTACGCCGGCGCCTGGCCGGTGCCGCTGCCGCTGCCCACCTCGTTCGGCGGGCGCGATTCCTATATCGAACAGCTCCGCGTCCAGCTGGCGAGCTGCGAGCCCAAGATGCTGATCTTCCCGCCGGAGCTTGCGGCGATGGCGGCGGAGGCGGCACGGCTCGCCGGTACCGAGGGGCTCGACTGGTCCGACTTCGCCGCGCGTCCGGCGGTCGAAACGCCGTTGCCGCAGGCGGACGGGCAGGCGATCGCCTATCTACAATATTCCAGCGGTTCGACGCGCTTCCCGCACGGCGTCGCGATCACGCATCATGCGCTGCTCAACAATCTCGCCGCGCACAGCCACGGCATGGAGATCGCGCCCGACGGCACCGATCGCTGCGTGAGCTGGCTGCCTTGGTATCACGACATGGGCCTCGTCGGCTGCTTCCTGTCGCCGATCGCCAACCAGGTCTCGACCGATTACCTCAAGACCGAGGATTTCGCCCGCCGCCCGCTCGCCTGGCTCGACCTGATCAGCCGCCACGACGGCACGACGCTGAGCTATTCGCCGACCTTCGGTTACGACATCTGCGCGCGGCGCATGTCGTCGCAGACCAAGGCGTCGCAGCGTTTCGACCTGTCGCGCTGGCGGATCGCCGGCAACGGCGCCGACATGATCCGCCCCGACGTGATGCAGGCGTTCGTCGACGCCTTCGCCGACGCCGGCTTCAAGGCGAGCGCCTTCCTGCCGAGCTACGGCCTCGCCGAGGCGACGCTGGCGGTATCGCTGATGCCGCCGGGCGAGGGCATCCGCGTCGAGCTGGTCGAGGAGACGCAATTGTCGGGCGGCGGCGATTCGCTCGCCGCCAACGACGGACCGCGCCCGCAGCGCTTCCGCGCGATCGTCAATTGCGGCAAGCCGGTGCGCGACATGACCGTCGAGATCCGCGAGGAGGACGGCACCCCCCTCCCCGACGGCGCGATCGGCAAGCTCTGGTGCAAGGGGCCAAGCGTGATGGTCGGCTATTTCCGCGATCCCGCGGCGACCGAGGCGTGCATGACCGACGGCTGGCTCGACACCGGCGACATGGCCTATATGTCGAACGGCTACATCTACATCGTCGGCCGCGCCAAGGACATGATCATCGTCAACGGCAAGAACCATTGGCCGCAGGATATCGAATGGGCGGTCGAGCAGCTCCCCGGCTTCAAGGCGGGCGACATCGCCGCCTTCGCGATCACCACGCCGGGCGGCGAGGAGACGCCGGCGGTGCTCGTCCAGTGCCGCAGCAGCGACGAGGCCGAGCGCCAGCGGCTGCGCGAGGAGATCCGCGAGCGCGTCCGTTCGGTGACCGGCATGAATTGCGTGATCGAGCTGATCCCGCCGCGCACGCTGCCGCGCACCAGCTCGGGCAAGCTGTCGCGCGCCAAGGCGCGCAACCTGTACCTGAGCGGCGACATCAAGCCCTACGCGATCGCGGCGTAACGGGGTTTCCATAACGGGCCTATCGCCCTGTCCTCCCCCTCCGTCAGCGCTCCGCGCTGCCACCTCCCCCTGGCGGGGGAGGACTAGATGCACGCCCCCTATTCCGCCCCCGCAAGGGGGAGGATACGACGAAGCCCCATTGCGACCCCAACATTCGAAACGAACGCCCAAATTCGGCGAAGTTACTGGCATTTCGGATGAAATCTCGATCCGGTTCTAACACTCCGTCAACCTTGACGGGTTAACTCCTCGCGGGTGAACCAAGAAACCACGCCTGCCTCGGATCCCGGCGCGATCCGCTTTTCTCAGCTGCTGGGGTTTCGCGACGGCGACGACGCCGCGCATTGGGCGCGAATCCGCTCGACCCAATTGGATGCCGGCCGCCAGCTCGCCCTGCTGCTGCTCTGCGCCAATCTGGTCGGCGCGGCGACCACCGTGTCGCTGTTCGCGACGCAGGTGTCGGCGTGGTGGCTCGGCGGGTGGGCGATGCTCGTCGCGGCGGTCGCGGTCACCGTCGCGACGCGCCGGCTCAGCACGCGTCACCGCGACGGCGGCTATGCCACGCAGGCCGATCTGCGTGCGACCGCGATCGAGGGCGTCGCCCTCGCCGTCGCCTGGTCGATCCCCTGCCTCGTCTTCAACACGCATCCCGGCTCCAACAGCGCCTATGTCCTGTGGATGATCCTTTCGGTGCTGATGACCGCCGGCGCGGTCGCGATGGCGCCGCTGGCGCTCGCCACGATCGCCTTCGTCGGCGGCCTCGGCCTGTCGGTGACGGTCAAGCTGGTGACGATCGGCAGCTATGCCGCGGCCTGCGCGACGTCGATCTTCACCGTGATGCTGATCATCGTGTGCCTCAACCGCGCCCGCTCGCTGGTGGTGATCCGCGCCAGCCAGATCGCGCTGGCGGAACGCGACGAGACGGTCAGCCTGCTGCTGCGCGAGTTCGAGGAGACCAGCGCCGACTGGCTGTGGGAGACCGACGCCGCCCGCCGCATCGTCAAGGCCTCGCCCCGCTTCGCCTACGCCTGCCGGCTCGATCCGCTCACCATCGAGGGGATGCCGTTTCTCCAGGTGCTCGCCGGATCGACCTGGGACACCGGCGACTTCACCCCCGGCCTGCGCAACCTCGCCGACAAATTGAAGACGCGCGACAGCTTTCGCGATCTGCGGCTCTCGCTCACGGTCGACGGCGAGGAGCGGTGGTGGGAGCTCGCCGCCAGCCCGCGGTTCGATGAAAACGGCTCGTTCTGCGGCTTCCGCGGCGTCGGTTCGGACGTCACCGAGCAGCGCGCGTCGGACGACAAGATCAACCGGATGGCGCGCTTCGACACGCTTACCGGCCTGCCCAACCGCCTGATGGTCAACGAGACGCTGGCGCGCGCGATGGCGGAGGCGGACAAATGGGGCGGCCGCTGCGCGTTCATGATGATCGATCTCGACCGGTTCAAGGCGGTCAACGACACGCTCGGCCATCCGATCGGCGACCGTCTGCTCAGCCGCGTCGCCGAACGACTCGGCCAGCTGATGGGCGACAACGAGACCTGCGGCCGGCTCGGCGGCGACGAATTCGCGGTGGTGATGCGCGACGCGACCAACAGCAGCGCGGTCGAGGCGCTGGCGCAGCGGATCATCGAGACGCTGTCGCGCCCCTATGAGGTCGACGCCAACACGCTCTACATCGGCGCCTCGGTCGGCCTCGCGATCGGCCCGCGCGACGGCCGCACCGCGGAGATGCTGATCCGCTCCGCCGATCTCGCGCTCTACCGCGCCAAGGATGCCGGCCGCGGCGTCTACCACGCCTACGAGCCAGAGCTGCACGTCCAGGCGGAGGAACGCCGCGTGCTCGAAATGGCGCTGCGCCAGGCACTCGAACGCGGCGAGATGCACCTCCATTATCAGCCGGTGGTCGACGCCGCGACCGGAGGCCTCACCGGGTTCGAAGCGCTGTTGCGCTGGCACAGCCCGCAGTTCGGCGACGTCTCGCCCACCAAGTTCATCCCGCTCGCCGAAGAGGCGCGATTGATCCAGCCGATCGGCGAATGGGTGCTGCGCACCGCCTGCGCCGAGGCCGCACGCTGGCCGTCGCACATCCGCGTCGCGGTCAACGTGTCCGCCGACCAGCTGCAGAACCCCGGCTTCGTCACCGTCGTCACCTCGGCGCTGGCGGACAGCGGCCTGTCGGTCGAGCGGCTCGAACTGGAAGTGACCGAGAGCGTCTTCATGCATGAGGGGCTTGGCGCGACCAAGGTGCTCGAACGCATTCTCGACCTCGGCGTGCGGCTCAGCCTCGACGATTTCGGCACCGGCTATTCGTCGCTCGGTTATCTCTCGCGCACGCGCTTCTCGTCGATCAAGATCGACCGCAGCTTCGTCCAGAGCGCCTCGCGCGGGGTCAAGGAAGCGATCGCGATCATCCGCGCCGTCGTCGCACTCGCGCAGAGCCTCGGCATGGCGACCACCGCGGAGGGCGTCGAGACCGAAGCCGAGCACCGCATGGTGCAGGACCTCGGCTGCACCAAGGTCCAGGGCTTCTATTTCGGCCGCCCCCTTCCCGTCGAGGAAGCCCGCGCGGTCGCGAGCCGGCGCTGGGACAGGGATGTCGCCGCTTAGGGGGACATTCGGCCGAATGGCTTGGGGTGTCACACTTGCACAAATACCCCCGTCATGCCGGACTCGATCCGGCATCCCGCTTCTTCGCGCCGTCGAGAGAAGCGGGACCCCGGCTCGAGGCCGGGGTGACGAGGTGGGTTTCGAGCCACGACCGGTTCTCGCAAACGCGCATATGCGATAGGCCTGCCCCGCCGGGCGGGGTCTCTTCAAAGCCCCGAGGGTCTATTCCGCCTCGGACCGATCTACATTCAGTCGATTTCCTCCCCCGCCAGGGGGAGGATTTACGCTACGACGATGAATGTCGATCCCGCTAAGTATAGCGAGCACCCCATCTCCGCCGGCCTATTTCATCGGGTCGTGCCCCCAGTTCATCAGCGAATAGCGCCAGTCGCTATGTTGCTTGTCCTCGTTCGGACCGCCCTGGGCTAGGTGGCGGTGCACGTAGCCGACCACCTTCTTCATATGCGCGTAATCGGCGTCGGTCAGGTCGGCCTTCTTGGTCCGCTTGATCGCGACGATGTGGCGGCCGGAGGCGTGGCCGACGCTCTCGCCCTTGCCGTCGCCATCCTCGCCCTTCCAGCCGACGCGCTTGCTGTCGTCGCTGTCGAGGAAGCGCTCCAGTTCCGCCGGCGCCATGTTGACCGCCTCGTCGAAATCCCGCGCGATCGCCGCGTGATCGTCCGCCATGCACCGCTCTCCTTCGTCCCGCCCAACGTCGCGGTGCGGCGAAGGGTTGCAGCGGGGATCAGCCGAGCATCCCGACATAGCTCTGCGGCGCCTCGGGCAGGATCGCGCGCGCGACGCCGCCGATCAGCACCATGGCGACCAGCAGCAGCGTCACCGCCCGCGGCCAGCGCCGCGGGCCGAGCAGCACCCAGCCGATCGCCGTCGCGGTCAGCGTCCACAGATGATAGCGCAGGTCGGAGGCGATGCTGATCACCGCGAAACTCGCCTCCATCGTCAGCGCGGACGTGAACAGCGCCGCCGCCACCGCGTCGTCGCCGCGCCCGCGGGCCTGCGCCCGCAAGGCGCACCACAGCCCGGCGATCGCCGCCACCACCCAGACGATCGGCCAGCCGAGCGGCGTCTCCATCAGCCCCGCGCCGATCACCTGCCACGTCCGGGCGAGCGCGCCGGGTTCGCCGAAGCCGAGCGTATTGGGTTCGCTCGCGCGGAGCGGCGCGGCGCCGAGCCAGTGCCGCGGCACCCACAATCGCTCGGTCGAGTTGAGATGCGCGAGGCGATGCCCGGCATAAGCGAGGGGGTGGCGCAGGATCATCCCGGCCAGACGGACGTAGAGCGTTCCAGCCGGCTCGGCGCGCAACGGCGCGACCAGCGCCTCGCAGCGCCGCGGTTCGCCGAGCGGGTCCCAGAAATAGGGCCTGACGCAGCGCTTCGCGCGGATCGCGTCGAGCGTCGCCACCGGCAGCCCGACCGCGGCATCGCCGCTCCGCACGCCGATGCCGACCAGATCGTACAGCGCCTGCGTCTGCTCGACACCGGTGCGATGGGCACCCAAAACGCCGTGGTTGATCGGCGACGCCACTCCGATCGCGGCGACGGTCCCGACCAACGCCACGGCGATCCGGGCGAGCCCCATGGGCCAGGGCAGCACCATCGCGATCAGCGGCACCACGGCGAAGGGCGCGTTGGCGCGGACCAGCAGAGCATAGCCGAACAGCGGCACCAGCGCGGTGAACGACCAGCCGGGCAATCGTCGGCCACGCAGCCGCCACCAGCCGACGATGCCCGTCGCGGCGAGCAGCGCCGCCGACATCTGCAGATCCTTGAGCACCACCCCCTGCCAGCCGAGCAGCGGCGGCCAGACGCCGATCGCCAGCATGATCCACGCCGCACGGCGCCGACCGCGCGCGGCGAGCGCCGCGGCGAACAGCCCCAGTCCCAGCCAATAAGCGCCGAGCTGCACCGCGAGCATCGGCGCCGGCCCGTGATCGCCGAACAGCGACCACAGCCGTGCCATGATCGGCGGATGCCAATCCTCATACTGCCCGCTCGTCGCCTGCGCATATTGGGCGAGGCTGTCATAGGCGACATAGCCCGGCCAGAAGAGCGCGAGCGACACGGCGAACAGCACCGCCGCCGCGACGCCCAGGGTGCGGGCGGCGCGGCGGTCGGCTGGAATGATCCTAGGCGAAATCGACATTCGGGATTCAGCCAAAATTCCTCCCCCGCCAGGGGGAGGTGGCGCGGCGAAGCCGTGACGGAGGGGGAGGATACGGAACAGACGTGTCGCTTACCTCCCCTCCGTCATGCCTGCGGCATGCCACAGTGCCGGGTCGGTCATGCCCCCGGCATGACCTTGAACGGCCGGGGGCCGTTCAACCCGGCACTCCCTGGCGGGGGAGGAATTACAATAGGCCACAAGGTGAATGGCGATCGATCCTAGAAGTGAATCGCGCGACCATAAGCGCCGAGCACGCTTTCGTGCATCATCTCGCTGAGCGTCGGATGCGCGAACACCGTCTCCATCAGCTCGTGCTCGGTCGTCTCGAGCTGGCGGGCGATGACATAGCCCTGGATCAGCTCGGTCACTTCCGCGCCGATCATGTGCGCACCGAGCAATTCGCCGGTCTTGGCGTCGAACACCGTCTTGACGAAGCCCTCCGCCTCGCCGAGCGCGATCGCCTTGCCGTTGCCGATGAACGGGAATTTGCCGACCTTCACCTCATGGCCGGCTTCCCTGGCCTTGGCCTCGGTGAAGCCGACGCTGGCGACCTGCGGGCGCGAATAGGTGCAGCCGGGGATGTTCCACGTCTCGAACGGATGCGGGTCCTGCCCGGCGATCTTCTCGATGCAGACGATGCCCTCGTGGCTCGCCTTGTGCGCCAGCCACGGTGCGCCGGTGACGTCGCCGATCGCATAGATCCCCTCGACGTTGGTGCGGCCGAAGCCGTCGACCTTGATATGGCCGCGCTCGGTCTCGACGCCCAATGCCTCCAGCCCGATATTCTCGGTGTTCGGCACGATGCCGATCGCGACGATCGCATGGCTGAACTCGGTCTCGGTGACCTTGCCGTCGGCGCCCTTGATCGCCGCGGTGACGCCGTTGGCGCCGGTCTCCAGCTTCTCCAGCCCGGATTTGGTGAGGATCTTGATCCCCTGTTTGGTCAGCGCCTTGGTCATGAATTCGCTGACCTCGGCATCCTCGACCGGCAGGATCCGGTCGAGCATCTCGACGATCGTCACGTCCGCGCCCATGTCGTTGTAGAAGCTGGCGAACTCGACACCGATCGCGCCCGATCCGATGACCAGCAGCTTGGTCGGCATCACCTCGGGCACCATCGCGTGGCGATAGGTCCAGATGCGCTTGCCGTCGGCCTTGGCGAACGGCAGGTCGCGTGCGCGCGCGCCGGTCGCGACCATGATGTGCTTGGCCTCCAGCTCGACCGTCTTGTCGCCCTGCTTGACCGAGAGCTTGCCCTTGCCGGTCAGCGCGCCGACGCCCTCGAACACCTGGACCTTGTTCTTCTTCATCAGGCCCTTGACGCCGGCATTGAGCTGGCCGGCGACCTTGCGGCTGCGATCGACGATCTTGCCGAGGTCGAAGCCGACATTGTCCGCCTTCAGGCCGTAGGAGTCGGCATGGGTCATGTAGTGATAGACTTCCGACGTGCGCAGCAGCGCCTTGGTCGGGATACAGCCCCAGTTGAGGCAGATGCCGCCCAGCCGCTCGCGCTCGACGATGCCGACCTTGAGGCCGAGCTGGCTCGCCCGGATCGCCGCGACATAGCCGCCCGGACCCGAACCGAGGATGAGGAGGTCGAAGGTATCAGCCACGTTGGAAGTCCTTACCGGGGAGGTTCATGGGTTTGATCAGGGGTTTGATCGGGCAGCGGCGCGACGCGGCGCGGCGCCCGGTTCTCGTCGGTGGCGACGAACACGAAGCGCGCCTGCGTCACCTTGGTGGAATCCTCGAGATGGCGGGCGCGGCGCCACGCCTCGACCTCGATCGTCATCGACGTGTTGCCGACCGCGACCAGCCGCGCATAGACCGACACCTCGTCGCCGACGAGCACCGGCGCGTGGAACTTCATCGCGTCGCAGGCGATCGTCACCGCGCGGCCGCCGGCATGGCGCGACGCCACCGATCCGGCGGCGAGATCCATCTGGCCCATCAGCCAGCCGCCGAAGATGTCGCCATAGGGATTCGAATCGCCCGGCATCGCGGTGACGCGGATCGTCGGGGTACCTGCGGGCAAGGTCATGTACGGCTCCTGTCGATCGCACGGGCGCGACGCAACGGACCGATGCTCATCAGCACCGCCGCCGCCATCGCCCCCGCGCCACACCACCAGATCGTCTCATAGCCGAGCGGATAGGCCCAGGCCGCCGCCCACGTCATCGCCGCGGCTGCGACCAGCCCGGCGACGAGATGGAGCAATTCGATCGCCGTGCGGGAGTTTGGCGTCCGCGCCACGATCGCCTCAGGCAAGCATGCCGAGCGGACGCTCGACCAACTCCTTGAAGGCCTTCATCAGCTCGGCGCCGTCGGCACCGTCGATCGCGCGATGGTCGAAGCTGCCGGTCGCCGACATCACCGTCGCCACCGCCAGCTCGCCGTCGACGACATACGGCCGCTTCTCGCCCGCGCCGATCGCCATGATCATGCCCTGCGGCGGATTGATCACCGCCTCGAACTGCTTGATCCCGAACATCCCCATGTTGCTGATCGACGCCGTACCGCCCTGGAATTCCTCGGGCTTCAGCTTGTTGTCCTTGGCGCGCGCGGCGAGGTCCTTCACCTCGGCCGAGATCGCCGACAGGCTCTTGGAGTCGGCGCCGACGACGATCGGCGTGATCAGCCCCGACGGCGTCGACACCGCGACCGAGATGTCGGCACGCTTGAAGCTGATCAGCTGGTCCGGCGTGAACATCACGTTGCACTTGGGCACCGCGATCAGCGCGACGGCGAGCGCCTTGACCAGCATGTCGTTGACCGACAGCTTGACGCCGCGGCTCTCCAGCGAGGCGTTGAGGTCGCCGCGCAGCTTGAGCAGCGCGTCGAGCTGGATATCCACCGTCAGATAGATGTGCGGCACGGTCTGCTTCGACTCGGTGAGGCGGCGCGCGATCGTCTTGCGGATGTTGCTGAGCTTGGTCGCCTCGTGCGGGATGTCAGGCACGATCGCGGGCTTCGGCGCGGGCGCCGGGGCGGCGGCAGCGGCGGGTGCCGCGTCGCGCGTCGCGGCGGCGGGCGCCGCGGCACCGGGCTTGGCACCCTCGACGTCGGCCTTGACGATCCGGCCGTTGGGGCCGGAACCGGTCACGCCCGACAGTTCGATGCCCTTCTCGGCGGCGATGCGGCGCGCGAGCGGGCTCGCCTTGACGCGTTCGCCCGATGCGGGGGCGGCGGCCTTGGGCGCCTCGCCGGTATCGGCGGGCTTGCCGTGATCCTCGGCCTGCGTGATCGTGCGGTCGGCGGGCTCGGCCTCGCTGCCGGTCTTGTTGGGATCGGCCGGGTTCGGCCGGGATTCCGATTCCTTCGCCGCGGGGGCGGGCGTGTCGCTCTTGGTCGGGGCGGACACCGACGACGCGTCCTCGCCCTCTTCGGCGAGGATCGCGATCACCGCGCCGACCTTCACATTGTCCGTACCCTCGGCGATCAGGATCTTGGCGATCACGCCTTCGTCCACCGCCTCGAATTCCATCGTCGCCTTGTCGGTTTCGATTTCGGCCATGATGTCGCCGGACTTGACGCTATCGCCTTCCTTGACGAGCCACTTGGCGAGCGTGCCCTCTTCCATCGTCGGCGACAGCGCGGGCATCTTGATCTCGATCGACATGCAGGTCCTCTTGCCTGGGGAGCAGGTGGCTCCCTTCGCGCTCCTGACGCGGGGGGTCAAGTCTTGCGCGCCGCTCGCCCACGCGGCACGAAGCGGAAAAGGGGCGAAATGATGCGTATCTATCTCGTGGTGGTCGATGACAGCCCGGAAGCGGAGATCGCGCTGCGCTTCGCCGCGCGCCGCGCGGTGAAGACCGGCGGCGGCGTCGAGATCCTGACCGTGCTGCCGCCGCAGGAGTTCATCGCCTTCGGCGGTGTCCAGGCGACGATCGAGGAAGAGGCGATGCAGCACGCCGAAGGACTCGTCGCGGCCGCCGCGGGCACGTTGGTCGAGGAATCGGGACTGCGCCCGGCGATCACCGTGCGCCAGGGCGAGGGCCCGAAGATCATCCGCGAGATGATCGCGGCCAATCCCGATATCGCCGCGCTGGTGCTCGGCGCCGCGCCGGCGGGGGCGCCGGGCAAGCTGGTCAGCCATTTTGCCGGATCGGACGCCGGCGCGCTGCCGGTGCCGGTGATGATCATCCCGGGCTCGCTCAGCCGCGAGGCGATCGACCGGCTGAGTTGATCGTCGCCGCAAGGGCTTGAAGGGCTTGAGCACGGCGCCGCGGCGCGTCACACTGCCTGATGATCATCGCTCCGCTCCTCGCCGCCGCCGCGGTCGCCGCCGCGCCCGTCCCCGCCCCCAGCCCCGCGCGGCTCAAGGCCAGCGTCGGCGCGCTCGTCGGCTTCGGCACCCGCCACACCTTGTCGACGACCAGCGATCCCAAGCGCGGCATCGGCGCGGCGCGCACCTGGGCGGCAGAGCAGTTCGCGGCGATCGGCCGCGACTGCGGCGGCTGTATCAAGGTCGAGCGGATCAGCCGGCGCTTCACCGGCCCGCGCGCACCGGACGGCGTGATGGTCGAGGACGTGCTCGGCATCCAGCCGGGCCGCGATCCCAATCGCGTCATCATCATCGGCGGCCATATCGACAGCCGCGTCACCGACGTGATGGACGCGACCAGCGACGCGCCGGGCGCCAACGACGACGCCTCTGGCGTCGCGCTCGTACTCGAAACCGCCCGCCTGCTGTCGAAGCGCACATTCGACGCGACGATCGTCTACGTCGCCTTTTCCGCCGAGGAACAGGGGCTATGGGGTGCCGAACTGCTCGCCGACACCGCCGCGACGCGTGGCTGGCAAGTCAGCGCGATGCTCAACAACGATATCGTCGGCAACAGCATCGGCCAGGGCGGCGTCCGCGACGCCGGCCGCGTCCGCGTCTTCTCGGAAGGCATCCGCGCCGCGGAGGACCTGCCGCAGCAGCAGCGCCGCCGCGGCGAGGGCGGCGAGGACGACGGCCCCAGCCGCGCGCTCGCCAAGACGATCGACGGCATCGCCGATGCGATCCCCGGCGGCTTCGACGTGGTGATCGACCGCCGCCCGGACCGGTTCGGCCGCGGCGGCGACCACGAACCCTTCCTCAAGCGCGGCTATCCCGCGGTGCGCTTCTCGGTCGGCGCGGAGAACTGGGATGCGCAGCATCAGGACCTGCGCACCGAGAAGGGCGTCGTCTATGGCGACACGATCGACCGGATGGATTTCGCCTATCTGGCGAAGGTCACCGCAATCAATGCCGCCACCGTCGCCCGCCTGGCCGCCGCCCCCGCCGCGCCGGCGAGCGTCGGGCTGGTCGGCGATCTGTCGCGCGACACGCAGGTGAGCTGGACGCCGGTGCCGGGCGCGGTCGGCTATCGCATCCGCTGGCGCGCCAACGACACCGCCGCCTGGGCGAAGTCGAAGGACGTGACCGGGACGAACGCGACGATGACGCAGCTGCCGGTGGACGACACGTTCTTCGCGGTATCGTCGCTCGGTGCGGACGGCAGCGAGAGCCTGCCGACCTTCGGCGGTCGCGCGGCGCGGCGGTGATGCCCCCCTCTTCATCCCGGCGAAAGCCGGGACCCATGGATGCGATGACCCAGCGTTACGCGCCGCCGCCGACCACATTATGACCATGGGTCCCGGCTTCCGCCGGAATGACGAGGGGATGGCCCCTACCGCCCTTTGCTCAGCCATTCCTCCAGCGTGTCCGGCCGCTCGCCGCGCTCCGGCGCACGGGCCGGCTCGGCGAACCCCTCGGTCAGCATCTGTGCGACCCGCCGGTCGCGCAGCGCCACCGAACGCTCGCCGATCACCACCGCGATCAGCCGCCGGCCGCCGCGCTTGGCCGAAGCCGCCAGCGCGAACCCAGCCTCGGCGGTATAGCCGGTCTTGATCCCGTCGGCGCCGGGATAGGCGCCGAGCAGGTGATTGTGGTTCTGCACCCGCCGCCCCGCCCAGCTGAACGATCGCGTCCCGAACGCGGCATAGCGGGCGGGATGGTCGCGCAGCAGCGCCATGGACAGCCGCGCGATATCCTGCGCCGTCGTCAGATTGGCGCCGGGCAGCCCGGTCGCGTTGGTGAACGACGTATCCTGCAACCCCAGCGCGCGCGCCTTCTGCGTCATCATCCGCGCGAACCGATCCTCGGTGCCCGCGATCGTCTCGGCCAGCGCCACCGCGACGTCGTTGGCGGAGATCACCGCGACCGCGCGGATCGCCTCCTCGACCGTCATCGTCGCGCCCGGCCGCATGCCGACCTTCGACGGCTGCATCGCCGCGGCATAGCGCGAGAAGCGCACCGGATCGCCCGGCCGCAGCGTTCCGGCATCGAGCGCGTCGAAGGTCAGGAACAGCGTCATCATCTTGGTCAGCGACGCCGGCCGGCGGACGATGCCGGCATTCTCCGCGAACAGCACGGTGCCGTCGCGGGCGTCGACCAGGATCGCCGAAACCGGCCGCGTCACCGCCGCCGCCGGCACCGCACCCCCGAGGCCGCCCAACAGAAACAGGGCGCCGCACCAGGCATGAACCGTGCGGCGCGTCACCATCGTCATGCCGCGTCCCTTATTGCGGAGCCTGGTCGTTCGGTGCCGCGGTCTCGTCGCGCGCCGGCGCCTCGTCGCGCGTCACCCGCGCGGTCATGCCGGTCGCATCGGCGTCGTCGAGCACCTGCGCGTCGGGCTTGATCGGCGCCTCGGGCGGCGGTTCGATGGCCGCGGCGGCATTGGCGTCCGGGGTCGGCTCAGGGATCGCGCTGGGCGTCTCGACCGGCGCGATCTCGTCGGTCGCGTTGGTCATCGGCTGGTCGAGGCCGAGCGCGTTATCGTCCATCGGCCCCTCTGGCTCGGACCGCGAGCAGGCGCTCACCGCCAGCAACCCGGCGGCCAGCGCCGCCACCGTCATCGTCTTGGTGCGAAAGCTCATCGTTTTCCTCGTCATCGTGCCGCAAGTGCCTGACGCGCCGAGCGCGCCTCGATCTTCGCCGCCAGCGTCCCGTCCCAGCCATAGGGATCGTCGCGGAAGTTCATCTGACCGCTGCCGCTGGCGAAGGCGGTCCAGTAGAGCAGATAGACCGCGACCGGCTTGGTCAGCCGCGCGCGCACCGTATCGCCCTTCGCCACCGCCGCGTCGATCGCCTCGGGCGTCCAGGTCGGATCGCCCTTCAGCAACAATTGCGCGAGGTCGGCGGGCTTCTCCAGCCGCACGCAGCCGTGGCTGGCGAGCCGGCTGAAGCTGGCGAACTTGGCGCGTGACGGCGTGTCGTGGAGATAGACCGAGAAGGCGTTGTCGAAGTCGAACTTGAACCGGCCGAGCGCGCTCTGGTCGCCGGCGACCTGTTGCAGGCGGGTGCCGTCGATCACGCGAAAGCCGTTGCGCTTGAAATAGCCCGGATCGCGCTTCTGCTTGGGCCACAATTCCTTGGTGGCGATCGAGGTCGGCACGTTCCACGGCGGATTGATGACGATGCTGTGGATCGTCGAGGACAGCATCGGCGTCTCGTCGCCCGGCCGGCCGGTGACCGCACGCATCGACATCACCGGCGCGTCGCCGTCGAACACGGTCAGCACCGCAGCGGCGATGTTCACCTGGATACGGTCGCGCGGCAGGTCCTGCGGCAGCCAGCGCCAGCGCTCCATATTGGCCATGATCTGCCGCACCCGCGCCGCGGTCGGCACGTTGAGCGCCGCCAGCGTCTGGGTCGAGACGGTGCCGGTCGGGTTGAGGCCATAACGGCGCTGCGCCCGGCGCACCGCCTCGACCAGTGCCGCGTCGAAGCTGGTGCCGCTGGTCGCGACGTCCTTGTCCTCGACCGCGAGCCGCTGGCGCAGCGCGATCACGCGCGCGCCGGTCGCGCCGAATCCGAGGTCGGGGCCACCCGCCAGCGTCGGCCAGCCACCCGCCGCGGCGATGCCGCGATAGCGATCGAGGCCCAGCTTCAGCCCGTCATAGCCGGCATAAGGCGGCGGCAGCGCCGCGAACCAGGCGGCGATCCGGTCGCGCTTCACCGCATCAGCGAAGCCGGGCAGCGGATCGAACACCGGCGGGCGCAGCCCCCAGTCGCGCTGGAAATCCGCTTCGGCGAGCCGACCGGCATGCACCGCACGGGCATGATCCAGCGCCTCGCGAACCAGCGCATCGCGCGCCTCGGCGGCCGCCGCCGGCGGCGGCACCAGCGCCAGCCCCTGCGCCATCGTATCCTTGCCGAGCAGCTTGGCGAGCTGCGTCGCCTGTGCCTCGGTCAGTTGCGGCAGCGGCACGGTCGGGATCACCACCGGCGGCGCGACCTGCACCGCCGGTAGCGGCATCACCGGCGCCGGCGGCGCGACCTGCGCGGAAATTGGCGCGATCGGCAGGAGCATCGCGGCCGTCATCACCGCCGCAGTCGTTCGTCTCATCATATTCCCCCGGGCAAACGCCCTTATGGAGTCCGTGGCACTATCCACCTCGCTCTAGGCTGAACGGGATGGCGCTGACTACGGGTAAGGTTCTGAAATGTTCGTCCCTTCGTCATCCCGGCGCAGGCCGTATCCATGGGTCCCGGCCTGCGCCGGGACTACGAAGGGTGGGAACGCAGGCCCGATCAATAACCCGCGTAGTCGCTGAACTTGGTGATCGTCGGGTCGAATTTCAGCACCACCTTGCCGGTCGAGCCGTGGCGCTGCTTGGCGACGATCAGCTCGGCGAGGCCGTAGACGCGCTCCATGTCGCTCGCCCACTTGGCGTGATCCTCGAACACCCGCGCCTCGTCGCCTTCCATCGGCCGCTTCGGTTCGCGTTGGCCGGTGTAATAATCCTCGCGGAACACGAACCAGACCATGTCGGCGTCCTGCTCGATCGAGCCCGATTCGCGAAGGTCGGAGAGCATCGGCCGTTTGTCCTCGCGGCTTTCGACCGCGCGGCTGAGCTGCGACAGCGCGAGCACCGGCACGTTCATGTCCTTGGCGAGCGTCTTCAACCCGCGCGAGATCTCCGAAATCTCCTGGACGCGATTCTCCTTGCCGCCCTTGCCGCCGCTGGTCAGCAGCTGGAGATAGTCGACCACGACGAGGCCGATCTCGTTGTTGTGCCGCCGCTGCAGGCGCCGCACGCGGGTGTGCAGCGCGCTGATGCTGAGGCCGCCGGTATCGTCGATGAACAAGGGCAGCGTCTCCAGCTCCGCCGCCGCGGCGGCGAGCTGGCCGAATTCGGCCTTGCTGATCTTGCCCATGCGCAGCGATTCGGAGCTGATGCCGGATTGCTCGGCGAGGATGCGCGTCGCGAGCTGGTCGGCGCTCATCTCGAGGCTGAAGAAGACGACCTTGGCGCCGACCGATTCGCTCGGCGGGATGCCGTCGGCCATGTCGCGCATCCAGCGCCGCGCCGCGTTGAACGCAATATTGGTGGCGAGCGAGGTCTTGCCCATGCCCGGACGGCCGGCGAGGATCATCAGGTCGGAATGGTGCATGCCGCCGATCTTGGCGTTGACGCTGTCGAGCCCGGTGGTGACGCCCGACAGATGGCCGCCCGAATTGAGCGCGCGCTCGGCCATCTTGACCGCCATCGTCGTCGCCTGCGCGAAGGTCTTGGTGGCGTTCTCCGCGCCGCCGTCGCCGGCGACCTTGTACAGCTCCTCCTCGGCCAGCTCGATCTGCGCGCGCGGATTGACCTCCTCGGACGTGTCCATCGCCCGGTCGACCAGCGTCCGGCCGACGCTGACCAGGGCACGCAGCATCGCGAGATCGTAGATCTGCGTCGCGAACTGGCGCGCGCCGATCAGCCCGGCGCCCGATCCGGTCAGGCTGGCGAGATAGGACGGCCCACCCAGCTCGCGCATCCCCTCGTCCGCCTCGAACATCGGGCGCAGCGTTACCGGCGTCGCGAGCATGTCGTTGACGCGCAGCGTCTTGATCGCCGCGAAGATGCGGCCGTGGACGGGCTCGTAGAAATGCGCCGGCTCCAGCCGGTCGAGCAGGTCGTCGGCGAGCCGGTTGTCGATCATCATCGCGCCGAGCATCGCGGCTTCGGCTTCGACGTTGCGGGGCAGCTGGAGCGGTTCGGCGGGAGTCGCCGGAATCGGGAATGCGAGTGTGGCCATGACGCCGATCATACCCCCGCGCGGCCCCGCCGGACAAACTCGTAATTGTCGTAATCGGCATCGCCCACTATCGGACGACGATGGCCGACCCGCGGATCATCGACGTGACGCTCGACGAGCACAGCATCGGCTGGCGCTCGGCCGACGTCGAGCAGGAGCGGCGGATCGCGATCTTCGACCTGCTGGAGGGCAATCATTTCGCGCCGCAGCGCGTCCATGCCGACGGCTATGCCGGCCCCTATCGCCTCACGCTCGAATCGGCGGAGGGACGGCTCGGCATCCACATCCACCGCGAGGATCACAGCCACCTCGAGACGCTGGTGCTCGCGCTCGGTCGCTTCCGCCGGTCGATCAAGGATTATTTCGCGATTTGCGATAGCTATTACCAGGCGATACGGGCCTCCACCCCGCAACAGATCGAGACCGTCGATATGGCCCGCCGCGCCGTCCACAACGAAGCCGCCGAAACGCTGCGCGAGCGGCTCGCCGGCAAGATCGAGGTCGATTTCGACACCGCCCGCCGTCTATTCACGCTGATCTGCGTACTGCACCTGCGCGGCTGATGGCGTCCTTCATCCTCAAGGCAGCCGGCGCACTCGTCGCGGCCGGGGCGATCGGCATCGGCGGCTGGAGCTTCGCGACCGGCTGGCATCCCGCCGCCAGCCAATATCCGCTGCAGGGCCTCGACCTGCCCGAAAACCCCGGCGCGATCGAATGGGGCACGGTGCGCGCACGCGGCGCCGACTTCGCCTATCTCGTCGCCACCTCGGGCAGGGATCGCCGCGATCCGGGTTTCGAGGCGAATTGGTCCGCGGTGCCCGACGCGGGGCTGCGCCGCGGCGCGGTCCACCTCTATTCGCTGTGCCAGCCGGGCGCCGACCAGGCGAATGCGTTCAACGCCTTCGTGCCGCGCACTGCCGACGCCTTACCCGCCGCGGTCGACGTCGATTACCGCGCCGACTGCACCGCCCGTCCCGACCGTGCCGACCTCGTCCGCGAGCTGCGCACCTTCATCACGATGGTCGAGACGCATACCCGCAAGCCGGTGCTGCTGCGCCTCAGCAAGCCCGTCGAATCGGAGTACACGATCTCGGCGGCGATCGAACGGCCGGTCTGGGCGACCGCCAATCTCTTCCCCCCCGCTTATGCCGCGCGTGCGTGGCGGATGTGGCGCGCGAGCGACATCCGCCGCATCGACGGTATCGAAGGCCCTGTGAACTGGGACGTCGTCGCACCATGACCCAAGACCCCATCGACGTCCCCGCCCGCCTGATCGCCGCCGCGCGCAATGCCGCCCGCCACGCGCACGCGCCCTATTCGCGCTTCGCGGTCGGCGCGGCGCTGCTGATGACCGACGGCAGCCTGATCACCGGCGCCAATGTCGAAAATGCGAGCTACGGCCTGTCGCTCTGCGCCGAGACGGTGGCGATCGCCACCGCGAGCGCCGCCGGGCGGCTGCGCGAGGTCGTCGCGGTCGGGGTGATCGGCGGCGCGATGGACGCCGACGGCCGCGCCACCGGTACCGCTCCGGTCAGCCCCTGCGGACGCTGCCGCCAGGTGCTCAACGAAGCCGCGCAGCTCGGCGGCCGCGATCTCGCGGTGCATTGCGGCGGCGCCGAAGGCAATGCGATCGCCAGCTACCGGCTGTCGGAGCTTCTGCCGCATGCATTCGGGCCGGCGGATCTGGGGATCGGCTGAGCCCGACGCCCGCCTGACGGAAACTACTCCGGCGGGGGCCGGGGCCCAGTTGGGCGGGCCGTGGTAAGCTATTTCCAGCCTTCACCCAACTGGGCCCCGGCCTTCGCCGGGGTGCATCGCGCATTTCGCAGACGGCCCAAGTGCCCCGTTGGTTAACCGATGAACTGCGCCATCATCGGCAATTGCACTTCGGCGCCGGCCGCCACACCCGCCGCGTCTTGGTCCGCACCGCCGGGCGCCGCGTATAGGTCACCGCATCCTCGAAGGTTTCGGTGGTCGTCGTCGTCACCACCGGCGCGCTCTGCACCACGACGGTGGTCGAGGACGCGCCAGGGTAATAAGAGCCGCCGCGATAATAGCCGCCGCTGCCGCTCGACGTCGTCACCGTCGTCGTGCCGTCCGCCGAACGCCAGGCCTCCCCGCCCGGTGCGTAGCCGACCGGCGGCGGCGGCGGCGCGCGATCCGGCGCGACCGGCACGTCATAGTCCCGGCGATAGGCGGGCGGCGGCGGTGGTGGCGGCGCGCGCCGATCCTCGGCACGATCGATCGCATAACCCGCCGCGGCGCCGACCCCGGCGCCGATCACCGTCCCGCCGAGGCGATTGCCGCGCCCGGCGATGACATTGCCGGCGACCCCGCCCGCCGCCGCGCCGATCACCGCACCGCCCAGGCCATCGTCGCGCCGCGCGTGGCTGCGCGGCTCATAGCTGCGGTCGTCGTAACCGCGGTCGTCATAGCCGCGATCGTCCGTGGCGTAGCCACCGTCGCCATAGCCGTCCCAATCGATGCCGTCGCGCGTGTCGAACACCGACCCGCGCGCGTCGATCAGCACCGCATCGTCGTAATAGCGCACCCAATTGTAACCCGGCATGGGGCGGCTGAGCCCATAGCCCTGCCAATCGGTGATGTAGAAGCGCGGTGCGACCCAATAGCTCGGCAAGGCATAGCCGCGGAACGGCCGGCGATAGGCGCTCCAGCCGCCGGGCGCGTTGGCGCCGCCCCACCAGCGACCGCCGACCTTGCTGCCCCAGCGCGGCTGCCCCGCGGGCACGGCCACCGGCCGGCGATAGCCGCCGCGCGGTGCCTGCCACGATTGCATCGTCTTGGGCGGCGCCACGCCCACGACCGGCGCGGGATAGCCGGCGCCGGCGCGCTGGCCATCGGGGCCATGCGCAACCATGCGCTGTGCGTCGGCACCACCGGCGGCACCCAGCACCAGGCCGGCCGTCGCAATCCACCACGTCCGCATCGTCTTCTCCCTGCTGCCCGTACGCCGCCCCCGACGCCGACGGTTAACGTCACATTAGCAATCCACCTATCATTTCGCCTGCGGAGTCGCCAGACCGCCGGCAGTCCCGTTTCGGATCAAAGGGTTCGAGTCGCCAGCAGCGTTGCGAGCGCCTCGCAGCCGGCGGCATCCTCGGCGTCGAACCGCGCGGGTTCCGGACTGTCGAGATCGAGCACGCCGACCAGCACGCCATCGCGCACGATCGGCACCACCAGCTCGGACCGGCTCGCCGCGTCGCAGGCGATATGGCCTGGGAAGGCATGGACGTCCTCGACCAATTGCGTCGTCCGCGTCGCCGCCGCGGTGCCGCACACGCCCTTGCCGAGCGCGATGCGGATGCACGCCGCCTTGCCCTGGAACGGCCCGAGCACGAGCTCGTCACCAATAAGCCGGTAGAAGCCCGCCCAGTTGAGGTCCGGCAGATATTGCCAGATCAGCGCCGAGGCATTGGCCATATTGGCGACGGCATCGGGCTCGTCCGCGGTCAGCGCGTCGAGCGCGGACAGCAGGTCGCGGTACAAATCGGCCTTCGAGCCGGCGGAGATGTCGAACTGGTACATGCCGCGCGATGTAGGGGCGATGCGGTGCGACGCATATACCGAAGACCCAATTCCTCCCCCGCCACGGGAAGCGATTGCATATGGCCGATCCTATCGACACCGTTCTTTTTGAGCTTCTCCGTCACCCCGGACTCGTTCCGGGGTCCACTCTGCGGCGAGGAGAACGGCTTCAGGGGATACCGCTCCCATGCGGCTCGGTGGACCCCGGAACGAGTCCGAAGTGACGTGGCTGATGAGGAAGCCGGTCGATCCTCTCCGGGGTCACCAATGTGCGAAAGCGACGGAGGACCTGCCCCTATTCCACCGGTACCCGCCCGCGCCCGGCCTTCACCGAGCTGCGCCCTTTCTTCTCGTCGACCCGACGCGCCTTCGCCGATTTGCTCGGCTTGGTCGGGCGGCGCTTCTTCGGCACGATCGTCGCTTCCTGGATCAGCGCGACCAGCCGTTCGCGTACCTCGCGCCGGTTCATCTCCTGCGAGCGGTTGCTCTCGCCGCGCAGCGTCAGCACGCCGTCCTTGCTGAGCCGCGATCCCGCCAGCACGCTCATCCGCGCCTTGACCAGATCGGGCAGATTGGGCGAGCCCCAGACGTCGAAGCGCAGCAGCACCGCACTGTCGGTGGTGTTGACGTGCTGCCCGCCCGGCCCCGACGACCGCGTGAAGCTCTCCTCCACCTCGCGTTCGTCGATCGCGATCGATCGCGTCACCTGGATCAGCGGCATCGCGCGCCGCCTAGTCCGCCGGCGTCGCCGACACGATCCCCGGCCATGGCCCGAACCGCTCGGGCAGCGGCGCCTCGGCGACGATCGGGTCCTTGTTGGCGCGCGGCACGGTCAGCGCCGCCGCATGCAGCATCATGCCGCCGGGTTCTCCCGCGCCATACACGGGATCGCCGACCACCGGCAGGCCGAGCCCGCTCGCGGCATGGACGCGGATCTGGTGCGTCCGCCCGGTCGTCGGCCGGAACTCGACCAAGGCATGATCGTCGCGGGTCGCGATCACCCGCCACGCGGTGCGCGACGCCTTGCCCTTGGGGTCCTCCACGATCCGCCAGCCCTCCTCGCGCGTGCTGGTCTTGCCGAGCGCCATCTCGATGACGCCCTCGCTCTCGGCGGGTATGCCGGAGAGGATCGCAAGATAGCGCTTCTCCACCTCGCCGCGCTCGAACGCCTGCTGGAAGCGCGCCTGCGCCTTGGGATTGCGCGACAGCAGGAGGCAGCCGCTGGTGTCGCGGTCGAGCCGGTGCACCGCCGTGGGCCAGCGCTGGAAGCCGAACTTCAGCGAATCGAGGTGATTCTCCAGACTGAGGGAGCCGTCGCGCGGTTTGTCGACCGGCAAGCCCGCGGGCTTGTCGATGACCAGAGCCTCGCCGTCGATGAACAATACGCGGTCGCCATGCATGAGAAACGCCTTGCCACTCCCTGCTCGTCCGCGCCAGAGGCGCGCGATGCGCAGTGCCGCTCTTCTGCTCGCCCCTTTGGCCCTCGCCGCCCCCGCGACCGCGCAGGTCTGCGCCGGCGCCTCGGCGACCATGGCGAGCGACGGCCGCGTTTACGGCCACCTTCCCTACGGCGACGCGCCGCCCGACGAGCTGGTGCCGGCGCCGGCGGGCTTCGCGCTCAACGGCTGCATGCTCCGCCGCGACGCCATCTCCGATCTCGAACGGCTGCTCGCCGCCGCGCAGGGCGATCCGGCGGTGATGGGGCAGCTGCGCGCCCTGTCGTGCCACCGGTCGATCATCCGCCAGGCGAGCGTCTTCTGCCGCGAACATCCCGATGCCGGTGGCGATCCCGACGCGACCCGCGCCATCTCCGTCGCGCCGCCCGGACACAGCGAACATTCGACCGGCTATGCGCTCGACTTCGCCGTCCGCCCCGCCAACGGCTGCCCCGATGCCGAGGCGTGCATGGCGGCGACGCCGGCGGCGCGCTGGCTGGTCGCCAACGCGCCGCGCTTCGGCTTCGAAATGTCCTTTCCCGGCGGCAACAAGCAGAATGTGAAATGGGAGCCGTGGCATTGGCGCTGGGTCGGCACCAGCGCGACCGCCCCCGGTGCCGCCCGCGCGCGCTTCATCTTCGCCAAGGCACGCGCGCAATTTCCCGCCAATCCGGGGGTTGATGCGGTACGGACCATCGCCAAGGTCGTGCCGATCGTCTATGTCGCCTTACCGGCCTGGCCTGCGCCGGACCTCAAGAAGAAGAAGCGTCGCCGCTGACGCACCAGGAGGGTCCATGTTCGTCGACTTCCGCGACCAAGTGCCTCCCCCCCGCTGGGAACCCAAGCCGCCGCCACCGCGCCGCCTGACCCCGCGCCAGCGCAAGACGATGGAAGTGGTGGTCGGCTTCAACCTCGTGATGCTGCTGGTAGCGCCGCTCGGCGGCGCCACCATCCTGCAAGCGATCGGCGCGCTGCTCCGCTAGATCCGGCTGTCGCGAGCGCTCGGCAAAACGCCCCCTGTTCCCCGGCGGAGGCCGGGGTACGACCTTGGTGTATCGCGGGCCGCCGTTCGAAGGCGCCCCGCTATTGCCGGATATACCGGAAATACCACACTTCGTGCCCCTGCCGCCGCGCCTTGCGTTCGTAGCGCGTCTCCGGCCAATCGTCGGGCCGGGTCAGGAAGTCCGCCGGCGTCCGCGCCGTCCAGACGAAGTCGCGGCGCTGGTTCATGATCATCATCGCCCAGCGGCAATAGGTCGGATCGTCGGTGCCGAGCCGAAATTCGGCGCCCGGCTTCAGCTTGGCGGCGATCGCGTCGAGCGGGCCGTGGTTGATCATCCGCCGCTTGGCGTGGCGCGCCTTCGGCCAGGGATCGGGGTGGAGCAGATAGACGCGGCTGAGGCTGGCATCGGGCAGCCGCTCGACCACTTCGAGCGCATCGCCCATGTGCAGCCGCACGTTGGTGAGGCCGCCGTCGCGGATATGACCGAGCGCGCCGACGACGCCGTTGAGGAACGGCTCGCAACCGATGAACCCAGTCTCGGGCCGCAGCGTCGCCTGACCCGCGAGATGCTCGCCCGCGCCGAAGCCGATCTCCAGCTCCAGCGGGCGCTCTTGCCCTTCGGCGTCGCCGAACAGCACCCGTGCGTCGAGCGGCCCCGCTTCCGGCACGCTCAGCGGCGCCAGCGTCTCCTCGACCAGCGCGGCCTGGCCGATACGCAGCTTATGGCCCTGACGACGGCCGTAGAGACGGCGGATGGTGGCGGGATCGTTCATGGTGGCGCGCCCTAGAACACAAACCGCGACAGGGAAACGCCGCAATCGCCCACACCGCGCGGAGCAAAGCGGGGCGGCGGTCCGTTGCACCGCCACATGACCGACGACGCCTCCGATGGCGACGGCCTCAAGGCCGCCGACGCCAAGACGCTCCACCGCACGGTACGCGAATCGGGTGAGGACGAGTTGCGCCGCCCGGCGCTGCAGCTCTTCTGGTCGGCGCTCGCCGCGGGGATCGCGATCAGCGTATCGCTGCTCACCGAGGCTGCGCTCCATGCCGCCTTGCCCGACGCGCCGTGGCGCCAACTGGTCAGCGGCCTAGGCTATCCCATCGGGTTCATGGCGGTGATCCTGGGCCGGATGCAATTGTTCACCGAAAGCACGATCACCGCGATGCTGCCGCTGGTGACGCGGCCGTCGCGCTGGGCGCTGGCGCGTACGCTGCGGCTGTGGGGCATCGTCCTCGTCGCCAATCTGCTCGGCACCGCGCTCGCCGGGCTGGCGATCGCCACCGGCGCGATGGGCAGCGACGCGATCCGCCATGCCGCACTCGCCATTTCGATGGGGATCACCGAATTGTCCGCCGGCCGGACCTTCATCAACGCGATCCCCGCCGGCTTCATGATCGCGATCCTCGCCTGGGCGCTGCCCAATGCGCGCAGCCAGAGCGTCGCGGTGATCTTCGCCTTCACCTATATCCTGACGATCGCCGGCTTTAGCCATTCGATCGTCGGCTCCAGCGAGGCCTTCCTGCTGCTGTTCGCCGGCCAGACCGGCGTCGTCCAGACGCTGGCGGGGCTGATCGCGCCGGCGGTGCTCGGCAATCTCGTCGGCGGTGCCGGCATTTTCGCGGTACTCGCGCACGGACAGGTACGCGGCCAATCGCCGCAGGGAGAAGAGCAGTGAGCAAGTCGGGATCGGGGGCGAAAACCGCCGCCAAGAGGGTCGAACGGGCGGATCGCCAGTTGACCAACGAGGCGGCGGCGAAGCGCGATACGGCGCCGGTCCGCTTCGCCAGCTTCCTCGGCGAGGTCGCCGACCAGCCGCAACTGATCACCGCCTCGATCGCCACGATGGCGGCGGGGCTGGTCGGGCGGCGGCCCGACATGGTCCGCGGCGGCGCGCGGATGCTCGCCGCGCATCTCGTCGCCACCGGCGTCAAGAGCGCGATCAAACGCTCGATCGACCGCACCCGCCCCGCCAAGGCGATCGACGACGGAGACCATCGCTTCGAGGCCGGCGACAGTCACGATCACGACCTCAGCTCGTTCCCGTCGGGCCACACCGCCGGCGCGGTCGCAGTGGCGCGCGCGGTCTCGCGCGAGGTCGACGGGGCCGCGACCCCCGCCGCGCTCGGCGTCGCCGCGGTCGCCGCGATCCAGCCGGTCGCCGGCAACCATTATCTCTCCGACGTGCTCGTCGGCGGCGTGATCGGCTGGGTATCGGAAGCCTTGGTCGATGCGCTGTTCAACCGCGTCGTGCCGCCGTCCGCCAGCCGGAAAGAACCACTTCAGGGATAGTTGTATTGGGTTTCCTGTGGAGCCCATGATAGATAACCGATACGGCAGCGTTATGAACACCCCTCCCGAACCCTCGCGCGAAAAGCGCAACAGCGTCATCGTCCGCGCCGCGGTCAGTGTGCCCGGTGGTTCGCCGGTCGAGCGCCGGGTGCGCAATCTGTCGCGCTCGGGCGCCTGTATCGAGAATGCGGGCGACTTCGCCACCGGCATGCTGCTGCGGCTGGAAATGGGTCATATCACCGAGCTGACCGGCGAGGTCGTCTGGGTGAAGGACCGGCTCGCCGGCGTCCGCTTCGCCGAACCGATCGACCTCGACGAAGCACGCAAGCCGCGCGGTGTCGGCGCGGTGCCCAAGGCCGGCTGGATGGCCGATATCAACGACGCGTATCGGCGATAAGGCGGTGGTGCGCCCGGCCCGTGCCGGCACCGCGCGCTATTTGCCCCGATAAGAAAACACCCTCCTGCGTCCAGCGACGCGGGAGGGTGCCGATCATGCACGTCGGATCGGACGGATCAGGCGACCGCCGCCTTCAGCCGGTCGACCAGATCGGTCTTTTCCCAGGTGAACAGATCGCCCTCGGGCTCGCGGCCGAAGTGACCATAAGCCGCCGACTTGACGTAGATCGGCGCATTGAGCTTGAGATGCTGGCGAATGCCCTTGGGGGTCAGGCGAACGAGCTGCGGCAGCACCTGCTCCAGCTTCGCCTCGTCGACCGTACCCGTGCCATGCGTATCAACATAGACCGACAGCGGCTCGGCAATGCCGATCGCATAGCTGAGCTGGATCGTGCAGCGCTTGGCGAGACCCGCCGCGACGACGTTCTTGGCGAGATAGCGCGCGACGTACGCCGCCGAACGGTCGACCTTCGTGGGATCCTTGCCGCTGAACGCGCCACCACCGTGCGGGGCGGCGCCGCCGTAGGTGTCGACGATGATCTTGCGGCCGGTGACGCCCGCGTCGCCGTCGGGGCCACCGATCTCGAACGCGCCGGTCGGGTTGATATAGACCTTGGTCTCGTCGGTGACGAAGCCCTCGGGCAGCGTGCTGGTCAGCACGCCGGTGACGTAATCCTTGAGCACGTCATATTTGGCGGCATCGGCGTTGTCGCCCTGCAGGCAATAGCCCGCCTTGTGCTGCGTCGAGACGACCAGCGCCACCGCACGCGTCGGCACGCCATTCTCGTATTGCAGCGTCACCTGACTCTTGGCGTCGGGCTCGAGGAACGGCGCCTTGCCCGAATGACGGTCGGCCGCCATCGTCTCGAGGATCTTGTGGCTGTAATAGAGCGTCGCCGGCATCAGGCCGGGCGTCTCGTCGGTCGCATAGCCGAACATGATGCCCTGATCGCCCGCACCCTCGTCCTTGTTCGAACCCTCGTCGACGCCCATCGCGATTTCCGCCGACTGGCCGTGGAGGTTGTTCTCGAAGGTGAAGCTTTCCCAGTGGAAGCCCGACTGTTCGTAGCCGATCCGCTTCACCGTGGCGCGCACCGCGGCCTCGATCTCGGCAAGCGCGCCCTCGGCCCAGGCGCCGTTCTCGTACACGCCCTTGCAGCGGATTTCGCCCGCCAGCACGACGAGATTGGTGGTGGTCAGCGTCTCGCAAGCGATACGCGCCTCCGCGTCCTTGGACAGGAACAGATCGACGATCGTGTCGCTGATCTGGTCGGCGACCTTGTCGGGATGGCCTTCGGAAACGGACTCGGACGTGAAGATATAGCTGCTGCGCATCACTGCCTCATAACGATATAAAGATGCCTTTATATGTCGCTCCTACCGCGCGCGGCGGCGGATGGCAATCGCCGCCGCCGCGAAGACCAGCGCAACGATCAACGCCGCCCAATTCCCCAATCGACTGAACACTGTAGGCGGCAGCGCCGGCGGCATCGGCAGCTCGATCGCGCCCGCGGTCTCGTGCGGGACGGTGGCGAGCAGCCGTCCGTCGGCGGCGATCACCGCCGAAATCCCGGTCGGAGTCGAGCGGACGATCGGCAGTCCCTCCTCGATCGCGCGCATCCGCGCCTGCGCGAGATGCTGCGGCGGCCCCCAGCGGCCGAACCACGCATCGGTCGACGGGTTGAAGAGGATCGCCGGCCGATGCGCCTCGTCGACGGTGCGGCCCGAGAAGATGATCTCGTAGCAGATCTGAAAGCCGATCGCGCCGAAGCCGGGGATCGTCAGCGTGCGCGGACCGGGGCCATCGTCGAAATCGAAATCGCCCGGCACCAGCCGCGCGAGGCCGAGCGGCTTGAGCAGCCACGGCATCGGCAGATATTCGCCGAACGGCACCAGATGCGCCTTGTCGTAGCGGCCGACGATGCGCGCGCGGGCATCGAGCGCGAACACCGAATTGGACGCGCCCGCGACATCGCCCTTGGCGTCGAACCGCAGCGGCGTATGGCCGGTCATCAGCACGTCGCGCGGGCCGAGCAGCCGCGCCAGCCGCCAGCGGTTGAACAGCGGGCTTTGGCCGAAATAGATCCAGCGCGGATAGCCGCTTTCCAGATAGTCGCGGATCACCCCCTCGGGCCACAGCACCAGCCGCGGCCGCGGTCCGGGCGTTCCCGACTGGCGGATCAGCGCGGCGAGCATCACCTCCTGATCGCCCTCGCCGCGCGCGTCCTGCCCGACATTGGGCTGGACGACGCGCAGCAGCGGCGCATCACGCCGTGCGGGGGGTGCCTGCGTCCACAGCGCCGACACCGCGGCGAGCACCAGCGCCGCCGCCAGCCCGGCCGGCACGCGCCAGCGCCGCTGCGGCAACAGCAGCAAAGACACCGCGGCCAGCACCGTCACGCCCGACAGCGCATAGGTCCCGATCCACGCCGACAGCCGCGCGACGCCGATCACCGGCAGCCAGATCACGCCGATCGGGTCCCACGCATAGCCGCTGAACAGGACGCTGCGCAGATATTCGCTGGCGATCCACGCCGCCGCGAAGACCAGGGCATAGCCGGCGTCGGGCCGCTCGCCGCGGCCGAAGCGCCAGCCGATCCCGGCGGCGGCCATCGGGAAGATCGCCAGATACAGCGCCAGCCCGATCGCGGCGAAATAGCCGAGCACCGGCGGCATCTTGTCCTGAAAGTCGAAGGCGTGCTGGAACCAGTTGTTGTTGATCGTGAAATGCCCGACGCCCCAGCACCAGCCGAGCCACAAGGCCCGCCGGCCGGTGTCGGCGCGCTGGACGAGCGCGGCGAGCCCGGCGAGCCCGACCAGCGTCAACGGCCAAAGCTGCAACGGCGCGAACCCCGTCGCGGCGATCGCCCCAAGGATCAGCGCGACAAGGGCGGGACGGCGGGAAAGAAAGGCGGGCATGCGGCGCCGTGTAGCGCGCGCCAAACCCGATGTCCTCCCCCCGCTTGGAAGTGACTCGCATGCCTTCCCGGACCACCCCGCGCTCTGGACGTGTTCCGGAGTGACGCATGGCTGGTCGTCATCGGCGACCCCCAAATTCCTCCCCCGCCAGGGGGAGGGGGACCGTTCGGCGCCAGCCGAATGGTGGAGGGGGAGGATAGGGTAGAGCATTGTTATCGAAGTTTACCCGTCCTCCCCCTCCGTCACGCCTTCGGCGTGCCACCTCCCCCTGGCGGGGGAGGAATTGAGCGGTAGCGCATGCCGTCACCCGTCCCTACCTTCGCGTCATGTCCCTACGCCCCTTCCACCTCGCGTTCCCGGTCCACGATCTCGCCGCGGCGCGCGTCTTCTACGGCGGCGTGCTCGGTTGCCCGGAGGGCCGCTCCAGCGACCAATGGATCGACTTCGACCTGTTCGGCCATCAGATCGTCGCGCATCTCGACCCTGCGGCCCGCGCCGTACAGGTCGCCAACGAAGTCGACGGCCACCACGTCCCCGTCCCCCATTTCGGCGTCGTGCTCACCATGGCCGACTGGCAGGCGCTCAGCGAGCGCGTCGCCGCCGCCGGCGTGCGCTTCGGGATCGAGCCGCACGTCCGCTTCCGCGGCGAGGCGGGCGAGCAGGCGACGATGTTCTTCTCGGACCCATCGGGCAACGCGCTCGAGTTCAAGGCGTTCGGGGACGATGCGATGCTGTTCGCCACGACGAAGGATCACCAATGAGCGCCCCGATCGAACTCAACATTCCCCATCAGCTCGGCAAGACCGCGGTGCGCGAGCGGCTCGACGGCGGCATCGGCAAGATCGGCCGGCTGATCCCCGGCGGCGCGCAGGTCGAGCATCACTGGGAGGGCGACACGATGCATTTCACCGTCGGCGCGATGGGCCAGTCGATCGGCTGCCGCGCGACGGTATCCGACAGCAACGTCCATGCGATCGTCGACCTGCCCGGCTTCCTCGGCCTGTTCGCCGGCAAGATCCGCGACGTGATCCAGCAGGAAGCCCCGAAACTACTGAAGTAGAACATAATCCTCCCCCGCCAGGGGGAGGGGGACCGTTCGGCGTCAGCCGAATGGTGGAGGGGGAGGAAAGGGCGGAAGCGCAGTCATGACACTCCGCCCTTTCCTCCCCCTCCGTCACCGCTTCGCCGTGCCACCTCCCCCTGGCGGGGCAGGAATGGGTCTCACCCCATGTGCCGCTTGTCGAGCTTCCGCGCCAGCGTCCGCCGGTGCATCCCCAGCCGCCGCGCCGCCTCGGAGATGTTGAAGTCCGCGTCCGCCAGCGTCTGGTGGATATGCTCCCATTCCAGCGTCTTGATCGAGGTCGGCGGCGCCGCGGCGATCGTCGCGCCCGCATCGCCGTCGATCCGCGCGAAAGCCGCCTCGATATCGTCGGTATTGGCCGGCTTGGTCAGATAGTTGGTCGCGCCGAGCTTGATCGCCTCGACCGCGGTCGCGATGCTGGCGAAGCCGGTCAGCACGACGATCTTGATGCCCGGATCGATGCCGTGGATCGCCGCCACGCAGGTCAGTCCCGACGCACCGCCCAGCCGCAGGTCGACCACCGCATGATCGGGCTTGAAGTCGGTCACCGCCGCCTCCAGCCCGTCGGGCCCCGGCAGCATCGTCACCGCATAGCCGCGCCGCTCGAACGAGCGCCCCAGCGTCCGCGCGAAATTGGCATCGTCCTCGACGATCAGCAGCCGTCGCCCGCTCATGCTCCCTCCTCCAACGCCAGCGCCGCCATCGGCAGCCGCAGCACCATCTCCGCCCCGCCCGCGATGTTGCGCGCCGCCAGCGTGCCGCCAAGCGTCCGCAGCACGTTGGTGGCGAGGAACAGCCCAAGCCCCGCGCCGCGCCGTTCCTTGCTGGTGTTATAGGGCTTGCCGATCCCGGCAAGCACCGCCGGCGGAAAGCCGCTGCCATCGTCGCGCACGGTCAGCACGATCGTCTCTTCCGCCACCGTCGCGGTGAGCGTGATCGCCGACGCACCCGCCTCCGCGGCATTGTCGAGCAGATTGGTCAGCGCCTGCCCCAATGCGCGGTCGGAAACGATCGGCCGATCCTCGCCGATCCGATCCTCGAACGTCACCGTCCCCGGCCAGACCGCAACGATCCCCGACAGGAAGCGGCGCAGCGTGGTGCGTTCGGGCGCCTCGCCGGTCACCTCGCCCGCGGCGAACAGGATGCCCGACACGATCGTCTTGCAGCGCATCACCTCCGCCTGCATCTCGTCCACCTCGGCCGCGAGGCGCGGTTCCGTGCGGATCGCCGCCTCGCTCTTCCAGTCGCCGAGCAGCACGAGGATCGACGACAGCGGCGTACCGAGTTCATGCGCCGCGCCGCTCGCGAGCAGGCCCATGCGGACGATATGATCCTCCTCGGCCGCACGCTGGCGCATCGTGGCGAGATGCGCGTCGCGGCTGCGCAGATTGGCGGCGATGCGCGTCACGAACAGCACCAGCAGCACCGCGGCGAGCACGAAATTGGCCCATAGCCCGATGACATAGACCGGCGACAGATGCGTCGCGAACCCCGCCGGCACCGCCAGCGGCGGGCTGAGCAGCGCGACCAGCGCGAGCGCCACGGAGGTCAGCCCGACCAGCGCCCAGCTCGTCCAGGCATGGAGCAGCACCGCGCCCATGACGACCTGCAACAGATACAGCGACACGAACGGATTGGATGCCCCGCCGCTGAGATAAAGCTGCACCGACAGCGCAACGACATCGCAGGCCAGCGAGCCGAACAACTGGAAATTGGTCACCGGCCAATGCGGATGCCCCAGCCACGTGATGACGTTGAGCATGACGAGCGCCGCGAGCACCACCCCCATCGCGACGATCGGCAGGCGGATGCCGAGCCCGTAATGGACGATCAGGATCGCCGCGAGCTGCCCGCCGACCGCCATCCAGCGCAGCAACACCAGCAACCGCATGTTGCGCGCCGCGGCATCCTCGGGCGCGGGCGGCGGCAAACGGGGCGGCTGGGTCGGCATCGTCAGAGATGTAGGCGCGTTTGCGGCGGAGCGCCACGCGCGGGGCAGCGGGGTAGGTACAGCCATCCAGCCAGCACGGTGCTCCTGCCGCCGCAGGAGCCTTAGCGGAGTTGACGGAGAGGATGTCGAGGCGGCCCGCCCATCGGCAGGCCGCCCCCTCGCCTCACTTCAGCTTCGCGGCCGTCTCGGCGATCCGTTTGCCCTGATAGCGCGCGCCGGCCAGTTCTTCCTCATGCGGCTGGCGCGAGCCGTCGCCTGCCGAGATCGTCGTCGCGCCATAAGGCGAGCCGCCGCGGACCTCGTCGACGCCCATCTGCCCCTGGAAACCATAATCCAGACCGACGATGGTCATGCCATGATGCAGCAGGTTGGTGATGATCGAGAACAGGGTCGTCTCCTGCCCGCCATGCTGGCTGGCGGTCGAGGTGAACGCACCGCCGACCTTGCCGACCAGCGCGCCCTTCGCCCACAGACCCCCGGTCGTGTCCCAATAGGCCGCCATCTGCGCGGGCATCCGGCCATAGCGGGTCGGTGCGCCGACGATGATCGCGTCATATTGCGCGAGCGCGTCCGGCCCCTCGATCTCGGGATGCGCGGTATCGGTCTTGAAGTGCGCCGCCTTGACGACCTCGTCCGGCGCCGTCTCGGCGACGCGGCGGATATCCACCTCGGCACCGCCGGCGCGGGCGCCTTCGGCGACAGCGTCCGCCATCTGCTCGATATGGCCGTAGGACGAATAATAGAGCACCAGAACCTTGGTCATCCGAACGTCTCCAATGTGCGTGTCGCACCCTAAATGGTCCCGCAGGGACGGCGCGTAAACGGAAACGCTGGAAACCGACCGTTTCCACGCTAGGTTCCGAGGCCCCGGCGTCAGACACCCATTAAGGCGCCGAGCCGGGGATCGCGCGGGGCCAAGATATCGAAGAGAGCGAGTGCCTCCAGCGCCGGCCGGGCCTCGATCATCGCCGCTTCTGCCGCCGCCACGTCGGCCGGTTCCGCTGCCGGGTCGAGCCAGATCGCCGCATTGGCAAGGAACGCTGCCACCGTTCCCTTGCGCAGCGTCATGCCGCCACGTTCGATATGGCTCGTATCCCCCGGAAGTATGTCTTCAGCACGCATGCCGTCCGCTCCGTCTGTGTCCGTTCATTATAGAAAACGGCCTCGGCCGCACGACGCCGTCGGCGAAACCATGGCACCCGGTCGTCTGCACTGATAGCGGTGACCCGATCGCCAGCGAAGGACCCGCAATGCGCCTACCCGATCTCGAAGCCTGGGCGATCTTCGCCGCCGTCGCCGAACATAATTCGTTCAGCGCCGCCGCCGATGCGATCGGGCTCAGCAAGGCGACCGTGTCGAAGGCGATCACCCGGCTGGAAGAGCAGATCGGCCAGTCGCTGTTCCACCGAACCTCGCGCCGGCTCGCGCTCACCGAGGCGGGCAAGCCGCTCGCCGCGCACGCCGCGCGCATCCTCGCCGAGGCGCAGGCCGCAGAGGAAGCCGCGCGCGACGCGTTGAGCGCGCCGACCGGCCGCGTCCGCCTCGCCGCGCCGATGAGCTTCGGCGTGCGCAACGTCGCGCCGCTGCTCGCCGAATTCCTCGCCGCGCATCCCGGTATCGAGATCGACCTGCACCTGTCCGACGCGCGCGTCGACATCGTCGCCGAGGGCTTCGACGTCGCGCTGCGCATCGGCGACCTGCCCGACAGCAGCCTGCGCGGTCGCCGCCTGTGCGACATCCGCACGCATCTGGTCGCCGCCCCCGCCTATCTCGCCGCGCATGGCACGCCCGCGCACCCGTCCGAACTCGCCCGCCACCGCGTGCTCGGCTATTCCAACGTGCTCGCGCCGTGGCGCTTTCAGCATGTCGACGGCAGCGATGTCGCGATCCGTCCGCAGGGGCCGCTGATCGCCAACAGCGGCGAGGCGCTGATCCCGACGCTCGTCGCCGGGCTCGGCATCGCCCGCCTGCCCGGCTTCATCGTCGGTCCGCACATCGGCGGCGGCGCGGTGGTGACGATCCTGCCCGACTGGTCCGCCGCGCCGATCGGCCTCCACCTGCTCACCCCGCCGAGCGCGCTGCGCCCGGCGCGGGTCGAGGCGCTGATCGCCTTCCTCTCGGGCCGGCTGCGCGACCCCTGCGCCGAGGCGGATCAGCCCGCGCGCGCGACCTGAAAGCCGGCGAACGACTGGCTGACCGGCATCAGCTCGAGCCGGTTGATATTGAGGTGCGGCGGCAGCGTCGCCACCCACAGCATCGTCGCCGCGATATCCTCCGCGGTCATCGGATCGGCACCCTTGTAGAGCGCGTCGGACGCCGCCTGGTCGCCGCCGTTGCGCACCGTGGTGAATTCGGTCTCCACCATCCCCGGCTCGATCGAGGTGACGCGCACCCCCTTGCCGTGCAAATCGGCGCGCAGGCCGAGCGAGAATTGCTCGACGAACGCCTTGGTGCCGCCATAGACGTTGCCGCCGCTATACGGATAGGTCGCCGCCACCGACGACAGATTGATGATCGCCCCCCGCCGCGCGATCAGTCCCGGCAGCAGCCGGTGGGTCAGCGATACCAAAGCGGTGACGTTGGTCGCGATCATCGTCCGCCAGTCGTCGAGGCTCGCCTCCTGCGCCGGTTTGGTGCCGAGCGCGAGGCCGGCGTTGTTGATCAGCAGATCGATGTCGCGCCAGCCCTCCGGCAGCCCGGCGATCGCCTTGCCCGCCGCCGCCTCGTCGGCGACGTCGAAGGCGAGCGTATGCACCGCCTCGCCGAGCCGCGCGCGCAACGCGTCGAGCCGCTCGACGCGTCGCCCGGTGCCGACCACCCGCCACCCCGCGCCCACGAACGCCGCCGCCGCCGCCGCGCCGATGCCGGCGGTCGCGCCGGTGATGAAAGCCGTCTTGGTCATATCGTCTCCGCTGATCCCATCGCGCTGCGTCAAAGCGGGACCGCCCTACAATGATCCCCCGCCGCGCCGCCAGCGATAGAGGCGGGCGAAGCTCGCGAGCGCACCAAACGCACGCCGTAACGCGAGCCCGATCGAAATCGCCACTCCAGTGCTCCTGCGAAAGCAGGAGCACTGGAGTGGCGAGCGCCGTAAGGCGTTGGTTCGCTTGGTCCTAGGCGGGATCGACATTCAACTCGTGAACGATGACAATTCCTCCCCCGCAAGGGGGAGGTGCGCGGCGAAGCCGTGACGGAGGGGGAGGACACGGAACGGACGCGTCACTTACCTCCCCTCCGTCATGCCTTCGGCATGCCACCTCCCCCTGGCGGGGGAGGAATTCAACTGAATGTAGGTCGGCGCTACGCTCCTGCTTTCGCAGTAGCACTGTGCTGCCCGGTACGGACTCTCGCGAAGGTCTCGACCCGTCGACACTCCCTCGGGGTCGACGGTTCTTCCCCGCGGATGCCAGAACGAGTCCGGCATGACGGAGATCGGACGAACGCCCCCCAAACCGCAGGAACCCCCACCATCCCAAGACGTTACGCCACATCAACGATCCACGGAGAAATACGGGTGTCGAGACCGGACCAGCCGGCCCTTCGATCGGCGGATGCCGAGCTGCTGCAACTCCTCACCCTGTTGCGCGACCGCGACTATCGCTTCGTCACCCCGACCCCGGCGACGCACGCCCGCGTCCTTGCCCGTCCCGATCGGCAGGATGCGCGCTGCGTCGAGGACATGCTTGGCTGGAGCCTGCCCTATCGCCCCGGCGACTGCGACCCGGCGATCGAGGCGCTGCTCGACCGCGCCGGCCTCACTGCGCCCGCGGGGGATCGCCGCCGCGCGACGATCCGCGTCTCGCGCCTCCACGACCATCTCTTCATCCACTCGGCGTATCCGACCGACGATGCCGACGCGGTCTTCTTCGGCCCGGACAGCTATCGCTTCGCGGACCTGATCCGCGACGAATTGCGCGACTGTCCGGCACGCGACGGCGCGCAGATGGTCGATATCGGCACCGGCTCGGGCGTCGGCGGCCTCGTCGCCGCCACCGCCTGCCCGGGGCTGCGCATCCATATGACCGACGTCAATCCGGCCGCATTGCGCTTCGCCCGCATCAACGCCGCCGCCGCGGGCATCCGTGCCGACTTCCACGAAAGCGACAGCCTTGCCGCGATAGCGGGCGAGATCGACGTCGCCACCGCCAACCCGCCCTATGTCATCGACAGCGGCAAGCGGCTCTACCGTCACGGCGGCGCGATGCACGGCGGGCAGGTGTCGCTCGACATGGCGGTGATGGCGATGGACCGGCTCGCCCCCGCCGGCCGGCTGATCCTGTACACCGGCAGCGCGATCGTCCGCGGCCACGACCAGCTCGCCGCCGCGCTCGCCGAGGCGGCGGCGGCGCGCGGCTGCACGATGCGCTATCGCGAGATCGACCCCGACGTCTTCGGCGAAGAACTGGAGAACGACCTATACCGCGACGTCGATCGCATCGCGCTGGTCGCCGCGGTCGTCACCCGCGCTGGCTAGCCGCATCACCGCCATGTCGGCGGTGACGTTGCCGACGGTGCGGAACAGATCGGGGATCGTCTCGACCGCGAGCAGCAGCGGCAACAGCTCCACCGGCACGCCGAGCGCGAGGCACACCGGCCCGATCGTCGCGAAGAACGACACCTGCGCCGGCAGCCCGACCGCGGCGAGGCTGACGGCGGCGGCCACCAGGGCGCCCATCACCAGCATGCCGATCCCCGGCGACACGCCGTAGACCGCCGCCAGATACAGCGCGACCGCGATATTGGCGGCGGCGCTCGCAGCGCGGAAGATCGACACCGCGAGCGGCAGGATGATCCCCGCCGCATTGCGCTCGACACCCAGCGCGGGCGCCGCCTCGATCATCGCCGGCAGCGTCGCCAGCGACGATTGCGTCGACAGCGCGACGACCTGCGCCGGCAGCGCCGCCTTGGCGAAGCGCAGCGGCGACAGCCCGCCGCCGACCAGCACGACGACATAGGCGAGCACGGCGATCAGCAGGCACGCGCAGGCGACGATCACGACATACTGCGCCAGCACCGCGACCGCGCCGCTCCCCGCCCGCGCGCCGAGCCCGAAGGCGAGCGCGAACACGCCGATCGGCGCGACCAGCAGCACCCATTGCACGATCACCAGCATCGTCTCGGCGATCGCGCGGAACATCGTCTGCAACGCGCGTTGCAGCTCGGGCGCGACGCGCGCCGCCGCAAAGCCGAAAAACAGGGCGAACACGACTAGCGGCACCATCGCCGTCTCCGCCGCCGCCTTTATCGGATTGGTCGGGATGATGTTGCCGAGCCAGTCCCCCGCCCCGCCGATCACCGGCACCGCGCCGACCGGTCGCAACGCCGCCGCATCGCCGACCGGCCACAGGTGCAGCAGCAAGGTCGTGCTCGCCGCCGCCGCGAGGCACCCGCCGCACAGCAACGCCGCGAACCACAGCAACGCGCGCAACGCCACCCGATCCTGCCGCGCGTCCTGCGCCGCACCGAGGATGCCGGTGACGAGCAGCGAGAAGACGAGCGGCACCACCGTCATCGTCAACGCATCGAGCCACAGCCGCCCGACCGGCCCGCTAATCGCCAGCAGCGCCCCGGCGAACGACCGTCCGCTGACGACCGCCCCGCCGATTAACCCGAGCGCGAGGCCGGCAAGTATGCGCAGTGCGGATCGGTTCAACGCGCCATCGCCGGTCGATGGCGGAACCCAAATCCATCCTGCGCAGGCTTCACGTAATTCCTCCCCGATCGTGCCGCGCACCGAAGCAGGAAGCAGATTATTTTACCAGTTAATCCGCGACTTACGTCACGGTGTGTCGAACAAGGCCGCCAGTTGCTCGATGATTGTGCCGCCCAGTTGCTCGGCGTCCATGATCGTCACCGCACGCGCATAATAGCGCGTCACGTCGTGGCCGATGCCGATCGCGACCAGCTCGACCGGCGACTTGCCCTCGATCCAGCCGATCACCTGGCGCAGATGCCGCTCCAGATAGCTGCCCGAATTGACCGACAGCGTCGAATCGTCGACCGGCGCGCCGTCGCTGATCACCATCAGGATGCGCCGCTCCTCGGGCCGCGCGAGCAGCCGGCTGTGCGCCCAGAGCAGCGCCTCGCCGTCAATATTCTCCTTGAGCAGCCCCTCGCGCATCATCAGGCCGAGGTTGGTGCGGGCGCGCCGCCACGGCTCGTCCGCCTTCTTGTAGACGATGTGGCGGATATCATTGAGCCGCCCCGGCTGCGGCGGGCGCCCCGCCGCCAGCCACGTCTCGCGCGCCTGCCCGCCCTTCCACGCGCGGGTCGTGAAGCCCAGGATCTCGGTCTTCACGCCGCAGCGCTCCAGCGTCCGCGCGAGGATATCGGCGCTGATCGCGGCGATGCCGATCGGCCGGCCGCGCATCGAACCCGAATTGTCGATCAACAGCGTCACCACCGTGTCGCGGAAATCGGTCTCGCGCTCGATCTTGTAGCTCAGCGACTGGCCCGGTGTGACAACGACGCGCGCCAGCCGCGCCGCGTCGAGCATGCCCTCGTCCTGATCGAAATCCCACGACCGCGACTGCTGCGCCATCAGCCGGCGTTGCAAGCGGTTGGCGAGCTTCGACACCGCCGACTGCAGATGCGCGAGCTGCTGGTCGAGATAGCCGCGCAGCCGC
Organism: Sphingomonas sp. CD22; assembly: GCF_034556155.1. Taxonomy (NCBI): domain Bacteria; kingdom Pseudomonadati; phylum Pseudomonadota; class Alphaproteobacteria; order Sphingomonadales; family Sphingomonadaceae; genus Sphingomonas; species Sphingomonas sp. CD22. The sequence goes on along the minus strand of NZ_JAYDYX010000003.1, from coordinate 233,786 downwards.
GCCAGTTCCTCGGCGTCGCACAGGTCGGTGGCGGCGACGACCTCGTCGAACTGCGTCGTCCACGGCTTATATTCGAACTGCGGCATGAAATCGCTGTTCGGGCGGTTGGGGCGCACCGGCTGCATCCCCTCGTCCCCGTCGTCGCCGGGTTCGCCGTCGAGGTCGTCCATCGACTGGTCGCCGAATTCCTCGCCTTCGCCGTCGTCGCTGTCCGATTCCTGCGCCTCGCCGCGGGCGTCGACCTCGCCTTCGCCTTGGCCGCCCTCCTGCTCCTGATCCTCCTCGCCCTCGTCCTGCTGCTGCTCGTCGGTGCCTTCGTCCTCCGAACCGCCCTCGTCGGCATTCTCGGGCAAGACCTCGCCCTCGACCAATTCCAGCTCCTCGAGCATCTTCATCGCGAGGCTCTGGAAGGCACGCTGGTCGTCGAGCGCGAGCGCGAGGCTCGACAGATCGGTGCGCGCGTCAATCCATTCGCGCACCAAAGCGAGGCCGGGCGCCGCGGCGGCGGGCGCCTCCAGCCCGGTCAGTTTCTCGCGCACCAGCAGCGACAATGCGCTGGCCAGCGGCACTTCCTCGCGCGTCCGCGCGCGCGTGATCGGGTCGCTGCGCATCCGCACGTCGAGCGCATGCGCCAGATTGTCGGTGATCCCCGCATAGCCGCGGCTGCCCAGGGCCTCGACCCGCGCGCTCTCGACCGCGTCGAACACCGACCGCGCCACCGCCTCGGCCGGCGCATGACGCGAATGCAGCGCATCGTCATGATGGCGCAGCCGCAACGCGAAACCGTCGGAAAAGCCGCGCGCCTCCGCCACTTGCTCGGCAGGCAGCGTGCGCGGCGGCATCGGCACCTTGATATGCTTGCCCGATTGCACCGGCGCATCGGCGGTGAAGCCGAGTTCGACCTCCGGCTCCTCCGAAATCGCGCGCGCCGTCCCGGCGAGCACCGCCTTGAACCGGTCGAGGGGGGTATCGTTTGCCATCAATTGTCCAGTGCGCGTTGCGCGGCGTCCAGCAGCGCGGGGATATCGGTGCGCGCCGTATCGTAGATAACCTGCGAATCGATCCGGCTGTATTCATGGCGCAGTCGATTGCCGAGACTACGCACATCGTTGAACGGTACGGGGAGAGCGAGCACACCAACGGCTTCCGCACCGATCTGTACGACCGCTTCCGATATCCGTTCGATACACCGTTCGACCGCATCGGCGACCAGCTGGTCCGCCCGGAAGCGATCGTAATCGTAGCCGTCGAGATAGACCGAGATGCGGTCGGCATTGTCGACGATATGGTGAAGACGGCTTTCAATACGATCAAAAGACATGGACGCGATCCCGATCGACCTGCGCCTGCAACCGCGGCTCCAGCGACGCCTCGGTCATGAAGTCGACCTTGACACCGAGCATGTCCTCGATCCGGCCTTCGATCCCGAAGAAGCCGAACGGGCCGAGCGCACGGATCGCATCATAATCCACCGTCGCGACGAGATCGACGTCCGAGTCCGGCCGCGCCTCGTCGCGCGCCGTCGATCCGAAAATCGACAGCCGCGTGATCCCGAGCTGGCGCAGTTCGGGTTCACGCGCACGCAACCGCTCGAGAGCCTCGGCCTTCGTCATCCGGTCCTTACGCTTTCCCCACCACGCTCTCCGGCAGGTCCTTGCCGAACACGCGCTGGAAATATTCCGCGACCAGCGGGCGCTCGTTCTCGTCGCATTTGTTGAGGAAGCTCAACCGGAACGCGAAGCCGACGTCGCCGAAGATCAACGTGTTTTGCGCCCAGGTGATCACCGTACGCGGGCTCATCACCGTCGAGATATCGCCGTTGACGAAGCCCTTGCGCGTCATGTCGGCGACGCGGACCATCTGTTCGACGGTCTTCTTCCCCTCGGGCTTGTCGTACTCGCCCGACTTGGCGAGCACGATCTGCGATTCGACCGCCGCGGGCAGATAATTGAGCGTGACGACGATGTTCCAGCGGTCCATCTGGCCCTGGTTGATCTGCTGCGTGCCATGATAGAGCCCGCTGGTATCGCCGAGGCCGACCGTATTGGCGGTCGCGAACAGCCGGAACCACGGGTTCGGGCGGATCACGCGGTTCTGGTCGAGCAGCGTCAGCTTGCCCTCGGTTTCCAGCACGCGCTGGATCACGAACATTACGTCAGGCCGGCCTGCGTCATATTCGTCGAACACCAAAGCGGTCGGCGTCTGCAACGCCCACGGCAGGAGGCCCTCGCGGAATTCAGTCACCTGCTGGCCGTCGCGCAGCACGATCGCGTCGCGGCCGATCAGGTCGATACGGCTGATATGCGCGTCGAGGTTGATGCGGATACACGGCCAGTTGAGCCGCGCCGCGACCTGTTCGATATGGCTCGACTTGCCGGTACCGTGATAGCCCTGCACCATCACGCGCCGGTTATGCGCGAAGCCCGCCAGCACCGCCAGCGTCGTGTCCGGATCGAAGACATAGGCGGGGTCGAGATCGGGGACGCGTTCGTCCGCCTCGCTGAACGCGGGCACCTGCATATCGCTGTCGATGCCGAACAGCTCGCGGATGCCGACCATCTTGTCGGGGGCATCGAGGATCGTCGTCTCGCGGCTGTCGGGCTGGGTATTGGGGATGTCGGTCATCGGGTCGGGGCACCGTTTCGAAGCTGGGCAAATGAGAGGCGGCCCTCCCCAACGCGCGAAGCGAGCGAATGGCGCAACACATATCCAGTGGAAACGGATTGCCCCGCCGTCAAGCCGCCGCCGCGCCGTTCTGCGCCGCAAAGGTGCCAAGTATCGGAAATTCCCGTAAAGACGGATGGGCGATACGAAGAGAGATATCGCCGCACGGCGGCGGGCCGGATGACGAGCCCCCTCACACGAAGGCGGGCGCCTGCCGCAATTGCTGATATGCCGCGATCACCGATTGCAGCATCGCCTCGTGGCTCCGATCGCCGCCGTTGCGATCCGGGTGATAGCGCCGCACCAGCTCCGAATAGCGTTTGCGCAGCGCCGGCCGGTCGGCATCCGCCGCCAGCCCGAGCACCTTGAGACTCGCGCGATCCTGCCCCGACAAAGGCTTGCCGTCGCTCCGCTCGGGCGCGGCCTCGCGGCGATAGCGAGCGCCGATCGCGTCGAGCGGATCGTTGAAGTCCGCCCAGCGCGGGCCCTGGTCGCCATAGCCCGCCCGCGCGAACGCGCGCGTCTCGTTCTCCCAGCCCGCCATCGGCCGCTGTGCCTGATGGATCTCGTCGGCGGTCATGCCGTCGAAGAAATTGTAGCGGCTGTTGAACGCGCGGACATGGTCGAGGCACATCCAGCGGAACGCGCCCGGCCCGTTGCTCGTCGCGGCGCCCTCCAGCGGCGGTGCGCGGAATTCGCCCGGCTCCTCGCAGCCCGGCTCGGCACACACCCGGCCCTGTGCTTCCATGCGACCGTGAAACCGCGTCTGCGGCCGGTCCTTCTCGTCACTCGCGCGCGTCACGAACGCTCCCTAATTGGCGCAATGCCGATATATAGGCGCGATGACCGACACCGCTACCGCCGCTCCGCTCGCCGACATCATCGCCGCCCGCCTGACCGCCGCGCTCGCCCCCACCCATCTCGAAGTCCGCAACGACAGCCACCTCCACGCCGGCCATATGGGCGACGACGGCACCGGCGAATCGCACTTCACCGTCGTCGTCGAGAGCCCCGCCTTCATCGGTGCCAGCCGCGTCGCGCGTCAGCGCGCGGTGAACCAAGCGCTCGCCGATCTGTTGTCGACGCGCATCCATGCGCTCGCCATCAAGGCCCGCGCGCCGGGGGAATAAGCGCATGGTCTATCGCTTGTGGTATTGGCCGACGATCCAGGGTCGCGGCGAGTTCGTCCGCCTGGCGCTCGAAGCCGCCGGCATCGCCTATGAGGATTGCGCCCGTACCCAGGGTGCCGAGGCGATGATGCAGGACTTGGAAACGCGCGCCGGAGATGGCCGCGGTCCGTATGCGCCGCCCTATCTCGCGCTCGACGGCCATGCGATCGCGCAGGTCGCCAACATCCTCCAGTTCCTCGGCCAGCAGCACGACCTGGTGCCCTCCAACCTTGCCGACCGCTATTGGCTCAACCAGTTGCAACTGACGATCGCCGACCTCGTCGCGGAGGTCCACAACGTCCATCACCCCGTCGCGATGATGGACTATTACGACGACCAGAAACCCGAGGCCGCCCGCGCCGCCGCACAGTTCCGCGACGAGCGGCTGCCCAAATATCTCGATCATTTCGAGGCGGCGGCAGCGCAGGGCCCCGGCGACTGGCTGATCGATCATCGCTGGACCTATGGCGACACCTCGCTGTTCCAGCTGATCGAAGGGCTGCGCTACATGTTCCCCCAGCGGATGGCGACGCTGGCGCCGAGCTACCCCGCCCTCCTCCGCCTGCACGGCGCGGTCGCCGATTTGCCCGGCATCCGCGCCTATCTGGCCAGCGACCGCCGCCTGCCGTTCAACACCGACGGTATCTTCCGCCACTATCCCGAGCTCGACGCGGCGTAGCGGCAGGTTCGCCGACCTGCCCCATCCCGTCATCCCGGGCTCGACCCGGGATGACGGGATGGGGTATCCCCCAAGCCTGCGGAACGACAGCGTTTCGCGTTTGCCGCCTTCGCGCCGCCCCCGCGACCGGGTAAAGCCGTGCGATGGCTCGCATCCCCCGCCCCGCCGCCCGCATCCTGCTCGTCGACGGCGCCGGTCGCGTGCTGCTCATGCGCTTCACGCCCGACGACCGCCCGCCGCTCTGGTGCACCCCCGGTGGCGCGGTCGATCCCGGCGAGAGCTACGCGCAGGCCGCCCGCCGCGAATTGTGGGAGGAGGTCGGCCTCGACATGGATTGCGGACCCGAGGTGGCGCAGCGCACCTGCGAATTCCTCACCTTCGAACGCGTCGAGGTGATCGCCGACGAACGCTATTTCCGCGTCGACATCGACCGGCACGAGGTCAAGGCCGGCGCGCTCACCGAATTGGAGCAGCGCGTCCTCGCCGGCTCGCGCTGGTTCGAGCGTCACGAACTGGCCGATTGGCCCGAAACCATCTATCCTGCTGATCTCGAACAGCTTCTCAGCGAAACGGAGCCTGCCCGTGCTCGATGACTTCGTCCTCCAGACCATCACCCCGGTCACCCACGACCTCGGCGGCTTCAAGGTCCACCGCACGCTTCCCAACAAGGAGCGGACGATGGTCGGCCCGTTCCTGTTCTTCGACCAGATGGGGCCGGCCCATCTCGAGATCGGCAACGGCATCGACGTGCGCCCGCACCCGCATATCAACCTCGCGACGGTGACCTATCTGTTCGACGGCGCGATCGACCATCGCGATTCGCTCGGCACGCAGCAGCGGATCGCCCCCGGCGCGGTCAATCTGATGACCGCCGGCAACGGCATCGTCCATTCGGAACGCTCGCCCGGCGACGAGCGTCGGGCCGGTCCGGCGCTGTCCGGCATCCAGACCTGGCTCGCGCTGCCCGAGGCGCAGGAGGAGATCGATCCGGCGTTCGAACACGTCGCCAAGGCCGCGCTGCCGACGGTCGCCGCGCACGGCGCCCGCGCGCGCATCATCATGGGCGAATTGTGGGGGCAGCGCGCGCCGACGACGACCTATGCCGGCACGATCTACGCCGACATCGCGCTCGACCCCGGCGCGAGCGTGCCGATCGACGCCGCCGCCGAGGAGCGCGCGGTCTATCTCGCGATGGGCGAGGCGACGCTGGAGGGCGTGCCGCTCGAACCGATGAAGCTCTACGTGCTGCGCCCCGGCATCGCCGCGACGTTGCGCTCGGCGAGCGGCGGCCGCGCGATGCTGGCGGGCGGCGACGCCTTCCGCACCCCGCGCCACGTCTGGTGGAACTTCGTCTCGTCGAGCCGCGAACGGATCAACGAGGCCAAGCGCGCGTGGAAGGCCGGCGAGTTCCCGGTGGTCCCCGGCGACGACAAGGAATGGATTCCCATCCCCGAAGTCCCGAACACGGTGAGCTATCCCTGATCCCCTATGCCGGCCCCGCCTCCGCGGGGATGACGAAACAGGGACGGTGCAGCACAGGAGAGCCTCATGACCCCAGCGTTACGGCGCATCGCCCTCCCCACCGGCGTCGAACTCGACGTCGCCATCGCCGGCGATCCCGCGCATCCCCCGGTGATCCTGCTCCACGGCTTCCCCGAATCGCATCGCACGTGGCGCGGTATCCTGCCCGACCTCGCCCGCGACCATTATGTCGTCGCCCCCGACCAGCGCGGCTTCGCCCGCTCGTCCAAGCCCGAGGGCGTCGAGGCTTATACCGCCGACACGATCCTCGCCGACCTCGTCGCGCTCGCCGATCATCTGGACATCGACCGGTTCACGCTGGTCGGCCACGACTGGGGCGGCGCGATCGCGTGGATGGCGGCGCTCGCCCGGCCCAGCCGCGTCGCGCGGCTGGTGATCGTCAACGCCCCCCACCCCTATCTCTTCCAGCGCGCCTTGTTCGACGATCCCGCCCAACGCCGGGCGAGCCAATATGTCACCCGCTTCCGCGACACCCGGATCGACCAGGGCCTCACCGGCGCCGGCCTCGAGCGGTTCTTCGGCTCGACCTTCGCGCAGCACGTCACCCAGGCGATCGCCGGCGCCGACAAGGCCGCCTATCTCGACGAATGGTCGCAGCCCGGCGCGATGACCGCGATGCTCAACTGGTATCGCGCCTCGACCGTCATCGTCCCCGCGCCGGACGAAGCCCCGCCCCGCCCCGCCTTCCTCGACCGCCCCTTCCCGCCGGTGACGCAGGACACTTTGGTGATCTGGGGGATGCGCGATTCGGCGTTGCTGCCGCCGCTGGTCGACGATCTCGGTCCCTATGTGCCGAAGCTGACCGTCGAGAAGATCGACGCCGGCCATTTCGTCCCATGGGAAAAGCCCGAAGCCGTCCTCGCCGCGATGCGCCGCTGGAACATCTGAAGCTTCGCTCACCCTCACCCCTCGCCGGCTTCGCCGTCTCCTCCCCTCTCCCGGTGGGAGAGGGGAAAGGCGCGCAGCGCCGAGGCGTGAGGGTGAGCAGGCGCCCAGCTTTCGCGTTGCTGACCAAAACATTCTTCGTTCGTTCAGGCGGATAGGCCGAATAAGCGGCCATGCCCCGCTGGGGCGCCCGATCGAAAGGAGTGTTACGATGCGTAAGATCATCATCGCCGCCATCGCCGCCGCGACCATCCTGCCCGCCGCAACCGCCACCGCGCAGAGCGGTCGCGAAGTGCGCCAGAGCGAACGCGAAGTGCGCCAGAGCGAGCGCGATCTCGCCCGTGCCCGCGCGTACGGCGACCGCGGTGACGTCCGCGAAGCCCGCCGCGAGGTCCGCGAGGATCGCCGCGAATTGCGCGAGGATTGGCGCGACTATCGCCGCACCCACCGCGACGTCTACACCCGCGGCGGTTATGCCGGTCCGCGCGGCTATCGCTATCGCCCGGTGAACGTCGGCTATCGCTTCGCGCCGGAATATTACGGTCAGCGTTACTGGATCAACGACTACGGCACCTATCGCCTGCCGCGCCCGGGCTACGGCTACCAGCGCTGGGTCCGCTACGGCAACGACGTGGTGCTCGTCGACACCCGCTCGGGCCGCGCCGTGCAGGTCTACAACCGCTTCTTCTATTGATGACAGCCACTCCTCCCCCGCAAGGGGGAGGGGGACCGTTCGGCGATAGCCGAATGGTGGAGGGGGAGGAAAGGGTGGGAGCCTTGACGCGGGCTCTCACCCTTTCCTCCCCCTCCGTCACGCCTGCGGCGTGCCACCTCCCCCTGGCGGGGGAGGATTTATTCAATCCGCCTCATACGCCCCGCGCCGCATCACATAGTCGCGCGTTTCGTACGGCGCCGGCAGCCCCTCCACCCAGGCGCCATGCGCATGGGTCAGCGCCACCAGCTCCATCGGCGTCTCGCCCGGCCAGCCGCGCACCCGCACCTCGTGGCGGTGAAGATCGCGGTTCGGCTCCATCATCACCCAGCCGAGCGGCCGCTCCGCGCTCGCCCGCGCGCCCGCCGCCGCCATCGCCGCGACGATCCGCGCCCGCCCCTCGGCGGAGAGGTACTGCCACACCACCGAATGCATCAGCACCCGCGTCACCCCCGCCGCCTGCGGCTCGGCGAGCCGCGCCTCGACCCAATCCGCCGCATCGCCCCGCACCAGATCGACGCCGGCGCGGCGCACCTCCCCGATCGCCGCGGCGAGCCGCGCCAGCCGCTCCTGCGCATCGACCCAGACATAGGCCTCCAGCCGCGCCGCCTGCGCGGGATCGCCGACGTCGACCGGCGCGATATCGACGCCGCGCGCCGCGACCACCGCGACCGTGGCGGCGGGCGGCGCCACCCCGCGCCATTCCGGCGCGATCCGCACCGCCGCGTCCGCCGGCCCCACCGCCACGCCGCCGAGATCGAACCGATAGCGCCCGAGCATCAGATTGAGCCCCGCGCTCGACCCGATCTCCAGCACCTCGACCCGCGGCCCGAACCGCGTCGCCAGATGCAGCAGCCCCGTCATCAGCCCCGCCGACCGCGCCGCCTCGTTGGTCTGCGGCGGCCCGTCGAGCCAGGGCAGCAGCGCCGCATCGTGCTCGCGCACCACCCGCCCGAGCGTCACCGCGACCGCCGCCGCATCGGTCACCGCACCGTCGAACACCCGCGACAGCTCCGCGTCCACACCCGCACGATGCAGCGCATGCAGCCCGCCGATCAGCCGCAGCACCACCGCATCCGCCACCGGCTCGCCCGGCCAGTCGAGCACCCGCCGCCCGGTCGCGCTGGTCCGGTCGAGCGCCTGCCCCAGCGCCACGCAGACCCGCGCCGTCACCGGCGCCGCCATCGCCGCGCAATAGCCCGCCTGCACATCGAATGCCGCCCGGTTCTCCGCTTCGTTCGCCATCGACTCGCCCCCCTTCGCGACGCCGTGTTGCGCCCACCCCTGCCCGTCAGTAAAGCCCGGGCCGTGCCGACACCCCCCTTAGTCATCGCCGTGCCGAAAGGCCGTATCCTCGCCGAGGCGCTGCCGTTGCTGGCGCGCGCCGGTATCCACCCCGAAGCCGCCTTCGGCGACCCGGACAGCCGCGCGCTGCGCTTCGCCACCGACGTGCCGCATATCGAGCTGATCCGCGTCCGCGCCTTCGACGTCGCGACCTTCGTCGCGCACGGCGCCGCGCAGCTCGGCATCGTGGGGTCCGACGTGCTCGCGGAGTTCGCCTATTCCGAACTTTACGCGCCGGTCGACCTCGGCATCGGCCATTGCCGCATCTCGGTCGCCGAGCCCGCCGCGATGGCGGCGACCGACGATCCCCGTGGCTGGAGCCACGTCCGCGTCGCCACCAAATATCCGCACACCACCGCGGCGCATTTCGCCGCGCGCGGCGTGCAGGCCGAATGCGTGAAGCTGAACGGCGCGATGGAGCTGGCACCGACGCTCGGCCTCGCGCCGCGCATCGTCGACCTCGTCTCCTCGGGCAAGACCTTGAAGGAAAACGGCCTCGTCGAGGTCGAGGTGATCGCCGAGGTGACCAGCCGCCTGATCGTCAACCGTGCCGCGATGAAGACCCGCCCCGAAGTCGTGCCGCTGGTCGAGGCGTTCCGCCGCGCCGTCGCGCAAGGGCAGGCGGCATGATCCGCCTCGACACCCGCGACGCCGGCTTCGCCGACGCCTTCACCGCTCTGGTCGAGGGCCGCCGCGAAGCCTCCGCCGACGTCACCCGCGACGTCGCTGCGATCATCCGCGCGGTCCGCGACGACGGCGAGGCGGCGGTGGCGGCCTTCACCCGCAAGCTCGACCGCCACGATCTTGCCGAGACCGGCTGGCGCATCGAACCCGCCGCCTGCGCCGCCGCTTATGCCGCGCTCGACCCGTCGTTGCGCGACGCGCTCGATCTCGCCGCCACCCGCATCCGCGCCTATCACGAGCGCCAGAAGCCGACCGACACCGATTATACCGACGATGCCGGCGTCCGCCTCGGCGCGCGCTGGCGACCGGTCGATGCCGCCGGCCTCTACGTCCCCGGCGGCCGCGCCGCTTACCCCTCGTCGCTGCTGATGAACGCGATCCCCGCCAAGGTCGCGGGCGTCGGGCGGCTGGTGATGGTCACTCCCACGCCCGACGGCCAGATCAACGATCTCGTCCTCGCCGCCGCGCATCTCGCCGGGGTGGACGAGGTCTGGCGGATCGGCGGCGCACAGGCGATCGCCGCGCTGGCTTATGGCGCCGGCCGCATCCTGCCGGTCGACGTGATCACCGGCCCCGGCAACGCCTGGGTCGCCGAAGCCAAGCGCCAGGTCTACGGCGTCGTCGGCATCGACATGGTCGCCGGCCCCAGCGAGATCGTCGTGATGGCGGACGCGCGCAACGACCCGCAATGGACCGCCGCCGACCTGCTCAGCCAGGCCGAGCACGACGTCACCACGCAATCGATCCTGTTCACCGACGACGCCGCCTACGCCGACCGCGTCGCGGCGGCGGTCGGCGAGGAACTGGCGATCCTCCCCACCGCCGCGGTCGCCCGCGCCGCCTGGGACGCCAATGGCGCGATCATCGTCGTCGATTCGCTCGAGGCCGCTTGCCCGCTGATCGACCGTCTGGCCCCCGAACATCTCCAGCTCGCCGTCGACGACCCGCAGTCGCTGTTCGACCGCGTCCGCCACGCCGGCAGCGTCTTCCTCGGCCGCCACACGCCGGAGGCGATCGGCGATTACGTCGCCGGCCCCAACCACGTCCTCCCCACCGGCCGCCGCGCCCGCTTCGCCAGCGGCCTGTCCGTCCTCGACTTCATGAAGCGCACCAGCTTCTTGGGGCTGGACGAAGCCGCGCTCGCCGAACTCGGCCCGGCAACGGTCGCCCTCGCCCACGCCGAAGGCCTCCCCGCCCACGCCCGCTCGGTGGCGCTACGCCTGCGGCTCAACCGATAGGGCGGATCGAGATCGAGGGCAGCGCTGAACCTTCATTTAAGCCGGCCTCGTTCCAAACCCGCCCCGTCACCCCGGAACGAGTCCTAAGCCGGATCGACATTCGGGGTTTTGGCTAAATTCCTCCCCGCCCGGGGGAGAAATTTGCCTGAATGTCGATCCGACCCGGGCGGCGATGGTCTGCGTCCCCGGCTTGCGATACGCTGCGCGCCGCGACCATGACGGCAAAGCGGGGAACGACGAAGATGGGACGATTCACCCAGGCCTATCGCGACGTCATCGTCCAGGCGCTCGATCGGTTCGTCGCCTCGCCGGACGATGACTTCAATCGCGGCTGCGACGCGGTGGCCAGCGCGCTCGCGGCGGACCGGATCATTTATGTGGCGGGCAGCGGCCATTCCCATCTGATCGCGGAAGAGGCCTTCTACCGTGCCGGCGGCGTCGCCGCGGTACAGGCGATCCTCGACCCCGATCTGATGCTGCATGTCAGCGCGACGCGATCCTCGGCGCTGGAGCGCGAGGCGGGCCGTGCCGAGGCGCTGCTGGCGAATTACCCCGTCGCGGCGGGCGATGTCGTCATCGTCGTGTCCAACTCGGGGCGCAACGCCTTCCCGATCGAGATGGCGCTCGCCTGCCGATCGCGCGGCGCGAGCGTGATCGCGATCACCTCGCTGCGCCATTCGCGCAGCGTCGGATCGCTATACCCCTCGGGCCAGCGCCTGTTCGAGGTCGCCGACATCATCCTCGACAACGGCGCCGTTCCGGGCGACGCCAGCGTCGCGATCGCCCCGCACGGACCGGTGATGGGTCCGACCTCCACCATCCTCGGCGCCTTCATCATCAACGCGCTGCTGGCGGAGGCGACCGCGCGCCTCGCCGACCGCGGCATCGCGATCGACGTCTATCAAAGCGCCAACACGACGAACGGCGACACCGCCGCCGCCGCCATCGCCGCCGCTGGAAACCGCGCCTGAAAGGCCTCTGACGCAGGACGGGTGGAAAGCATCCGCGGCACCCGGCCCCTCTCTGCGCGGACACCCCGTCTTCTCCGCGCCTCCGCGCGAATGAATCCTCAGCCAAGGCATCCCCGGCCGCGCCGCCGACGTACCTCTCACCAGCAGCCCACAAAGGGGTGCGCCAAGAGAAGGATGCCCCATGACCAAGATCCACGTCCGCGCCGCGATCGCCGCCGTCGCCATGCTCGCCGCCGGCCCGGCCATGTCGGCCGCCAAGAACCCGATGGTCGGCGGCGCCGCGATGTACCCGACCAAGACGATCGTCGAGAATGCGGTCAATTCGAAGGACCACACCACGCTCGTCGCCGCGGTCAAGGCGGCCGGCCTGGTCGACACGCTGTCCGGCCCCGGCCCGTTCACCGTCTTCGCGCCGACCAACGCCGCCTTCGCCAAGCTTCCCGCCGGCACCGTCGACACGCTGGTCAAGCCCGAGAACAAGGCGACGCTGACCAACATCCTCACCTATCACGTCGTTGCCGGCACGATGACGTCGAAGCAGATCGCCGCCGCGATCAAGGCCGGTGGCGGCAAGGCGACGCTGACCACGGTGCAGGGCGAGCCGCTCACCGCGTCGATGATGGGCAACCGGCTGACGCTCACCGACGCCAAGGGCGGCATGAGCCACGTCACGATCAAGGACGTCATGCAGTCGAACGGCGTCATCCATGTCGTCGACACGGTGCTGATGCCCTGATCCCGCTTCGGGCCGCGGCGCGCACGGCGTCGCGGCCCGGTCAAGGGGTGACGGATCGCGTCAATCCGATTACAGGCCCGCCGGATGTCCCGAAGCTCCAACCGCACCCAGGCGCGCGCCGCCGCCCGCCTTGCCGCCGTCCAGGCGCTCTACCAGCATGAGATGGAAGGCACCGCGGTGCCGTCGCTGCTCCACGAATTCCACAACCACCGCCTCGGCGCGACGATCGAGGACGCGGAATATGCCGACGCCGACGTCGATTTCTTCGACGACCTCGTCAAGGGCACGACCGCGCGCGCCGGCGAGATCGACCTCGCGATCGAGAAGAAGCTCGCCAAGGGCTGGACGCTTGCCCGCCTCGACAAGCCGATGAAGGCGATCCTGCGCGCCGGCACCTACGAGCTGATGGCGCGCGCCGACGTGCCGGTCGGCGCGACGATCAGCGAATATGTCGACATCGCCCACGCCTTCTACGAGCGTCGCGAGGCGGGCTTCGTCAACGGCCTGCTCGACGGCATCGCCAAGGACGTACGCACGGCGTAACCCGAATCCCTTCCCCGCCGGGGGGAGGATTTGGAAGGACAGGCCGAGCCTCATGACCGAAACCGACTTCCTCACCGCCTTGCGCGCCCTGCCGCTCCATCCGGCGGCGCGCGGGCTTCGCGACGATACCGCGCGGCTGCTCCACGTCCCCCTCGTCGTCACCACCGACACGTTGGTCGAGGGGGTCCACTTCCTCTCCGCCGACACGCCGCAGGACGTCGCGTGGAAGCTCGTCGCCACCAACCTCTCCGACATCGCCGGCAAGGGCGCGAGGCCCGACGGCATCCTGCTCAACTATCCGCTTTCCGACGACGCCTGGGATCGCGCCTTCCTCGCCGGCCTCGCCGAGGTGCTCGTCGCCTGCGGTACCAGCCTGCTCGGCGGCGACACGGTGACGCTTCCCAGGGGCGCGCCGCGGTTCCTCACCGTCACCGCCTTCGGCTGCGATACCCCCGCCCCGCCCCGCGGCGGCGCCGGCGAGAATGACGCGCTCTGGGTCACCGGCACGATCGGCGACGCTGGCGCCGGCCTCGCCATCGCGCAGGGTGCGGACGGCCCGGCCGAACTCGCCGCACGCTATCGCCGCCCGACCCCGCGCCTCGCCGAGGGCCGCGTGCTCAGCCGGATCGCGCATGCGATGATGGACGTCAGCGACGGCCTGCTGATCGACGCCGCGCGGATGGGCGAGGCGAGCGGCCTCGCCGTCCACCTCGATCTCGCTGCGGTGCCGCTATCCCTGCCCTATCGCGCCTTCGCCGGCGACGACCGCGCCGCCCGCCTCGCCGCCGCGACCGCGGGCGACGATTACGAATTACTGTTCGCGATGCCCGCCAACGTCGTCCCGCCGGTCGTCGCCACCCGCCTCGGCCGCTTCGCGCGCGGCGGCGGCCTCCACCTCCACGACGACGGCCAGCCCCTGCCCCTGCCCGCCCGCCTGGGCTTCGAACACTAGCCGCATCGCAACGGCGCGCTTGCACTCCCCGCCGCCGCGCCATAGCCTCCGGTCAGGCGCCACGAGACCGGGACACATCGGCCGTGCGTCAACAGGAGAAGGAGATGCGAGAATGACCACGGTCTTCATCGCCATCCTCTGCGGCGTCATCGCCGTGGTCTATGGCTTCGTCACCAGCCAACAGGTGCTGCGCGCATCGCCCGGTGACGCTAAAATGCAGGACATCGCCGCCGCCATCCAGGAGGGCGCCAAGGCCTATCTCGGCCGCCAATATACCACCATCGCGATCGTCGGCGTCATCGTCGCGGTCATCCTGTTCGCCGCATTGGGCGCGATCTCGACGATCGGCTTCGTCATCGGCGCGGTCCTGTCGGGCGTCGCCGGCTATGTCGGCATGAATATCTCGGTCCGCGCCAACGTCCGCACCGCGGAGGCTGCGCGCCATTCGCTGCAGGGCGGCCTCACCATGGCGTTCCGCTCGGGCGCGGTCACCGGCATGCTCGTCGCCGGGCTCGGCCTGCTCGCGATCAGCGGCTTCTTCTGGTATCTCACCGGTCCCGCCGGTCACGCCCCCAACGACCGGATCATCGTCGAGGCGCTGACCGCTCTGGCGTTCGGCGCGTCGCTCATCTCGATCTTCGCGCGATTGGGCGGCGGCATCTTCACCAAGGCCGCCGACGTCGGCGCCGACCTCGTCGGCAAGGTCGAGGCGGGCATTCCCGAGGACGATCCGCGCAACCCCGCGGTGATCGCCGACAACGTCGGCGACAATGTCGGCGATTGCGCCGGCATGGCCGCCGACCTGTTCGAAACCTATGTCGTCACGCTCGGCGTCACGATGATCTCGATCGCGCTCCTCATCCGCGCCGATGCCGCCGAGCTGATGCGGCTGATGAGCCTGCCGCTGCTCGTCGGCGGCGTCTGCATCGTCACCTCGATCATCGGCACCTATGCGGTCCGCCTCGGCAAGGGCAGCATCATGGGCGCGCTCTACAAGGGCTTCTGGACCTCGGCATTGCTGTCGATCCCCGCCATCTATCTAGCCACGCAATATGTGCTCGGCGACCTCCACCGCACGATCGGCAGCGCCGGCTTCCTCGACGCGGTGTCGGACGACCTCACCACGGGCTTCGACCAGCCCGCAGCGGCGGCGGGGGCGATCCCCAGCTTCACCGGCATGGACCTGTTCTGGTGCATGGTGATCGGTCTCGCCGTCACCGGGCTGATCGTCTGGATCACCGAATATTACACCGGCACCAACTATCGCCCGGTCAAGTCGATCGCCGCCGCCAGCCAGACGGGCCACGGCACCAACGTCATCCAGGGCCTCGCGATCAGCCTCGAATCGACCGCGATGCCGACGCTGGTGATCGTCGTCGCGGTCATCGCCACCTATCAGCTCGCCGGGATCATCGGCATCGCCTTCGCCGCGACCGCAATGCTCGCGCTGGCCGGCATGGTGGTCGCGCTCGACGCCTACGGCCCGGTCACCGACAATGCCGGCGGCATCGCGGAGATGGCCGGCCTGCCCGACGACGTCCGCAGCCGCACCGACGCGCTCGACGCGGTCGGCAACACCACCAAGGCGGTGACCAAGGGCTATGCGATCGGCTCGGCGGGGCTCGCCGCGCTCGTGCTGTTCGGCGCCTATACGACGGACCTCCAGACCTATTTCCCCGACGTCACCGTCGATTTCAGCCTGTCCAACCCCTATGTCATCGTCGGCCTGCTGCTCGGCGCGCTGCTGCCCTATCTGTTCGGCGCGTTCGGCATGACCGCGGTCGGCCGCGCGGCGGGCGCGGTGGTCGAGGAAGTGCGCGGCCAGTTCCGCGACAATCCGGGCATCATGCTCGGCACCAGCCGGCCCGATTACGCCCGCACCGTCGACCTCGTCACCCGCGCCGCGATCCGCGAGATGATCGTGCCCAGCCTGTTGCCGGTGGCGAGCCCGATCGCGCTCTACTTCGTCATCACCGCGGTGGCGGGTCAGGCGCAGGGCTTCGCCGCGCTCGGCGCGATGCTGCTCGGCGTGATCGTCTCCGGCCTGTTCGTCGCGATCTCGATGACCAGCGGCGGCGGCGCCTGGGACAATGCCAAGAAATATATCGAGGACGGCAATTACGGCGGCAAGGGCTCGGAGGCGCACAAGGCCGCGATCACCGGCGACACCGTCGGCGATCCCTACAAGGACACCGCCGGCCCGGCGGTCAACCCGATGATCAAGATCACCAACATCGTCGCGCTGCTCCTCCTCGCCGCACTGGCGGCGGGCGGCGGCGGGTAAGCCCTTGCGTCAAGGGCGTCGGGGCCGCGCGGAGGTGTTGAGAAACGGGATCGGCTCCGATCCCACGACAGGGAGAGTAGCCGCCTCTCTCATTCGTCAACCCGACGAAAGTCGGGACCCATGGACGCGCCGACGGCGCGGCAGCGCACCACATCGCAGCTTACCGCAACCATAGGCCCCGGCCTCCGCCGGGGTGGAGGCGCGATACCCCACGAAAGCAACACCTCCGCGCTCTCCGCGCCTCCGCGCGCAAAGCCTTCCTTCCCTCTGCGCCTTCGCGCCTTCGCGCGATCTTTCCTATCGACCCGAACGACCCGGCCCGCGAACCCGCCGATAGCCGCACCGCCACAATTTTGCCCATCAACGCCAACCCCAAGCTAACGTCAGGAAAGACAACGTTTCTTCCCCAAACCTTCGCCGATCCCGGCACCCGCCACGCGATCCGCCGGCCATTTCGTTGATAAATCGGTAAGGTCTGATGCCTAGCCGCCGCCTCCAACCGTGGAGGAGCGTAGGACGATGAAAGACACACTTGCCGGCTTCATCGACAATGTGGGTCTGGCCGATGCCTTCAACGTCCAGCACGACGATCCGCACAAGGCGCGCAAGCCGCTGCTCGACGGCATCAGGCGGATGCGCGACCAGTTCGCCGCGCGTAACAGCGATACGAGCAGGGCGGCCAACCGCTGGTGGCAGATCAAGAACGGCGTCCTCGCGATGACGGTGAAGATCGGCGGCGAGACGCTGCAGATCAACGGCGCGACGACCAATCACCTGCCGGTCGATCGCTTCGAGGAGTTCCTCGAAAAGTTCGAACAGGCGGTCGACAGCGGCGCCTTCGACGACGAACTGAAGGCCAAGGGCATCGGCCGCGCCAGGACCCAGCAGCCGTCGAACGGCAAAAGCAAGATCATCGACACGCGCATCGGCGGCCGGCATCCCAGCAACGACCGCGAAGACTGGGACGATCTGACCTGGGCGCAACGCCAGCAGATCGGCGCCTATTACCGCGCCGGCAAGAACCCCGACGGGACCGTGATCGCCAAGGTCGGCTATCGCCCCGACGCCCCCCTGGCCGACTGACGCAGGCGCGCGTTCCAATGGCGAGACGGGGCACATAACGCCCCCCAGGTCATCTCGGCGAAAGCCGGGACCCAGGGATTGCGCGCCATCCATGATGCGCGAAACGTCGGCTGCGCGTCGACAGGTCTTGGCGTGCGTCGAATGACGACTGCGACCCCGCCAATTCTGCGAGCTTCCCGCTAAGCCAACGGTCCAGACGCGGCGGTTTGCCCTCGGGATCGGAGACGGCAGCCACTATCGGCTCGTCCTGTGGCCCGCCATGATAGCCGCCGTCGTCCTGCTCGATGGTTGCGGTACTCCACTAGTCGAAACAGACACTTCGCACTCCGCGCTTGCAGCCTGCCACGGCCCCCGTCATCCCTCCCTATGCGGTCTTGGGGGCAAGGCCGCGCAAGGGGGAGACACGCTTTCATGGTCCGTCGTCACGCACGTTGCGCTGCCACCATCCTGCTTGCCGCGATTGCTGCGCCGGCAGGCAGCCAGACCGGCGGTGGCGCGCCCAAAGCTGCCGACGCGCCCGCGGTCGACCCCCAAGCCACCGTTCCCGTAGAAGCCTTTGCCGAACTTCCGGTCCTCGCCGATCCGAGCCTTTCGCCGGACGGCACGCACATCGCCGGCAAGATGGCGGTCGCAGGCGCACAGCATCTCGTCGTCGTCTCGCTCTTCGATCATGCCAAACCCGTCGCGATCAAGGTCGGGCCGGAGATGGATATCAACTGGTGGCACTGGGTCGGCAACGGCTGGCTTGCGGTCGGCGTCGGCCAGCAGGTGCCGTTCCAGGGTGACGATGTCTATATGACGCGGATGATCGGGGTCAGCGCCGATATGAAGCAGGTACAGCGGATCGACTGGCCGCGTTCGGGCTTGCGTGCGGACGATCTGCTTTGGGTTGCGCGCGACGGCAGCCCACGCATCCTCTTCTCGCGCCAGACCGGTATCGAAACACTCGACGAAATCTACCCGTCGGTATGGGAGGCCGACGTGTCGACCGGCCGGACCAAGCGTGTCGCCAGCAGCCAAGTGGACGTATGGAACTGGCACGCTGACGGCGCCGGCACCGTCCGCATGGGTGTCCGCTACGCCGATGCGACCGGTCGGGCATCCCTTCTCTATCGCACGAGTAACAGCGAATTCTTTCACACCATCGCGCGCAACGATCCCAAGAGCGAGACGAGCGTCGTCGTGCCGCTTACCTTTCGTGCCGACGGCACCGCGCTTGCTACCGACGACACCAGTGGCCGCGATCAACTCTATGAAGTTTCGCTGCCCGACCTCAAGCTCGGCAAGAAGCTATTCGGCCTCGATCGCTATAATATCGACGGCATCATCGAGAACCACGACGGTACTGATGTCATCGGCGTCCAGGTCACCGACACCTATCCGCATACCGTCTGGCTCGATCCGGAGATGAAGAAGATTCAGGAGGCGGCAGACAAGGCGGTCGGCAACCGCCGTGCGCGCATCGTCTCGCGCAATGCAGACGACAGCCGCATGCTGGTCGAGGTCGGCACCGCCTCGCAGGCCGGCACGCTATATTTTTGGGACCTCGCCGTCGGGCGCATGCAGCGTTACGCCTATCAGAACAGGACGCTCGGCAACCGCAGCCTCTCGCCGGTAAAGACCGTCCGCTATACTGCGCGCGACGGCACCGCGATCGATGCGGTGCTAACCCTCCCTCGCCGCCGAGCGGCCAGGAACCTGCCGCTGATCGTCCTGCCGCACGGCGGACCGATCGCCCGCGACAGTGAGGAATGGGATTGGTGGACGCAATATCTCGCGGAGATCGGCTATGCCGTGATCCAGCCCAATTATCGCGGCTCCTCGGGCTATGGCACCGCCTTCGTCAAGCTGGGTGAAGGCGAATGGGGTCTGAAGATGCAGGACGATCTCAACGACGCGATCGGCTATCTCGCCAAGGAGGGCATCGCCGATCCGAAACGCGTCTGCATCGCCGGCGCCTCCTACGGCGGCTATGCCGCGCTCCGCGCCGCGCAGCGTGATGGCACCTTTTACCGCTGCGCGATTTCCTATGCGGGCGTTTCCGATCTGGTTGGCATCAAACACTACGACGCGCAATTCCTCAACGGCAAGACCGCGGGTCGCTATTGGAGCAAGCGCACGCAGGATCTGCATGGTGTCTCGCCCCGCTTCGGCGCCGCTCAGGTGTCGATTCCCATCCTTCTGATGCACGGCAAGGCCGACCGTCGCGTCCCCGTCAGACAATCGCGACAGATGGCCGAAGCGTTGAAGGCGGCAGGCAAGCCCTACGAATATATCGAACAGCCCTTGGGCGACCACCATTTCACCCGCACTGAGGACCGACTGGAATTCCTTAAAGCCATGGACGCCTTCTTGGCAAAATATAACCCAGCATGATCGTTTACGGCCAAGGTATATTGTCGAGTCTACGGATGCCGTCATTACTTTAGAATATATTTGCTTTGCTCTTCAATAACTTGATCGATAGTGGGCTATTGGGTTGATCTGCAAGGCAATCACGCCTGTCCTACACACCAAAGATCTGCCACCTACCG
Organism: Sphingomonas sp. CD22; assembly: GCF_034556155.1. Lineage (NCBI taxonomy): Bacteria > Pseudomonadati > Pseudomonadota > Alphaproteobacteria > Sphingomonadales > Sphingomonadaceae > Sphingomonas > Sphingomonas sp. CD22. Next base: position 213,766 of record NZ_JAYDYX010000003.1, on the reverse strand, counting down.
ACGCGCTCTTTGCCACCCATCGACTGTCCCCGGCGCGCCAGTCTCCCGGAACGCGCTCCGTCGCCATGCGCTTGCCGAACCGCCCGGCGCTCCCCACATCCACGCTGCTGCCGACAGCGATATGCGCGAACTTTGTGAAGTTGGCGCCCGCCCGCCGGTCCCCATTGCTTCCCTTTTTCGGCAGCCTGCGCTAAGGGCGCGCCCGAAGCACGCGAATAGAGGTTGATTTTTGGCCAAGGAAGAATTGCTCGAGATGCGCGGCCGCGTGGTGGAATTGCTCCCCAACGCGATGTTCCGTGTCCAGCTCGAAAACGATCACGAAATTCTCGGACACACCGCCGGCAAGATGCGCAAGAACCGCATCCGCGTGCTGGTCGGCGACGAGGTCCTGGTCGAACTCACCCCCTACGATCTGACCAAGGGCCGGATCACCTACCGCTTCATGCCCGGTCGCGGCGGCCCCGGCCCGCAATAAGCGGCCGCGCGACGCGTGTCGCTGGCTCTCGCCTCCTCGTCCCCGCGCCGTCGCGAACTGCTCGGCCGGCTCGGCCTCGCCGCCGACCGGATCACCGCGCCCGACATCGATGAATCGGCTTTGCCGGCGGAGCGTCCGCGCGACTACGTGCTGCGCATCGCCTGCGCCAAGGCCCGCGCGGTCGAGCGAGCGCCGGGCGAGGTCATCCTCGCCGGCGATACGACGATCGCGGTCGGCCGCCGCATCCTCGGCAAACCCGCGGATGACGCCGACCTGCGCCGCATGCTGGCGTTGCTCTCCGGCCGGCGCCATCATTGCTTGTCGGCGGTCGCGGTGATCGACACCGCGGGGACGCTGCGCCACCGGCTGTCCGACACGATCGTCGCCTTCCGCCCGCTCGACCCCGCCGAGATCGAGGCTTACGTCGCCAGCGGCGAGGGTGAGGGCAAGGCGGGCGGCTATGCCATCCAGGGCCGCGCCGAGGCGTTCGTGCGCTTCCTCCACGGCAGCCATTCGGGCGTCGTCGGCCTGCCGCTGATGGAGACGCGCGCGCTGCTGCGCACCGCCGGCCTGCCGCTTGCCTGAATGGCTCTATGAAGCCGGCATCGGCGAGGCGCGCGCCGCGCTGGTCGAGGACGACCGCATCGTCGAGGCCGCGATCGAACGGCCCGACCCGCTCCGCCTCGGCACTGTCGCCCGCGCGAAGCTGGTCGAACTGACCGCGGGCGGCATGGGCCGCCTCGACATCGCCGGCCAAGAAGCGGTGATCGCCCGCATCCCCCCCGGCGTCACCAAGGGCGCCGCCCTCACCGTCCAGATCGCGCGCGAGGCGATCCCCGAGGCCGGCCGCGCCAAGCCTCCCCGCGCGGTCGCCAGCGATGCGCCGCTCGGCGAAGGACCCGACCTGCTCGCCCGGCTCCACGCCACCGGCCTGCCGGTCCGCACGTTTCGCGCCCACGAACCCGACGCGCTCGAAGCCGCCGGCTGGTCCGAACTGCTCGACGAGGCGATCGGCGGCGAGATCGTCTTCCCGCTCGGCGGCCTGCGCATGTCGCCGACCCCGGCGATGACGCTCTTCGACGTCGACGGCCCGCCGCCGCTCGATCCGCTCGCCATCGCCGCGGCGCGCGCGGTCGCGCTGGCGATTCGCCGCCATGCGATCGGCGGCTCGATCGGCATCGACTTTCCGACGCTCGCCAACAAGACGGCGCGGCAGGCGGTGGCCGAGGCGATCGACGCGACGCTGCCGCCGCCGTTCGAGCGCACCGCGGTCAACGGCTTCGGCTTCCTGCAGATCGTCCGCCCCCGCCCCCGCGCCTCGCTGCCCGAGTTGCTGCGCGCCGATCCCGCCGGCACCGCCGCGCGCGCCACGTTGCGCCGCCTGGAGCGCGAACCGCCGGGCAGCCCGCTTCACCACCGCCTGCCGCCCGCGGTACACGCGCGACTGACCAGCCGCCCCGAATGGCTGGCGGAGCTTGCCCGCCGCACCGGCGTCACCCATCGACTGGACTGCGCATGACCGAAAAGAGCTGCCCGATCTGCGGCAAACCGGCGACGCCGGACCACACGCCCTTCTGCTCGCGCGGCTGCCGCGACCGCGATCTGCTGCAATGGCTCGGCGAGGGATATCGCCTTCCGGTGAAGGACGAAGAGAAAGACGGGGTAGACAGCATCGATTCCGCTGACTAAAGGCCGCGCTCCGATCGCGAGCATCCTCGCTTTCCACCCTGCCCGGGTAGCTCAGTTGGTAGAGCATGCGACTGAAAATCGCAGTGTCGGCGGTTCGAATCCGTCCCCGGGCACCACTTCCCCGCCCGTCGCGCGGTCAAGCCATCTCCATCATCACCACGGTCGAGGCGAGCGCCCCGGCGAAGATCGCGCGTGCGGTCGGATCGCGTCGTGCCGCCATACATGGCGGCAGCCGATGCAGCCGCTCGGGATCGGCGATCAGCCGGCACAGCAACGCCTCGTCGCCGTCGGGTCCGAACGGACACCCGCGACACAGCGGCCGTCCCAGACAGGCCTCGCCCAGGGTCATCACGCTGTCGATTACGGGGGCGAGCATGTCATAGCCCAGCGGCGCGAGCAGCGCATGCAGGCGTTGTTGCACCGGTTCGCGCTTGTCGCGCGCGGCGCGCCAGCATCGCGCGGCGCGCGCGATCACAGACGGTGCCACGCCGGGCGGCCGCGTCGTGCCCGCGGGGACCTCGATCATCGACGCTCCGCTCATCATCCGCCTCCGTATCTGCTATTGCGAGTCTATATCAGATACGGAGGCGTGAAGCTATGGCTGGCGTCAGTCGGCGAGGGGCGAACGGTCGAAGCCGGCCAGCAGCGTCGCGACATCGTCATAGCGCGCCACCGCCCCACGCAGCGCCGCGTCGTCGAAGCCGCCCGACCGTACCGCCACCGCGGCGACGCCGCAGCACTTGGCGGCGGTGATGTCATAGGGGGTATCGCCGAGCACGATCGCACGGCCCGGCGCGACGCCCGCCTTGGCCAGCGCCGCAGCAAAGATGTCGCCCGCCGGCTTGCTGGTCGCGACATCGTCCTTCGAAACCGTGGCATCCACCGCGCCGGCGATATCGAGCAAGCGCTGATAATGCGCCAGATCCTCGCCGCTCGCCGATGACGCGAGCACCACCGTACGGCCGCTCGCCGCGACGCGCCGGACGAGATCGGCGGCACCCGGAAACGGGCGAACGCGGTCGCGATAGCGCGCCTTGAACAGCTCACCCTGCCGCGCCGCCAGCCGCTCGCGATCCGCCGCCGCGACATCCGGCAGCAGCGCGGGCACGAGCAGATCGCCGCCCTTGCCGATCTGACCGCGGATCGCATCGCGATCGACGGCATGCCCGGCTTCGGCGAAGGCGGCGTGCCACGCCTCGACGTGGAAATCGTTGCTGTCGACCAGCGTGCCGTCGAGGTCGAACAGCACCGCCTGCACCTGCGCCCGCTCGCGCGTCAGCCACGCGGCCAGCGCACTCGCGCCCAGCACGGCGACGCCGGTGCGCGCCTGCCCCCGTTTGCGCAGCAGGCGCAGGCCGAGCGTCGCCGAGGCGCTGGTGATCAGCCCCGCCTTGCCGAGCCCCACGACCTGCCCCGCGCGGGCCGCGGCACGGCTCGCCGCAAATTCCTGCGCGGCGGCATGGGACTCGCGATCGTCCGGTGCCGCCGCGTCCCCATCGATGCGCTCGCCGCGTGCCGCGCCATCGCCGGCGACGTGATCCGCCACCCACGAGCCGCGGCTGCCCAGCGGTCGTGCCGTGCCGGTGGTGGTGTCGGCGGAGGTCTGGTGTTCCAGTTCGGCGTTCATCTCCGCGCCGAAGACGAGGATATAGGCCGACAGGTACAACCAGGTCAGCATCACCACGACCGCGCTCAACGAGCCGTAGGTCGCGTTGTAATTGCCGAAATTGGCGACGTAGAGGCCGAAGCCGAGGCTGAGCAGCAACCACCCGGCCGCGGCGAACAGCGACCCCGGCGTCAGCCAGGTCCAGCGCGCCTGCGCCCGCGACGGGCCGAAACGGTACAGCGCCGCCGCCGCGGCCGAGCCGGCGACGAGCAGCAGCAAATAGGAGGCGAGCTTGCCGCCGACCAGGATCACGCCCGGCGCGCCCGGCAGCAATGCCTCGAGCTTGCCGAGCGCGGCGATCGCCAGCGCCGCGACCAAGGCGACGATCACCGCCGCCGCGGTGATGCCGAGCGCGAGCAGATTGACCTTGATGAAGCCGCGCTTCTCCTCTTCCTCATAGGCGATGTTAAGCGCGGTGATCACCGCACCGGCGCCGTTGCGCGCGCCGAACAGCGCCAGCGCCAGCGCGAGCAGCAGCCCGAACCCCTTCTTGCCGTCCGACGATTTGACGACGTTCATCAATTGCTCGCCGACCAGCGTCGCCGCATCGGCGGGCATCACGGCGGCCAGGCGGTTGACGTCGGCGATCACGGTCTGCTGATCGGCGATCAGGCCATAGCTCAGCACGGTGACGCCGAGCAGCGGCACCAGCGCCAGGAAACCGTAGAAGGCGACACCGGCAGCGATCAGCCCGACATTGTCGCGTCCGGTCTCCGCCCAGGTGCGCTTGAGGACGGCCTTCCAGCCGCCCGCCGGCAGCGCCCAGGGGCTGTGTACCCCGTGTTCGCGATCGTCCATGCCCGTAACCCCCAATAACGCCGTTCGTTGTGCAAGGGCGAACCGGTGTCGCGGCGCACGGTTCCGCGGCGATTGGTGCGAGCGGGATATCGCGGTATGACGCGACGTTAACCCGGTGTAACGGATGGTGTCCGGGCGCGACTTGGCGCATCATCGGCCGGGGGCCGGACAGGGATGCGTCCGGGCTCCCGATGCAGGTTATTCGAACATGAACGCGCCTTTCCAGCCGAACGCTTCGCATCGCACCACCGACGGCCAGCCGGCGCAGCGGATCCACACGCTCGACGTGCTGCGCGGCATCGCGATCTGTGGCATCCTGCTGATGAATATCCACGGCATGGGCGACGTCGCCGATTACCCGCTGACCCGGTTTCCGGCGGGCTGGACCGGCGAATGGATCGCCTGGGGCGTGCAGACGCTGTTCGTGCAGGGCGCGATGCGGGGTCTGTTCACGATGCTGTTCGGGGCGAGCATGGTGATCATGCTGCGCCGTGCCGAGGGGGCGGACGCGTCGCCGCAGCCGCTCGACATCTGGGTGCGACGGTCGCTCGCCTTGATGGCGTTCGGCGTCGCGCAATGGCTGCTGTTCCTGTGGCCGGGCGAGATCCTGTGGAATTACGGGATCAGCGGCCTGTTCCTGCTCGCCTTCCGCGCCGCCCGTACGCGCACGCTGCTGCTCGCCGCCGCGCTGCTCACCGCCGGCCTCGCCGCCAATGCCGCGCTGTGGACGCATCAGCAGGCCGCGCAGCTCGAACAGGGTCAGGCGGCCGGCCTGCGCGCCGCCCGGGGGCAGGCGGTGACCAGCGACGACCGCGCCGCGATCCTGGCCGAACAGGAGCATCGCGCCAGCATCCGCCCCACCGCCGCCGAACGCGCCGAGCGGATCGCCCAGCGCACGCATGCGATCACGCTGCTGCACTGGAGCGGCGGCTATTGGATGCGCGAGAATCTGACGATCACCGGCTGGGTCGACATCGCCGAGAGCATCAGCTTCATGCTGGTCGGCATGGCGCTGTTCCGGCTGGGCATCCTCACCGGCGCGGCACCCGCCGCGACCTATTGGCGGATGGCGATCGGCGGCTATGCGGGCGGGCTGCTGCTGCGCGGGCTGCACGTCGCGCTGCTCGCGCGGACCGGACTCGACATGGGCTCGCCGGCGGCGCCGGGATGGGCGTGGGTGGTCATGGAAGCGGCGTTCGAGCCCGCCCGGCTGTTGGTGACGATCGGCCATGTCGGGGTGGCGGTGCTCGCCTTCCGCGCCGGATGGTTCGGCCAGGCGGTGACGCTGCGCGCGCTCGGGCGGATGACCTTGTCGGTCTATTGCCTGCAGTCGATCCTCGGCGCGCTGATCTTCTATGCGGCGGGCTATGTCGGCGCCTTCACCCTGCCGCAGCTGTGGCTGATCGCGGTGGCGATCTGGGCGATCTCGGCGATGCTGTGTCGCTGGTGGCTGGCGCATCATGAGATGGGGCCGGCGGAACGGCTGCTGCGCCGCATCGCCTACGGCCACGCCGCCAAGGCGCGCGCCGCGCCGCTCTGAACGGCTTCACGATGCTGTGAGGTGGGGAGCTTCTGTTGCCCGGTGCTCCCCGTACCGCTGGAATCCCTTCTGTTGCCCGGTGGGTCCAACCGCGTAATCTTGGAATAACTTCAGGCCGTTAGGCCCTCAGTTACGCCGCAATCGCGAGTGCTTCGTTATCGTTGGCACTTGTGTAATGGGCCGTTGCGGTGGTCCCATTCCGAGCGAAAGACAGCGCCCTTCAACACACGTCGATCCTAGTTCGGCCCCGTCATCGGAGCTGAGCCGATCGGCGGCACGCTTCACGCGCATCGACGTCCGGTCAGCTGCGGTGGTGGAGCCGCCGGGTACTGCCCCCGGGTCCGCTGCGTCTATTCAACGCCACCGTTTATCGCCATAGCCGGCTGGAAGCCGGTAACCGTCATATAGGCGTAACCCGCAGCGGCTGCAATCCACGCCTTTCGTTCGACACATTATGGCGTCATAGGGCCGGCATCATGTTGACCCAGCGTTCCCGTTACGCGCTGCGCGCGATGCTGTTCCTCGCGCAGGCGCCCGTTGCCAGTCCCCCGATTCCGATGGGGCGGATCGCGGTCGCCGCGAACGTGCCGCGCAAGTTCCTCGAACTCATCCTCGCCGACCTGCGCGACGCCGGCCTGCTGACCAGCACGCGCGGCAAGATGGGCGGCTACGTCCTGTCGCGCCCGGCGCGGCTGATCTCGCTCGGCGAGGTGATCCGCGTGATCGAGGGGCCGCTGGCGCTGGTCCCCTGCGTCAGCCGTACGGCTTATCGTTCGTGCACCGACTGCTACAGCGAAACCGATTGCGCGATCCGCCACGCGATGATGCGCGTCCGAGACGAAACCGCGCGGATCCTCGACGGCACCAGCCTGGCCGAGGCGACGGCGGAGCATCTCGTCGCGGCGTGACAAGTTACAATCCTCCCACGCCAGGGAGGTGTCGCCGCAAAGCGGTGACGGAGGGGGAGGATACGGCGGAGTTGCGTTTGCGGAAACGCCCCCTCCACCACCCGCTAACGCGGGCGGTCCCCCTCCCCCGCTAAAGCGACGGAGGAATTGGCACTCAGACCCGCGGCCGTGCCTTCAGTTCGTCGCGGATCTCGCGCAGCAGCGTGACGTCGGCGGGTTCGGCGGGCGCGGCGGCGGACGGCTTGGGCAGCAGTTTGTTGACCGAGCGGACGACCAGAAAGATGATGAAGGCGACGATGACGAAATTGGCCGCCTGGGTGATGAACGCGCCATAGCCGAGCAGCGGCACGCCCGCCTTCTTGAGCGCGGCATAATCGCTCAGCGACCCCGTGTAATTCGCCGGCACCGGCCCCATGCGCAGGAAATAGCCCGAGAAATCCAGGCCGCCGAAGATCTTGCCGATCACCGGCATGATCACGTCTTCGGTCAGCGAGGTGACGATCCGGCCGAAGGCCGCGCCGATGATGACCGCGACGGCCAGATCGAGCACGTTACCGCGTGCGATGAATGTCTTGAATTCCTTGAACACGATTGCGTCTCCCTCGTTACCCGCGCAGAGGGCGTGAGGGTAGATGGCGATTAGGCCCTCGCCAAGCCCGTCGACTGTCCTATATCCCTAGCACAGACCGTCTCAGGAGTATGTCCATGTCGTCGCTTCGTCCCGTTGCCGCCTTTGCCCTGGCCGCCACCGCATCGGTGTCGCTGGCCGGCTGCGGCATCAATTCCGTGCCGACCGCCGAGGAAAACGCCAAGGCGCGCTGGGCGGATGTCCAGAACCAATATCAGCGCCGTGCCGATCTGATCCCCAATCTCGTCGCGACGGTGAAGGCCGCGGGCGCGCAGGAGAAGGACGTGCTGGTGCAGGTGACGCAGGCCCGCGCCGGCGCCAATCAGGTCAAGCTGTCGGGCGATCAGCTCACCGATCCCGCCAAGATGCAGCAGTTCGAACGCGCGCAGAGCGCCGTGACGCTGTCGCTGCAGCGCCTGCAGGAGGCCTATCCGGAGCTCAAGTCGCAGGGCAATTACACCACGCTGATGAGCCAGCTCGAAGGCACCGAGAACCGCATCACCATCGCGCGGACCGACTATAACAATGCGGTGCAGGCCTATAACACGCGCATCCGCACCTTCCCCGACGCGGTCGGCGCGAAGATCTTCTACGGCGCCAAGCCGCTGACGCCCTTTACCGCGACGGCGGCGAATGCGGAGAACGCGCCGACGGTCAACTTCGGGAATGCGAGCTGAGGGTGATGCCGGTGCTCGCCCGGATGCTGGCCGCATGGCGGGCGGCGCTGTTGCTGACGCTGGCGTGGCTGATCGTCACGCCGGCGGCGGCGCAGACCTTCCCCAAGTTCACCGGCCTCGTCGTCGATGCCGCGAACGTGCTGCCGCCCGACCAGGAGGCGGCGCTGACCGCGAAACTGGTGGCGTTGCAGAAGGAGACGAAGCGCCAGCTGGTGGTCGCGACGATCCCCGACCTCCAGGGCTATCCGCTCGAGGAATATGGCTACAAGCTCGGCCGCGCATGGGGCGTCGGGCTGCGCGACGTCAACAATGGCGCGATCCTGTTCATCGCACCGAACGAGCCCGCCGGGCATCGCGGGCCACGGATCGAGGTCGGCCGCGGGCTGGAGCCGATCGTGACCGACGCCTTGTCCAGCGTCATCATCAATCAGGACATGATCCCGCGGCTCAAGGCCGGCGACATTCCCGGTGCGATGAACGCCGGCGTCGATGCGCTGTCGCAGCAATTGCGCGCCTCGCCCGAAGAGGCGCAGGCGCGGCTCGATACCGCCGCCAAGCAATTCGATCAGGCGCATAAGCGATCCACCGCGCGCCAGGGCGGCGGCGTGCCGTTCGGCCTGATCATCTGGGGCGTGATCCTGCTGTTCGTGCTCATCCCGCTGTTCCGCGGCCGCAAGCGCGCCGGGCCGTGGGGGCGGCGCTACGACGACGGCGGCGGCAGCGCGCTGCCGATCGTGCTGTGGGGGATCGCCAACGAGATCGGCCGGTCGCAGGGCGGCGGTGGCGGCGGCGGCGGCGGTTGGGGCGGCGGCTCCGATGGCGGCAGCGACGGCAGCTGGGGCGGCGGCGGCTTCACCGGCGGCGGTGGCGGCGACTTCGGTGGCGGCGGCGCTTCGGGGAATTGGTGACATGCAACTGACCGATACCGATCGCGCCCGCGTCGCCGCGGCGGTGGCCGAGGCGGAGCGCGGCACCGCCGGCGAGATCGTCACGATCGTCGCCCGGCGTTCCGACAAATATCACGACGTCGCGCTGCATTGGGCGGTGCTGGCGATGCTGTTCGTGCTCGCGCTGCTGGCGCTGTGGCCGGACGCGGCGGTGCGGCTGCACGGGCTGGTCGCCGATCCCTGGGACGGCGCGCCGGCGCCGGGCGGGCTGTTCACCGTCGCGCTGGTGCTGCTCGCCGTGACCTTCCTCGTCGTGCGGCTGGCGCTCGCCTATATGCCGCTGCGGCTGGCGCTGACGCCGGGGAGCACCGCGGCGCGGCGGGTGCATGCGCGGGCGTTGATGCTGTTCCGCACCGCGGCCGAGGCGCGGACGCTGGAGGCGACGGGGGTGCTGCTCTATCTGTCGCTCGACGAGCATCGCGCCGAGATCATCGCGGACAGCTCGATCCACACGCGCGTCGAACCCGAAATCTGGGGCGCGGCGATGGCGGCGCTGATCGCGGCGACGCGCGACGGTCGCCCCGGCGACGGCATGGCAGAGGCGGTGAGCCAGATCGGCCTCGTCCTCGCCGAGCAATTCCCGCCGCGCGCCGACGACACCAACGAACTGCCGGACCGATTGATCGAGCTATGACCACCGAAACCGTCTGGAAGGGCAAATATCTCTCGGTCAAACAGGCCGGGACCTGGGAATATGCCGAGCGGGTCGGCGCGATCACCGCGGCGGTGATCGTCGCGATCGACGGCGAGGGCCAGTTGCTGCTGGTCGAGCAGCATCGCGTGCCGTTGGGGCGCACCTGCCTCGAACTACCCGCCGGGCTGGTCGGCGACGAGCGCGCGGGCGAGAGCGTCGCCGATGCGGCGCGCCGCGAACTGGAGGAAGAGACCGGCTATCGCGCCGCCTTCGTCGAGGAGCGCGGCGAGTTCTTCTCGTCGCCCGGCATGACCTCGGAAAGCTTCACCTTGGTGCTCGCCACCGGGCTGACCCGTACCGGCAGCGGCGGCGGCGACGCGCAGGAGAACATCACCGTCCACCGCGTCGCGCCCGAGGCGATCGCGGGCTTCGTCGCGGCGAAGCGGCGCGACGGCGTGGCGGTCGACGCCAAGATGCTGCTGCTGCTGGGGAGCGGGTTGCTCGACGAAGTGGTGGGGCGATAGCGGGAGCGGAGGGCGTACGGCGGATCGCGTTCGGACCTCGCCGTCACCCGGACTTGTTCCGGGGTGACGGGTGGATTTGTGTTGACCTTACCCTAAAGGATTGCCGTCCGGCTTACCGGAAATTGTCGGCGTAAGCCTGCAGCTTCAGCTTGCGCTCCGGCGCCGGGATCAGCTCGTAGTCGAAGCCCTGCGCCTCGCAATAGGCGATCGCCGCCGCCTGCGTCGGGAAACTCAGCCGCAACTGGTCGCGCGTGTCGCCGCTGCCGGCCCAACCGGTGAGCGGGTCGGGCTGTTTCGGCTCGGCGGGCTCGAATTCGAGGCTCCACGTCTGGGTCCGGGCTTTGCCGGACTGCATCGCGTTCTTGGGGCGCTGGAAGATACGGGCGGTAGGCATGGCGGCTCCTTAGCGCGTCCCGGCGGCGCGCGCATCCGCCTTTTTGGTGCGCAGCGTCGCTGCTGCGGCGGCGGGATCGTCGGGCCAGGGATGTTTGGGATAGCGGCCGCGCATCTCCTTCGCCACCGCGGTCCAGCTCCCCGCCCAGAAGCCCGGCAGATCGCGCGTCGTCTGGATCGGCCGGCCGGCGGGCGAGGTCAGGCTGAGCACCAGCGGCATCCGCGCCGAGCCGATGCAGGGATGCTCGGCCAGCCCGAACAGCGCCTGCACGCGCAGCTCGACTTTCGGGCCGCCTTCCGCCGCATAGTCGATGGCATGCGTGCTGCCCGCCGGGCTGGTGAAGTCGGGCGGGGCGAGCCGGTCGACCTGCCGCATCCCGTCCCAGCCGATCAGCGCACGCACCGCGTCGGTCAAGGCGCCTCCGGGGATCGCGTCGAGCCGCCGCCGACCGTCGAGCAGCGGCGGCAGCCAGTCGTCGAGCCGATCGACCAGCAGCGCGTCGATGTCGACGCCCGCATAACGCGCACGCGCTTTCAGCGCCTCGCCGCCCTCGCGCCACGGCAGCAGCGCAAGACCGTGCGTCCGCACGCCGTCGAGCAGCGCCGCCGCCACCGCCGCGGGATCGGCCTGCGAATCGGGTCCCGACGACAGCCGCAGCGCGCCGAGCCGCCGCTCGCGCAACGTGGTAACGCCACCGGTCGCCGGATCGAAATCCACCGTGCGACGCGTCTCGATCCGGTCGGCGAACAGCCGCTCGATCGTCGCCAGCGCGATCGGCGCGGCGGCGAGGATGCGCGCGCCGGACGCCGCGCCCTGCGTCTCCGCCACCGCGAGCCATTCGCTGCGCGCCAGCGCGGTCGCCGGATCGAGCCGGAAGCCGCGCCCACCGACCGACGCCCAATATTCGCCGCTCGCATCGCGCGCCCGCGCGATCCGGTCGGGAAAGGCGAGCGCGATCGGCACTTCGACCCCCTCGCTGCCGCCCGAGTCGCCGCCGACCAGTTTCGCCCAGCGCTCGGCGAGCTTGCGCGCTGCCTGCGCCTTCGTCCCGCGCTCGCCGCGCCAGCGCCGCAGCCGCGCCTCGATGTCGGGATCGTTGCCGCCGAGCCCGCGCTCCGACAGCAGCACCGCGACCTCGGCGGCGATCCGCCCCTGCCCCATCTCGCCCGCGCGCAGCAGCATATGCGCGAGCCGCGGCGGCATCGGCATCGCCGCGATGCGACGGCCGTGCGCGGTCGGCCGGCCGTCGCCGTCGATCGCCTCCAGCGCAGTCAGCCGCTCGCGTGCTTCCGCCACCGCCGCTGCGGGCGGCGGATCGAGGAAGGCGAGATCGCGCGGATCGTGGACGCCCCACAACGCCGCAGCGAGCACGAGGCCCGACAGATCGGCTTCGAGGATCTCCGGCGGATCGAACCGCGGCAGGCCCCCGGTCGCCGCCTCCTCCCACAGGCGATAGGCGACCCCCGGCCCGAGTCGCGCCGCGCGGCCGGCGCGCTGGATCACCGCCGCCTGGCTCGCCCGCTCGGTGACCAGCCGCGTCATCCCCGCGGCGCGATCGTAGCGCGGCCGTCGCGCCAGCCCCGAATCGACGACGATGCGGATGCCGTCGAGCGTCAGGCTGGTCTCGGCGATCGAGGTGGCGAGCACCAGCTTGCGCCGGCCATCGGGCTCGGGCTTGATCGCGGCACGCTGCGCGGCGGGATCGAGGCTGCCGTGCAGTTCGTGGATGACGATGTCGTCGGGCAGGCCGGCGAGCCGTTCGGCGGTCCGCTCGATCTCGGCGACGCCGGGCAGGAAGGCGAGCACGCCGCCCTCCGCCTCGCCGAGTGCGCGGCGGATCGCACTCGCCATCGCATCCTCGATCCGGCCGTCGCCACTGCGGCCGAGGTGGCGCAATTCGAGCGGATAGCTGCGCCCCTCGCTCTCGATCACCGGCGCGTCGCCGAGCAGGCTGGCGAAGCGCGCGCCGTCCAGCGTCGCCGACATCGCGACGATGCGCAGATCGGGGCGCAGCGACCCCTGCGCATCGAGCGCCAGCGCGAGGCTGAAATCGCCGTCGAGGCTGCGCTCGTGGACCTCGTCGAACAGCACCGCAGAGATGCCGGCGAGTTCGGGATCGCTCTGGATGCGCGCGACGAAGATGCCTTCGGTCACCACCGTCACCCGCGTCGCGGCGGAGCGCCGGCTGTCCATCCGCGTCGCATAGCCGAACGTGCCGCCGACCGGCTCGCCGGCGAGCGCCGCCATCCGCTCCGCCGCCGCCCGCGCCGCGAGCCGGCGCGGCGAGAGCAGCAGGATCTCGCCGGTGCACCAATCCTCGCGCAGCAGCGCGGGCGCGACCGCGGTGGTCTTGCCCGCCCCCGGCGGCGCGACGAGCACCGCATTGGGCCGCGCGCGCAACGCGGCAATCAATTCGGGCAGCACGGCGAGGATCGGCAGGTCGGTCACGGTCGCGGCGCCATGCCATGGATCGCCGCGCGACGCGATACGCGCGAGCTGCTATATGCCCGGCAGCAATTTCGCCGCGCGACGTAAACGAAGGAGACGCATCATGGGTCTGTTGGACGGCATCCTGGGCCAGGTGGCCGGCAATCCCGCGATCACCAACCTCGCCGAACGGATCGGCCTCTCGCCCGAACAGGTCACCGCGGCGATCAGCGCGCTCGGCGAGGCGCATACCCAGCCCGGCGACACCGTCGCGGGCGCCGCCGATTCGACCGGCCTCTCGCCCGACGTGCTCCAGCAGATCCTCGGCCATCTCGGCGGCGAAGGCGCCCTCGGCAATCTCGGCGCGCTGCTGGGTGGCGCAAACGGCGAACAGGGCGGCCTCGGCGGCCTGCTCGGCGGCCTCGGCGGCCTCGGCGGCATGTTCGGCAAATCCTGACGACCTGCGCGTACGGTCCAATTACTTTCGTCATCCCGGCGAAAGCCGGGACCTATGGTTGGATGACGCGACTGATGGAACACCATCGCCACACATCGGGTCCATGGGTCCCGGCTTTCGCCGGGATGACGATCCGGGTCGGGGTCTATCCGCCCTGCCCCGCCAGATGACGAAAAGGTCATCGCCCGCGTCCTAGTATCTCCCGCCCCGCGGATGATAGGCAGGGTGTCACGACGGCAGCCGGACGGGATCATTGGGCGGACATCATCACCACGGACACGATCACGGCGGCCACGACCACGGTCATAGCCACGGGCACGGGCACGGCCATTCCCACGCCCCCGCCTCGTTCGACCGTGCCTTCGCGATCGGGATCGCGCTCAACATCGCCTATGTGCTCGCCGAGGGTGGCGCCGGCCTGTGGACCGGGTCGGTCGCCCTGCTCGCCGATGCCGGGCACAATCTGTCCGACGTGCTCGGGCTCGCGGTCGCCTGGGGCGGCGCGGCGCTGGCGCGGAGCGCGCCGACCAAGCGCTTCACTTATGGGCTGAAGGGATCGACGATCCTCGCCGCGCTCGCCAACGCGCTGTTCCTGCTCGTCGCGCTCGGCGCGATCGTGACCGAGGCGGTGCAGCGGCTCGGCAACCCGCCCGTCGTCGCCGGCCTAACCGTCTCCGTCGTCGCGGGGATCGGCATCGCGATCAACGCCTTCACCGCCTGGCTGTTCGCGCGCGGGCGCAAGGGCGATATCAATATCCGCGGCGCCTATCTGCACATGCTCAGCGATGCCTTGGTGTCGGCGGGCGTCGTGCTGGCGGGGATCGCGATCTGGGCGACCGGGCTCGGCTGGATCGATCCGCTGGTCAGCCTCGTCATCGCCGCGCTCATCTTCTGGCAGACCTGGGGCTTGCTGCGCGAGACGGTCGAGATGAGCCTCGCCGCGGTGCCGCGCGCGATCGATTACGATGCGGTCACCGGCGCGCTCGAGGCGCTGCCCGGCGTGACCAAGGTCCACGACCTCCACATCTGGCCGATGTCGACCACCGAGCCGGTGCTGACCGCGCATCTGGTGATCCCCACCGGTCATCCCGGCGACGGCTTCCTCGCCGCGGCGCGCGTCATGCTGCGCGACCGGTTCGCGATCGGCCATGCGACGCTGCAGGTGGAGATCGGCGGCGACGCCTGCACCAGTTGCTGACGTCCCGCGCCGCCGATCGCGGCGCGATAGGCTGCCATGCCTCCCAAGCCCTTGTACCCACGGGAAGATACGGCAGAGCTGTCCTACAGAGGGGCGGCCATGCTAATGCCGCAGCGCAATCGCCGCGCTCTTTCTCGCTCGTGAATCATCGTCGAAATGGAAACGATGGGACCCTGATCGTTTCGATTAAGGTGTCCAACTTGTCCAAGTTGCGTTGAAGGGATCGCCTAACATGGTCCGGGAGCAACGCCTTCGACCGTTATCCCCGCCTGCGCGGGGACGACCGAAAAGGGGAGCGCCCCTTGCCCTCAATACGCCCGTGCGACCGCGAATTCGACCGCTTCGATCATCGCATCCTTGGCCTTGCCGTTGGCGAAGCCGCCGATCGCGTCGATCGCGCGCTGGCCGTAATGGCGGGCGCGTGCGAGCGTGTCGTCGACCGAGCGCGTCTGGCGGACCAGATCGATCGCATGCGCGAAATCGGCGTCGGACTGGCGCCGGCCCTCGATCGCGTCCTTCCAGAATTTGCGGTCGTCGGCGCCGCCGCGGGCGTAGGCGAGGATCACCGGCAGCGTCATCTTGCCTTCGCGGAAGTCGTCGCCGGCATCCTTGCCCATCGTCCCCGCGTCCGACACGTAATCGATCGCGTCGTCGACCAGCTGGAAGGCGATGCCGAGATTGCGCCCGTAAGCGTCGAGCGCCAGTTCCTCGCCCTCGGGCCGTTCGGCGACCACCGCCGAAATACGGCAGGCAGCGGCGAAGAGCGCGGCGGTCTTGGCGTTGATGATGTCGAGATAGCGGTCCTCGCCGAGATCGACGCGGCGTGCGGCGGTGAGCTGGTTGACCTCGCCCTCCGCGATGACCGCCGAGGCGTTCGACAGGATCTTGAGGACCTTGAGGCTGCCGTCCTCGACCATCAGCTCGAAACTGCGGCTGAACAGGAAGTCGCCGACCAGCACGCTCGCAGGATTGCCCCAGATGATGTTGGCGGTGCGCTTGCCGCGGCGCAGGTCCGATCCGTCGACGACGTCGTCGTGGAGCAACGTCGCGGTATGGATGAACTCGACCGAGGCGGCGAGGCGGTGGTGCCGCGTGCCGGTATAGCCGATCAGCCGCGCGCTGCTGAGCGTCAGCATCGGCCGCATCCGCTTGCCGCCGCCCGCGATCAGATGCCCGGCAAGTTCCGGGATCAACGGGATTTGCGACTGCATGCGGTCGAGGATCACCGTGTTGACGGCGTTCATGTCCCCCGCGACGAGCTGAAGCAGCGGCTCCAGCGAAGGCTCACGGTTGTCGAGGCGATGGATGGTGGCGGTCATCTCGCCCTGCGCTGTGGCCTCTCGCCTTCGCGAACGCAAGCCTTGCTCGCGGGTGCAACACACCCCATGGGGGACGGACACCGACCGGAGAAAGGCGACGCATGAGTGACGACGTGCTGCAGGGATATCGCAAGAGCATCGACAATATCGATGCGGCGCTGGTCCATCTGCTCGCCGAGCGGTTCAAGGTGACGCAGGCGGTGGGGCGCCATAAGGCGACCTCGGGCCTGCCCGCTGCCGATCCCGGCCGCGAGGAACGCCAGATCGCACGGTTGCGCCGGCTCGCCGAAGACGCGGAGCTCGATCCCGAATTCAGCGAGAAATTCCTGCGCTTCATCATCGACGAGGTGATCCGCCACCATCAGCAGTTGCGCGGCTGAGCGCGGCCGACCATCTCCCTGCCCGTGATCACCGCGTTTCTTCTTGCCGCCGCGTCCGCGGCGTCGCCGTCGGCGGCGATCCTCGGCACCTGGCACAATCCCAAGAACAGCGTCGCGGTGCGGACCGGGCGCTGCGGCGATAAACTGTGCGGCTGGGTGATCCGCGCCAGCGACAAGGCGCAGCGCGACGTCGCCGACAAGGGCTATCCGCCGCTGATCGGCACCGCCTTGCTGCGCGAGTATAAAGCGGACGGCAAACAGCGCTGGGCCGGGCAGATCTACGTCCCCGACATGGGCCGGGCGTTCGGATCGACCGTCACGATGGTGGATGGCGACACGCTCAACGTGCGCGGCTGCCTGATCGGCGGGTTCATCTGCAAGTCGCAGATCTGGCGCCGCGACTGATGGCGGGCGCATTCATCGCGGTCGAAGGCGTCGATGGATCGGGCAAGAGCGGCGTCGTCCGCCGGCTCGTCGCCGGCCTTCAGGCGCGCGGCCACGACGTGGTCGGCACGCGGGAGCCGGGCGGCACGCCGCAGGGCGAGGCGCTGCGCGGGCTGCTGCTGGCGGGCGAGGATGCGGCGTGGGAGCCGCGCGCCGAGCTGCTGTTGATGACCGCGGCGCGCGTCCAGCATGTCGCGCGCGTCGTCCTGCCGGCGGTGGCGGCGGGGCGCGTCGTCGTGTCGGACCGCTATGCGGGGTCGACGCTCGCCTATCAGGGCGCCGGGCGCGGCATGTCGGAAGCGCTGATCCGCGAGCTGCACGCGGAGATGGTCGACGATCTCTGGCCGGACCTGACGCTGGTGCTCGACGTCGATCCGGCGGTGGGACTGGCGCGCAGCCGCAAGCGCCTGTCGGACGGCGGCATCGACGAGGGGCGGTTCGAAAGCCTCGACCTCGCCTTCCACCAGCGCATCCGCGAGGCGTTCCGTGCGCAGGCCGCGGCCGCACCGGAACGGCATGCGGTGATCGACGCGAGCGACGCACCGGGCGCGGTCCAGGCGCAGGCACTCGCCGCCGTCGAACGGTTCCTGGCGCGTTGATGGCAGTAGATCCTCCCCCGCCAGGGGGAGGTGGCAGTGCGAAGCACTGACGGAGGGGGAGGATACGGCACGCCCGTCTTATGCGGAGAGGCCCCCTCCACCACCGGCCTGCGGCCGGCGGTCCCCCTCCCCCGCTAAAGCGAGGGAGGACTTTGGTTCACCGTCCCGTCCACGCTCCCGGCCGCTTCTCGACGAACGCCGCCATCCCCTCTTTCTGGTCCGCGGTGCCGAACAGGCCGTGGAACAGCCGCCGCTCGAACTGCACGCCCTGTGCCAGCGTCGTCTCGAACGCGGCGTTGACCATCTCCTTGTTCGCCAGCACCGCGAGCGGCGCCATGCCGGCGATCGTCGCGGCGGTCTTGACCGCTTCCTCGATTAGATCGGCGGCGGGGATCACGCGGCTGACGAGACCGGCGCGCTCCGCCTCGGCGGCGTCCATCATCCGGCCGGTGACGCACATCTCCATCGCCTTGGCCTTGCCGACCGCGCGGGCGAGCCGCTGCGAGCCGCCCATGCCGGGGCTGACCGCCAGCTTGACCTCGGGCTGGCCGAATTTGGCGGTATCGGCGGCGAGGATGAAGTCGCACATCATCGCCAGCTCGCACCCGCCGCCGAGCGCATAGCCCGCCACCGCGGCGATGATCGGCTTGCGCGTCGCGGTCAGCGTCTCGTAGCCGGCGAAATGGTTGCGGCCGTACATCGCGGCGAAGTCCATCGCCTGCATTTCCTTGATGTCCGCCCCCGCCGCGAACGCCTTGGCGCTGCCGGTCAGCACCGCGCAGCCCTGTTCGGGATCGGCGTCGAACGCCGCCAGCGCGGCGAGCAGGTCGGCGAGCACCTGCGCGTTGAGCGCGTTGAGCGCCTCGGGCCGGTTGAGCGTGATGAGCGTGACGCGGTCGCGCCGCTCGACGAGGATGGTCTGATAGTCGGACACGGCGGCTCTCCTTATGCGGGCCCTTATGCGGGCGTCCACGCCTCGCCCTCGGGCATCGGCGCGAAGATCTGGTCGATGACGTGGTCGGTGACGTCCTCGGCGGTGGCCGGCTGCCAGCGCGGCGCATGGTCCTTGTCGACGATCACCGCGCGCACCCCTTCGAGGAAGTCGTGGCGCTGCACGACGCGGCAGGCGACGGCATATTCCTGCACCATCTCGTCGGCGAAACCCTGCATCAGCCCGCCATCGTAGAGCAACCGCAGCGACACCTTCATCGCCTGCGGCGATTTGGTGCGCAGGATGGCGAGCTGTTCGGCGGCGAAGGCGCCGCCGTCGGTTTCGAGCGTCGCGAGCACCTCTTCGAGCATGTCCGAGGCGAACAGCCGGTCGATCTCGTCGCGATGCGCGAGCAGTTTCGCGGGCGGCCGCTCCACCGAAAGTGCATCGAGCGCGCGGTCGATGGCGAGCGGGTCGGCGAGGATCGCCGCCTTCGCTGCGTCGATCGTGGCAGCGGGCAGGTAGTGAGTCGCGAGCCCCAGCGCATGCGCCTCGGCGCCGTCGAGCCGATGCCCGGTCAGAGCGAGGAACTGGCCGATCCGCCCCGGCAGCCGCGACAGATACCAGCCGCCGCCGACATCGGGGAACAGGCCGATGCCAGTCTCCGGCATCGCGAATCGCGTATTCTCGGTGGCGATACGATAGCGGCAGGGCAGCGCGATGCCGACACCGCCGCCCATCGTCACCCCGTCCATCACCGCCACGGTCGGCTTGGCATAAGTGAACAGCCGGTGGTTGAGCCGGTATTCGCTGAGGAAGAAGCCCCGGGCCGCCGCACCGTCGCCCGCGCCGCTCTCGCTCAACATGCGGATGTCGCCGCCCGCGCAAAAGCCGCGCCCCTCGGCATGGTCGAGCAGCACCGCGGCGACCCCGGCGTCGGTCCGCCAGGCCTCCAGCGCGGCGAGCATGCCATCGCACATGCCGCGGTTGAGCGCGTGCAGCGCCTTGGGCCGGTTGAGGCGCAGTCGGCCGACGGCGCCCTCTGTCTGGATCAGCAGGTCATCGCTCATCCCCTGCCTTTGACCCGCGCGGGTCGCGCCGTCCATACCGGACTCGATGAAACCGCGCAGGTGCGGGCGGGACCGCGTTCAGTCGTACGCCGCATCCCACATCAAAGCACCGATCCGCTTCGCCGTCAGTTCGTCCGCCGCGACCGTCGCGACACCGTCGGCGAGCGCCGCCTGCGCCACCACCACCGCGATGTGCAGCGCCACCGCTCGCAGGTCCTCGATCGGCGGCAGCAGCGTCTCGCCCGCGCCACCCAACGCGCCGAGCGCCCGCGCGGCGGCCATGAACATCCCGTCGGTGACCCGCGTCGCACCGGCGGCGAGCGCGCCGAGGCCGACGCCGGGAAAGATGTAGACGTTGTTGACCTGCGTCACGCCGGCGACGCCGAACGGGCTGCCGGTACCGACCACAGCACGCCCGTCGGTCCACGCCAGCACGTCGGCGGGATGCGCCTCGGCACGCGACACCGGATTCGACAGGGGGAAGATCACCGGCCGCGCGCAACCCGCCGCCATCGCGCGCACCACCGCCTCGGTGAAGCTGCCCGCCTGGCCGGAAGCGCCGATCAGCACGGTGGGCCGCACCGCCTTTACCGTTTCGAGCAGGCGGAGATCGCCATCGGCGTCGCGCGGCCAGCCCGCCACCTCGGCAGGGTCGCGCGCGAGCAGCATCTGCGGCGCGCTGAGCTTCGCCATGTCCGACACGATCAGCCCGTCGCGATCGACCGCCCAGATGCGCGCGCGCGCCGCCGCCTCGTCGAGGCCTTCGGCGCGCAACGCCTGGACCAGCAGCTCGGCTACGCCGCTGCCCGCGGCACCGGCGCCGAACAGCACGATGCGCTGATCGGTCAGGCTGGCGCCGGTGCGCCGGATCGCCGACAGCAACGTGCCGACCGCGGTCGCCGCCGTCCCCTGGATATCGTCGTTGAAGCTGAGCAGCCGGTCGCGATAGCGCGCGAGCAGGTCATGGGCGTTGTGCCCGGCGAAATCCTCCCATTGCAGCAGGACGTCGGGCCAGCGCTCCGCCACCGCCGCGACGAACGCCTCGACGAAGGCGGCATAGTCCGCCCCGCGCACCCGCGGGTTGCGCCAGCCGACGTAGAGCGGATCGTCGCGCAGGCCGGCATTGTCGGTGCCAACGTCGAGCAGGATCGGCAGTACCTCGGCGGGATGGATGCCCGCGCAGGCGGTGTAGAGCGCGAGCTTGCCGATCGGGATGCCCATCCCCCCTGCCCCCTGATCGCCCAGCCCGAGGATGCGCTCGCCATCGCTGACGACGATCACCTTGACCCGGTCGAGCGCGGGATCGGCGAGGATGTCGGCGATCCGATCGCGGTTGGGATAGCTGAGGAACAGGCCGCGCGGCTTGCGCCAGATCTCGCTGAACCGTTCGCAGCCCGCCCCGACCGTCGGCGTATAGACCAGCGGCAGCAGGCGCGGCAGGTCGGCCTGCACCAGCGCGTGGAACAGCACCTCGTTCGAATCCTGCAGCTCGCGCAGGAAGGCGTAGCGATGGAAATCGTCGGCCATCCCGTCGAGCACGCGGCGGCGGCGCACGATCTGGCTGGCCAGCGTCCCGACATGCGGCGGCAGCAGCCCGTGCAGGCCGAAGCGGTCGCGCTCCTCCTCGGTGAAGGCGGTGCCCTTGTTGGTCAGCGGGTCGGCGAGCAGCGCGCGGCGCGCGGCATGGAAAGCGGGGGACATAGACCCTCTCTAGAAGCGGAAGCTGAGCCAGCCGGCCATGAAGTCGGAGCTTTTGAACCCCGCCTTGGACAGCGACGGGCCGGCGGCGAGATGCTCGTAGCGGCCGGTGAACGACAGCCGCGGGCTGATCGACCAGACGCCTTGCAGCCGCATGACGTCGCCGATCTTGGCATCGCCGACGCGCTGCGTACCGGCGAAGGGCTGGCCGTTGGCGCGATATACCGCGTCGGTGACGCTATCGCGCCATGCGAGCTGATATTCAGCGGTCAGGCGCACCTTCTTCACCGGCGAGAAGGTGAAATTGGGCGCCACCGCGATCAGGTTCGACGGGGTCAGGAACAGGCCGTAGCTGTAGTAGATATTGTTGCCGAACGGCGAATAGGCATCCCGCAGCTTGCCGTCGCCGTAACCGCCGCCGCCGCTCGCATAGTCCATGTGGATGCCGACGCGCGGCGCGGTCTTGGATTTGCCCAGCCGGTAGGTCTGCGCGAACAACAGCTGCCAGGCGTCGATGTCCTGGTCGATGTAATGGCCGGATTGATGGTTGATCGTCCAGTCGACCGTCACCGGGCCGGCATCGCCGTAGATGTGCGTGCCCACGTAATAGCGCGTCGCCGGGCCGATGCGGCCGCCCCAGGCGCCCACCGTGTTGCGCCGCCGCCAGAAGAAGGGATCGACGAAGAGCTTCGATCCGCCCAGCCAGCCGTTCGGCACGGCATAGCCCAGCGTCACGCCGGAGAAGCGCCGCGCGGGATCGCTGACGTCGTCGTCGGGGCCGAGGTCGCCATATTGCGTCGGCTTGAAGTCGAACAAATCGGCGCGCACCCGGCTGCCGCGCGCCCAGGCGCGGATGCCGTTGAGCGTGTAGCGGATCGTGTTGTTGTCGCGTTGCGAGGTGAGCAGATTGGGACCGTCGGTGAATTCCTGCCGGCCGTAGCGCGCGCCGACCGCGACGCCGGAAATCTCGGCATCGCCCTCGACGAACGCCTGTTGCAGCACAAGGTCGTTGCGCAGCGTCGCCGCCGGCGCGCCGAGTTCGACGCCGGAGATGCCGCCATGCGCGATCTCGGCGAAGGCGCGGAAATGCGGGCCGACGTGCAGGTCGGCGCCGCCGACGATGCGGTTGATGTCCTGCCGCTGCGCACGGCTGTCGCGCAGATTGGGGTTGGTGGTGTGGTTGACGCGCAGCCGCACCTCGCCCGACAGCGTCAGATAGACGTCGCCGTCGCTATCGAGCGGCAGGAACTTGAGGCGGTCGAGGAAGTCGTCGCGCTTGGCGGGATCGCGATAGCTGCTCCAGTCCTCCGCCCAGCGCGACAGGTTGAAGCCGTTCGCGGTGGCGCCGTCGCCCGCCGCGGCGGCCGGATAGCTGGTCACGGTCGGCGTCGCGGGGTCGCGGGTCTGGCCGGATTCGCTCGGCGCGACGCTGGTCTGCGCAGAGGCGGCGGCGGCCGTGGCGAGGGTGAGCAGAGCAGTGGCGCCGGCGAGGGCGCGAGCATGGTGCAACATGGGATATCCTTGTGGGCAGCCATCGCCCCCACCCGTCGCAGCCTTCGGCGTCCGTCCCCCTCCCGTCGGGAGGGGGAGCAGGTCGCGCAGCGAGCGAGGGGTGCGGGCGCGGCGCGTTATTCGGCGGGCATCGCGTGGGCGGGCATCTGGTCGACGCGCACCGCCTCGCCGTGCAGCGCGGCGTGGAGCTGCGCGGCGTCGAGCCGCCCTTCCCAGCGTGATACGACCACGGTCGCCACCGCATTGCCGATGAAGTTGGTCAGGCTGCGGCATTCGCTCATGAAGCGGTCGACGCCGAGGATCAGCGCCATGCCGGCGACGGGCACGCTCGGCACGATCGACAGCGTCGCGGCGAGCGTGATGAAGCCCGCGCCGGTGACCCCCGCCGCGCCCTTCGACGACAGCATCGCGACGCCGAGCAGCAGCAATTGCTGGCCGAGCGTCAGGTCGACGTTGCACGCCTGCGCGATGAACAGCGCCGCCAGCGTCATGTAGATGTTGGTGCCGTCGAGGTTGAACGAATAGCCGGTCGGCACGACGAGGCCGACGATCGACTTGGGGCAGCCGGCGCGCTCCATCTTCTCGATCAGCGCAGGGAGTGCGCTTTCCGACGACGAGGTGCCGAGCACCAGCAGCAGCTCCGCCTTGAGATAGGAGATCAGCCGCAGGATCGAGAAGCCGCACAGCCAGCTCACCGTGCCGAGCACGACCAGTACGAACAGCAGCGAGGTGAAATAGAAGGTGCCGACCAGCATCGCGAGATTGGCGAGCGTACCGACGCCGTATTTGCCGATGGTGAACGCCATCGCACCGAACGCGCCGATCGGTGCCGCCTTCATGACGATGCTGACGACCTTGAAGAAGGCGAGCGAGACGTCTTCGAGCACGCTCAGCACCTTGGTGCCGCGGTCGCCGATCAGCGCCAGCGCGATGCCGAACAGGATCGAGACGAACAGCACCTGCAGGATGTTGCCCTGCGTCAGCGACGACAGGAACGTGTCGGGGATGATCCCGGTCAGGAAGCCGGTGATCGTCGATTCATGCGCCTTCTCGGCGAATTCGGCGACCTTGCTGGTGTCGAGGGTGGCGGGATCGATGTTGAGCCCCGCGCCCGGCCGCACCACGTTGGCGACGATCAGGCCGACGATCAGCGCCAGCGTCGAAAAGAACAGGAAATAGATGAACGCCTTGCCCGCGACGCGGCCGACCGCGCCGAGATCGCGCATACCCGCGATACCAGTGACGATGGTGAGGAAGATGACCGGGGCGATCACCATCTTGACCAGCTTGATGAAGGCGTCGCCGATCGGCTTCATCGCCTCGCCGGTCTGCGGCGCGAAATGGCCGAGCAGCACGCCCGCCACGATCGCGACGAGCACCTGCAGGTACAATTGCGCATACCAGGGCTTGGCGGCCGGGGGTATGACGGGTCCTCCGGACGGCGTCGCGGCGACGGTGATGCTCATGGGTGCCTCTCATCCTCTATGACGGCGCAGATCGGCTCTTCTGGCCGTGGTGCGTCGCCGGACAATGCCGCGATCCCTACCGGGCAGGCAATGCCACGGTCTGAAGCAAAGAATCGTTATTTATCAGATAGTTAGCTTGATAGGCCGTCACCGGCCCGCGGGGCGGGCCGCAGCGCGATCACCGATGTGTGCAGAAAGTTGCACAGGCTCGTCACAACGGCAGTTCGCCGGCACGGCGCTCCAGCGCGAGCAGCAGCGCCTTGGCCGGCAGGCCGCCGGCGAAGCCGGTCAGATGGCCCGCGCTGCCGACCACGCGGTGGCACGGCGCGACGATCGACAGCGGATTGCGACCGTTCGCCGCGCCGACCGCGCGCGACGCCGCCGGCCGGCCGATCGCCCGCGCCAGGGCGCCATAACTGCGCGTCTCGCCATACGGGATGGTCAGCAGCGCCGCCCATACCTGTTTTTGGAAAGCGGTCCCCCGCCAGTCCAGCGGCAGGTCGAAGACGGTGCGCTCGCCGGCGAAATAGGCGCCGAGCTGGCGGGTGGCTTCGACAAGGATCGGGTGATCCGCCGCCGCGGTGAGCGGACCCAGGCGAACGCGCAGCGGATCGTCGTCCGGCCACAGCACCGCGACGAGTCCGATGTCGCTCGCCACCAAGGTCAACGTGCCGACCGGCGAGTCGCAGGGCATCGAGAAAAGCATGGCGGCACCATAACAGCGCAGCGGCGGTCGGAGCAGGGCGCGCGGCCACAAAGTCGGCGAAGGCGAAGCGCGGTGGCGTCCCCATACGTCCGCCCACCCCGTCACCCCGGGAAGCGGCTCGAACCTCGCCGGCCGACATATGGGAAGAGCGAGAGCGCCCGCGAATATCCGCCCCTTATCAACCCCTTGCCCGCGCCCCGCGAGCGACCCCGCCGCATCGCGCTAACCATGTATTATGTCTTACTTATCGACATTCGGCTCGCCGCTTGGTAGCGCCACCATCAGCAAAGCGGCACCCGCGGGGGCCGATGCGATCTGGGAGGATGACGATGACGGGCAGGAACACGCGGTGGATCACCGCGCCTTTGGTGGCGGCGGCAATCGGGCTCGGCGCACTCCCCGTGCAGGCGCAGACCGCCGCGCCGCTGCCCAGGATCGTCGCCCGCGACGGACGCCACGCGCTGATGGTCGACGGCGCGCCGTTCCTGATGCTCGGCATCCAGGCGAACAACAGCAGCAATTACGCCGGCATGCTGCCCAAGGTGTGGCCGATGGTCGAGCGCATCCACGCCAATACGCTGGAGATCCCGGTCGCCTGGGAGCAGGTCGAGCCGGTCGAGGGGCAGTTCGATTTTGGCTATGTCGACGCGTTGCTCGCCGGCGCGCGGACGCATGACACGCGGCTGGTGCTGTTGTGGTTCGGCACCTGGAAGAACACCGGGCCGAGCTACACTCCCTCCTGGGTGAAGAGCGATCCCAAGCGCTTCCCGCGGATGCGCAAGGCGGACGGCTCGACGCACCCCACCTTCAGCCCGCACGCCCGCACCACGCTGGAGGCGGACAAGCGTGCCTTCGTGGCGCTGATGCAGCATCTCAAGGCGAACGATCCCGACCATCGCGTCATCATGGTGCAGGTCGAGAACGAGACCGGCGTCTACGGCCAGAACCGCGATCTCTCGCCCGCCGCGCAGGCGTTGTTCCGCCAGCCGGTCCCGGTGGCGCTGGCGAAGCAGACCGGCAAGCGCGGCGACTGGACGAGCGTCTACGGCAAGGTCGCCGAGGCGGCGTTCAACGGCTGGTACGTCGCGCGCTACGTCGACGAGATCGCCGCGGCGGGCCGTGCGGTGCTCGACCTGCCGATGTACGCCAATGCCGCGGTCGGCAGCCCCTTCGCCACGCCCGGCGAGGACGGCGGCGCGAGCGGCGGCCCGAACTGGACGATCATCGACGTATGGAAGGCGGCGGCGCCGCATCTCGATGTCGTCGCGCCCGATCTCTACAATGCCGATCCCAAGACCTATGCCGCCTTCCTCAAACTGTACGGCCGGCCCGACAATCCGCTGATGATCCCGGAGACCGGGAATGCGATCGCCTATGCGCGCTATCTGTGGCCGGTGCTCGGCCATGGCGGCATCGGCTTCGCGCCGTTCGGTTTCGACGATACCGGCTACGTCAATTACCCGCTCGGCGCCAAGGTGATCGACGCCGAGACGATCGCCGCTTTTGGCGACAAATTCGCGCTGATGGCACCCAACGCACGCGGCTGGGCGAAGGTCGCGCTGGAGCATCCGACCTGGGGCAGCGCCAAGCCCGCCGACGCCTCGGACGAAAGCGGCGTGCTGGGACGGTGGAAGATCACCGCGCAATATGGCCAGTGGCAGTTCGGCGATCGCGACTCGCAATGGCTGAAGTCCGATCCCAACGCGACGCGCGACCAGCCGGTCGGCGGCGTCGCGGTAGCGCAGCTCGGGCCGGACCGCTTCCTGCTCGCCGGCTCCGACGTGCGCATCAAGATCGACCGCGCCACCGCAGCGAAGGGCGAGAACACGCAATTGCTCAGCGTCGAGGAAGGCAGTTTCGACGCCGCCGGCACCTGGACGACGCTGCGCGTCTGGAACGGCGACCAGACCGATTATGGCCTCAATCTCACCAAGCCCACGCTGCTCCGCGTGACGCTCGGCACGTATCGTTAAGGACCGCCCGATGACCTTCCGTTTCCTCGCCCGCGCCGTCACGGGCCTCGCCGTCTCCGTCTCGGGCATGGCGCTCGCCTCCGAAGTGCAGAAGATCGACCAGGGCGTCGTCGTCACGCCCGACAGCGGCCCCGCCAAGCGCGTCCGCGTCGTCGCTTATGGCGACGACAGCTTCCGCGTCACCGCGGTCCCCGGCACCGACCTCACCCTGCCCGACAGCCTGATCGTGGTCGCCAAGCCGCACGGCGCGCCGGCGATCAGCGAGGGCGCGGGCGTCGTCACGCTGAAGCTCGCCAAAGCGAGCGCCGAGGTCCGCCTGTCCGACGGCCACCTCACCTTCCGCGACGCGGCGGGCAAGGTGCTGCTCGACGAGGCGGGCCGCGCCGCTTTCGCCCCCAGCGTCGAGGGCAAGGGCTATGTCGCCACGCAGCAGCAGTTCAACCGCGCCACCGACGAAGGCTTCTACGGCCTCGGCCAGCATCAGAACCGGCAGATGAACTATAACGGCGAGGACGTCGAACTCGCCCAGCACAATATGGACATCGCCATCCCGTTCGTCGTCTCGACGCGCAATTACGGGCTGCTGTGGGACAACAACTCGATCACCCGCTTCGGCAATCCCAAGCCCTATGCGCTGGTCGGCGACGGGATGAAGGTGTCGAACGGCGGCAAGCCGGGCTGGACCGCGCAATATTACCTCGGCGACAGACTGGCCGCGACGCGGCAGGAAGCGACGATCAACTATCAATATATCCGCGATCAGGCGCGCTGGCCGGCGGAAGCCAAGGCGCAGACCGTCGCCTCGGCGGACAGCGGCCAGAACACCGCCGGCAAGGTGGTCGGCAAGCAGCGCGTGATCTGGACCGGCACCGTCGATCCCACCGTCACCGGCCTGCACAAGTTCCGCGTCTACGGTTCGAGCTATTTCAAGGTCTATGCCGACGGCAAATTGGTGCTCGACCGCTGGCGGCAGAACTGGAACCCCTGGTACCATAATGTCGAGCTGCCGATGACCGCCGGCAAGCCGGTCGCGATCCGCATCGAATGGGAGCCGAACGCCGGCTATATGGCGTTCTTCCACAACGATCCCCTGCCCCAGCCCGATCGCCATTCGCTGTGGCTGTCGTCGGAGGCGGGCAAGGCGGTCGATTATTACGTCGTCGCCGGTGCCGATATGGACGCGGTCGTCGCGGGCTATCGCGGGCTCACCGGCAAGGCGCCGATGATGCCGCAATGGGCCTATGGCTTCTGGCAGAGCCGCCAGCGCTACGAGACGCAGGAGCAATTGGTCGGGGTCGTGCGCGAATATCGCAAGCGCCAGATCCCGCTCGACAACATCGTCGAGGATTGGTTCTACTGGCCGCAGGATCAATGGGGCAGCCACCAGTTCGACAAGACGCGCTTCCCCGATCCGCAGGGGATGGTGGACGAGGTCCACAAGCTCAACGCACAGTTGATGATCTCGGTCTGGCCGAAATTCTATCCCAATACCGACAATGCCAAGGAACTGGCCGCCAAGGGCTTCCTGTACCAGGGCAACCTCAAGCTGAAGAACAAGGATTGGGTCGGGCCGGGCTATCTCAACACCGATTACGATCCTTATTATCCCGAAGCGCGCAAGATCTATTACCGGCAGGTGCGCGATAACCTCGTCAAGCTCGGCATCGATGCATGGTGGATGGACGCGACCGAACCCGACATCCATTCCAACCTGTCGATCGAAGAGCGCAAATACGTGATGGGGCCGAACGCCTTCGGGCCGGGCGGCGCCTATTTCAACAGCTTCCCGCTGGTCCATGCGGCTGGCTTCGCCGAGGGGCTTCGCGAGACCAATACCGACAAGCGGCCGTTCATCCTGACGCGGTCGGGCTTCGCCGGCCTGCAACGCGCGAGCGCGGCGCTGTGGTCGGGCGACGTCGCCGCGCGCTGGGACGATCTGCGCGACCAGATTTCGGCGGGCGTCAATCTGTCGATGTCGGGCGTGCCCAATTGGACGCACGACATCGGCGGCTTCGCGGTCGAGGATCGCTATACCAATGCCGAACCCGCCGCGCTGCCCGAATGGCGCGAGCTCAACCTGCGCTGGTTCCAGTTCGGCGCGCTCAGCCCGCTGTTCCGCAGCCATGGCGAGACGCCCAAGCGCGAGATCTACGAACTAAGCGCCAGCGATCCGGCGATGGCATCGTCGATGCTGTGGTACGATCAGCTCCGCTATCGCCTGATGCCGTATATCTACACCACCGCCGCCGACACCTATCACAAGGACGGCAGCATCATGCGCGGGCTGGTGATGGACTATGCCGCCGATCGCAAGACGTGGAACGTCGACGACGAATATCTCTTCGGCCGCGACCTGCTCGTCGCGCCGGTGACCGCGTTCAAGGCGCGTTCGCGCGCGGTGTATCTGCCCGCGGGAGCGGACTGGTACGATTTCGCCAGCGGCCGGCATTACACGGGCGGCCAGTCGATCACCGCCGTCGCGCCCTATGAGCGGATGCCATTGTTCGTGCGTGCGGGTGCGATCCTGCCGACCGGGCCGGCGGTGCAATATGCGCGCGAACAGCCCGGCGGGCCGATCGTGCTGCACGTCTTCACCGGCAAGGACGGCGCGTTCTCGCTGTACGAGGACGACGGCGTGACCCCCGGTTACGAGTCCGGCAAGTTCGCGCGCGTGCCGCTGACGTGGAACGAGCAGGCGAAGACGCTGACGATCGGCGCGCGCGAAGGCAGCTATCCCGGCATGGTCGCGACGCGCGCGGTATCGGTACGCTTCCACACCCCGGGCAAGGCCGAGGCGGTGGACTTCGCCGAGAATGGCGCGACGCGGGTGAGCTACACCGGCAAGGCGATGACCGTCCGGATGAAGTGACCGCATCTTCCTCCCCAGCAAGGGCAGGGCGATCGCATATGGCCATTGGGGTGTTGCAACGGCTTTCCCATCCCCGTCATGCCGGACTTGATCCGGCATCCCGCTTCTTCGCGCCGTCCAAAGAAGCGGGACCCCGGCGCAAGGCCGGGGTGACGAAGTGGATTTGGAGGGCGTACGACTTACCGTGAGGGCCATATGCGATAGCCCTGCCCGCAAGGGGGAGGGGGACCGGCGAAGCTGGTGGTGGGGGAGGACACGGGACGCCAATGATGCTCCCGCCCTGTCCTCCCCTCCGTCACGCCCCGTGGGCGCGCGCCCCCTTGCGGGGGAGGATTTTGGTTCAGACGGGGAACACGCCCTTGCGTGCGGCATAGGTCGCGAACAGCGTCGGCCATGCCGCCGTCGGCACCGTCTTGGCCAGCCGCACGCCGAAGCCGTGGCCGCCTTCATCGAACAGATGCATCTCCGCCGGGCGTTTCGCCGCCAGCAGCGCCGCATACATGGTGATACTGTTGGCGATCGGCACCGCGCCGTCGTCGCCGGCGTGGACGAGGAACACCGGCGGCGTCTCCGCCGTGACGCGCGTCTCGACCGAGGCTGCCGCGACCTCCGCCGCCGAAGGCGTCGCCCCCAGCAGATTGTCGCGCGAACCCTTGTGCGTGATCGCGGCATCCATGCTGATCACCGGATAGATCAGCCCAGCGAGATCGGGCCGCGCCGACAGCGTGTCGGCGGCATCGACCGGCGCATAGACGCGCTCGCCATGCCGCGTCGCCAGCGAACCGGCGAGATGCCCGCCCGCGGAGAAGCCGATCACCGCGATCCGCTTGGCATCGACGCCGAAGCTGCCCGCACGGCTGCGGATCACGCGCATCGCACGCTGCGCGTCCTGCAGCGGCACCAGCCGCCGCTCGCCCCAACCCTCGCCGGGCAGGCGATAGAGCAGGATGAAGCAGGTGACGCCCAGCGCATTGAGCCAGCGTGCCTGCTCGATCCCCTCATTGTCATAGGCGAGGAAGCCATAGCCGCCGCCCGGTACCAGCAATACCGCAGCACCGTTGGGACGCGCCGGCCGCTTGACGACCAGCGCCGGCACGTCGACGCCGGTCACCCAGCGGTCGGTGAAGCTCGCGGTCTTCGACCGCTCCTCGACCTTGCGCGGGATCGTCTTGCCCGGTGCGCCGGGAATGCGGCCCGGCCACAGCGGCACGACCTCCTCCCCGGCGACGGTCTGCGCACCCGCCGCGCCGGCGAGCGTCAGCAGCGCCGCACCGCCGATCAGGCCGCGCCGCGAGAGACTAGCGTCGCTCACTTGGCACCACAGGCGATCGGGGTGGTGGCGCTGCCGATGCGAATGCTCGACACGTCGATGCCGAGCGCACCGCTGCTCGCCAGTTCGAACGGCTTGGTCACCTTGTTCATCGCGATCCCCTGATTGGCGAAGCACCGCAGCGGCACCGCCACGGTCGCCCAATCACCCACCGCCAGCCGGTTCGTCAATGGGACCATCGCGGACTTACCCGTATCCGCGATGCCGACGCTGACCGTCCCGGTCGGCTTGGCGGTGACGCGGTAATCGACGATCAGGCTGAGATCGCCGTTGGATTCGCGCGTCAGGTCGATCGGCATCGCCTGTTCGATTCCGACGCTGCCGGCCCCCTTGTAGGCGAGGCGCAGGCTGTCCTCCTGCCCGCTGCGGTCGGTGCGGGTCTGCACCGCCGCGCCGGTCGTGCCGATTCGCGCGCCCCCGGCGACGCGGCCGCGGACGAACAACGCATTCTGGTCGCCCGCCGCGATCTTCGGCTTGGTCTCGTCGAGCCGGGCGAGTGTCGCCTTGTCGGCATAGGTCAGGCCGAAGCCGATCGGGAACAGCGGATCATAGCCCGGATCGGTGCGGTTGAGCACATTCTGGTCGATCCGCTTGGGCCAGCTGAAGCTCAACTTGCCGTGGAAGTCGGCGACCGGACGGCCGCTCTTGCCCGCGACCAGCACGTCGGCGACGCCGCCGCCCTCGGTCCCCGGCAGGAACGCCGCGACGAAGGCGTCGGCGGCGTTCAGCTCGGGATTGACCCACATCGGCCGGCCCGAGAGGAAGACCGCGACGGTCGGCACCCCCGCCGCCTTCAATTTCTTGAGCAAAGCGAGGTCGCTCTTGTCGTCGGGGCTGTATTCGAGGCTCGGCCGGTCGCCCGTGAATTCGGCATAAGGCGTCTCGCCGAACACGACGATCGCGACGTCGGGCTTGGCGGTGAAGGCACCGTCGACCGCCAGCGTCGCCTTGCCGCCGGCGGCACGTGCCGCCGCATCGATCCCCGACCAGATCGACTGGCCGTTGGGGAAATCCTTGTTGGCGACGTCGGTGCCCTGCCAGGTGATCGACCAGCCGCCGGCCTGCTGGCCGATATTGTCGGCACCGCGCCCGGCGACCAGGATGTTGGCGCCCGGCTTCACCGGCAGCACGCCGCCGTTGTTCTTGAGCAGCACGAGCGATTCACGCACCGCCTGCCGCGCGATCGCGCGATGCTCCGGCGCGCCGAGTAGCGCGAACTTGCCCGACATCGGTCGCGCCGACGGCCGGCCGTTGTCGAACGTGCCGGCGATCACCTTGACGCGCAGGATGCGGCGCACCGCATCGTCGAGGCGCGCGGCGGGGATCGTGCCGGCCTTCGCCTCGCGCAGCGTGTTGGCGTAGAGTTCCTTCCACTTCGGGCCGGAATACATGAACATGTCGAGCCCGGCGTTGATCGCGGGCGCGCAATCCTCGTTGGTACAGCCGGTCACCTGGCCGTGCGCGTTCCAGTCGCCGATGGTGAAGCCCTGAAAGCCCCAGCGGTCCTTGAGCACGCCGGTGAGCAGGCTCTTGTTGCCCGTCATCTTCTCGCCGTTCCAGCTCGAGAAGCTGGGCATCACGGTCAGCGCGCCGGCGGGCAGCGCGGTCATATAGCCCGCGCCATGCACCTCGCGCAGCACCGTCTCCGACACGCGCGTATCGCCCTGGTCGTGGCCGCCGGTACCGCCGTCGCCGAGGAAATGCTTGACCGAGGCGATGACATGGCCGGGCTTCATGAAGTCCTGCCCGATCGTGCCCTGGATGCCCTCGACCATCTGGCCGGCATAGGAAGCGACGATCGCCGGGTCCTCGGAATAGCTTTCGTAGGTGCGGCCCCAGCGGTCGTCCTGCACCACCGCGACGGTCGGCGCGAAGCTCCAGTCGATGCCGGTCGCGGCGGTCTCGGCGGCAGTGACCGCGCCGATCTTCTTGATGAGCGCGGGATCGCGCATCGCGCCGAGGCCGATGTTATGCGGGAACAGCGTCGCGCCGACGATATTGTTGGCGCCGTGCACCGCATCGGTGCCCCAGATCACCGGCACCACCGGGCGGCCGTCCGTGCGCTTGACCGAGGCGTCGTAGAAGGCGTCGAACAGCTTGAGCCATTCCGGCGCAGGCGCGAATTCGTCGCCGTTGGGCGCAGAATTGCCGCCGTTCAGGATCGAGCCGAGCTTGTACGTCTCGAGATCCGCGGGCGTGATGCTGGCGATGTCGACCTGGATGAGCTGGCCGACTTTGTCCTCGATGCTCATCTTGGCGAGGATCGCGGCGACGCGCGCCTCGACCTTGGCGTCGCGCTTCAATTGCATCGGCAGCAGCGGCCATTGCTCGGGATGCGCGGTGGCGGCGGCGGGAACGGCGGCGCTTGCCGCCTGCTGCTGCGCAACCGCGGGCGACGCGCCCACCATCAGCGCGAGTGCTGCGCAAGCCGTACCGAACCTCAAAACCATCATCCTCTCCCCGGGAGCCGTCTCTATCGTGATAGCGGCACCAAAGCCGTGCCACGAAGCCGCTGTCAACGATGGACATTCCCTGTAGAGGTCGTGGGAACCACGGGATGAGAGGAAGAGGGTCGGTGCAGGCGGAGCAGCGGATCAGGGTGGTGATCGTCGGTGGCGGCACCGCCGGCTGGATGACCGCCGCGGCCCTGGCGACGCTCGCACCGGGCGCCGCGGAGGTCGCGCTGGTCGAATCGCAGGAGATCGGCATCGTCGGCGTCGGCGAGGCGACGCTGCCGCATCTGCGCGCCTTCGTCACCCGGCTCGGCATCGACGAGGCGGCGTTCATGGCCGCCACCCATGCGACCTTCAAGCTCGGCATCGAGTTCCGCGACTTCGGCGCGATCGGCGATTCCTACATCCACCCGTTCGGCAGCTATGGCCGGCCGCTGGATGGCGTCGGCTTCCACCATTATTGGCTGCGCCGCCATCACGCCGGCGCGACCGCGGCGATCGGCGACTATTCGACCGCGGTGGTCGCCGCCGCGGCGCAGCGCTTCACCCGCCCGGGCAGCGACCCGCACGATCTGGCGAGCGCCTTCGGCTATGCCTATCAGTTCGACGCGACCCGCTTCGCGCCCTTCCTGCGCGCGCATGCCGAGGCGCGCGGGGCGGTGCGCACCGAGGGACGGGTGACGCACGTCGACCGCGATGCGGAGAGCGGCGACGTCGTCGCGATCACGCTCGCCGACGGCCGGCGGATCGAAGGCGATTTGTTCATCGACTGCTCGGGGTTTCGCGCGCTGCTGATCGGCGGCGCGATGGACGAGGCGTGGGAGGATTGGTCGCACTGGCTGCCCTGCGACCGCGCCGTCGCCGCGCCCTGCGCCTCGCCCGACGGCGGTATCGAGCCGTACACCCGCGCCACCGCGATGGCCGCGGGCTGGCGCTGGCGCATCCCCCTCACCCACCGCATCGGCAACGGCTATGTCTATTCGAGCGCGCATCTGTCCGAAGGGGCGGCGACCGACGCGCTGGTCGACGCACTGGAAAGCCCGCCGCTCGCCGAGCCGCGCCACCTGCGCTTCCGCGCCGGGCGGCGGCGGCGCAGCTGGGTCGGCAACGTGCTGTCGATCGGCCTTGCCTCGGGATTCCTCGAACCGCTGGAGTCGACCAGCATCTATCTGGTGCAGATGGCGATCACGCAATTGGTCGAGCATTTCCCCGCCGCCCGCGTCACCGACGCCGATCGCGACGGCTTCAATGCCTTGGTCGACGCCGAATACGACCGGCTGCGCGACTTCCTGATCCTCCATTATCACGCGACGACGCGCGACGATTCGCCGTTCTGGAACCACGTCCGCACGATGACG
Organism: Sphingomonas sp. CD22; assembly: GCF_034556155.1. Lineage (NCBI taxonomy): Bacteria > Pseudomonadati > Pseudomonadota > Alphaproteobacteria > Sphingomonadales > Sphingomonadaceae > Sphingomonas > Sphingomonas sp. CD22. The sequence goes on along the minus strand of NZ_JAYDYX010000003.1, from coordinate 178,696 downwards.
ATCCCCGACAGCCTCGCCGAGAAGATGGCGCTGTGGCGGCAGACCGCGCAGGTGTCGCGCTACAGCCACGGTCTGTTCCTCGAACCGAGCTGGGTCGCGGTGTATCTCGGCCAGAACGTCGTGCCCGACGGGTGGGACCCGCGCGCCGATCTGCCCGACGGCGCCGCGCTCGACCGCGCATTGGCCGCGCTGCGCGGCGGTATCGCCGCCGCGGTCGCGACGATGCCCGATCACGCGGCCTATCTGCGGGCGGCGGCGTGAACCGGCGCGAAGGTTTGCAGAGCGTCGTGGTGGTCGGCGGCGGCCTCGTCGCCTTGACCGCGGCGCTCGGCTTCGCGCGCGCGCTGCGCCACGCGACGGTGACCTTCGTCGCCACCGCGCCCGACCCGGCGGCGCTCGCCGATCGCCTGCCCGCGGTGACGCCGCAGGTCGCCGAGGCGTTCGACGCGCTGGGGCTGGACGAGGCGGCGATGGTCGCCGCCGGCGCGGCGACGCACCGCGTCGGCGAGCGTTTCGCCTGGGGCGATGCGGCCTTCACGATCGGCGAGGGCGACGGCGTACCGAGCGTCGCCGGCGCGGCGGTGCACCAATTGTGGCTGGCGCACGGCGACGGCCCCTATGACGCGCTGGTTCCCGCCGCGACGCTGGCGGCGGCGGAGCGGTTCGCCCCGCCGGCAAGCGATCCGCGATCGCTCCTGTCGCGCGTCAATTACACGCTACGGCTCGATGCCGATGCGGCGACGCCGTTCTTCGCCGCCGCGCTGCGTGCGGCGCGGGTGCGCGTCGTTGCGCCGCAGCAGCTCCGGGTCGTTCGCGACGGCGATACCGTGCGCGCGCTGACGATGGACGACGGTGGCGCGCTGACCGGCGACCTGTTCGTCGACGCGACCGGACCCGCCGCCCTCCTCGCCGCGGAGCATGCCGCCTGGCTCGACTGGCACACCACCCTGCCCGTCGACCGGCTGCTGCTCGGCGTCGCGCCGCCGCGTCCGTCGCCGCTCGACCGGTACGAGGCGACCACCGACGGCTGGACCGCGCGTTGGCCGCTGGCGGGTCGCACGCTCGCCGGTCTCGCTTATGCCAGCGCGACGACCAGCGACGCGCGCGCCGCCAAGCAGATGCCGCACAATCGCGAACGCATCGCGATCCGGCCGCGGCGGCAGGTCGTGCCCTTTGCCGGCAACGTGCTGGCGCTCGGCGACGCCGCCGCGACGCTGGGGCCGCTGGGCTGGCCGGGCTATACGCTGGCGCTGGCGCAGCTCGAACTGGCGTTGGCGCTGATGCCGGCACGGACGCCCGAACCGTTGCTCGTCGCCGAATACAACCGCCGCGCGACGCTGCGCGCCGATCGCTTCCACGCTTATGCCGCCGCCTTCTATCTGGTCGGCCGGCGGCGCGGCGACGTCTGGCATGCGCTGCGCACGCAGGTGCCGCCCGCCGAACTGGCGACGGCGCTCGCCCAATTCGGCCAGCGCGGCACGCTGCCGCCGCTGGAGGAGGAGATGGTGCCGCAGGCGGCGTGGCAGCAGGCGCTGATCGGGCTCGGCGTCCGTCCGGTGCGCGCCGATCCGCTGGCGCTGTCGGTGCCGCGGGCGAGCGCGGTCGCCGCGCTGACGCAATTGCGCGATGCCGTCGCGGCGCTGCCCGCCGGCCTGCCCGCCTATCCGGAGTATCTCATGGCAGCGCAGCGGGGCAGGCGATGACCGCAACACCGATCGGCCGGGTGGTGATCGTCGGCGGCGGCACCGCCGGCTGGATGGCGGCGGCGGCCGCCTCGCGCTTCCTCAACGACGGGCAACGCACGATCACTTTGGTCGAATCCGACGCGATCGGCACCGTCGGCGTCGGCGAGGCGACGATCCCGCCGATCCGCGGCTTCAACGCCCGGCTGGGGATCGACGAGGCGGAGTTCCTGCGCGCGACCGGCGGCACGCCCAAGCTCGGCATCGAATTCGTCAACTGGGGCGCATCGGGCGATCGCTACATGCACCCGTTCGGTACGCCGGGTCACGACATCGAGGGGCTGAACTTCCACCAGCTCTGGCTCAAGCTGCGCGGCGAACCGGAGATCGGCGACTTCGAAGGCTATGCGATGGCCGCCGTCGCCGCGCGCGCCGGCCGCTTCGCGCCGCCCTCCCCCGACCCGCGCTCGCCGCTGTCGGGGGTGGATTACGCCTATCATTTCGACGCCGGCCTCTACGCCGCCTTCCTGCGCTGCCGCGCCGAGGAACAGGGCACGATCCGCGTCGAGGGGCGGATCACCGGCGTCGAGCAGGACGCGCGCGGCCATGTGACCGCGGTGCGGCTAGAGGGGGACCGGCGGATCGCGGGCGACCTGTTCCTCGATTGCTCGGGTTTCCGCAGCCTGCTGCTCGGCGAGACGATGGGCGTCGGGTTCGAGGATTGGTCGCACTGGCTGCCCTGCGACCGCGCGATCGCGGTGCCGACCGAACGCACGCAGCCGCTGCTGCCCTATACCCGCGCCACCGCGCACGATTCCGGCTGGCAATGGCGCATTCCGCTGCAACACCGCACCGGCAACGGCCATGTCTACGCCAGCGCCTTCACCGACGACGACACCGCGGAGCGCGTGCTGCTGGCGAACCTCGACGCGGCGCCGACGGCGGCGCCGCGCCGCCTGTCCTTCACCGCGGGCCGGCGGCGGCAGAGCTGGGCGGGCAACGTCGTCGCCCTGGGCCTCGCCGGCGGCTTCCTCGAACCGCTCGAATCGACCAGCATCCACCTGATCCAGGAGGGGATATCGAAGCTGTTCGCGCTGTTCCCGGACGCCCGCTTCAGCCCGGTCGAGCGCGACGAATACAACCGGCTGATGGGCAATCATTACACCGCGGTTCGCGACTTCATCATCCTCCATTACGCCGCGACGCGTCGCGACGACACGCCGTTCTGGCGCCACGTGCGGACGATGGACCTGCCCGAGACGCTGGCCCGCAAGATCGCGCTGTTCCGCGAGAAGGGGCGCATCTTCCGCTACGACGACGAGCTGTTCACCGTGCCGAGCTGGGTGGCGGTGCTGCTCGGCCAGGGGATCATGCCGACCGGCTACGACCCGATCGTCGATGCACTCGACGCCGATCGGGTCGCCGGCGCGCTGCGTCAGATGCGTCGCCAGAATGCCGCGCTGGCACAGCAACTGCCGCTCGCCGGCTGACACCGCCCGCGAACCAGTCAAAACGGTTCCGTTACCGTTCGTTAAGTGCAGGCCACCCAAGCCGGTCGGGCGACCGATCGCGCAGAGGAACCAAAAGTGGATCGTTGGGGGGAGAGCGGGTTTGATCGCAAGGAGTTGGTCGATTTCGAATCGCCCGGCGGCGAGGGCGAAGACGCGGCGGACACCGTCGCGATCCGCGCCGCGGTCGCCCGCGCGGTCGCCGGCCTCGACACCGGGCTGCCGCTGAGCACGGTATTGAGCCGCGCCGACATCGGGCTGCTCCACCGCGACCGCCACCGCCGCGTGCTCATCGTCAACGACCGGTTCTGCGATCTCGTCGGCCGCGACCGGGACAGCCTGTCCGGTCTGTCGATCGAGGCGTTCATCCACCCGGACGACCTGCCCGGCGTGATCGCCGCCTACACCCACCACCAGCCCCGATCGACGCCGTTCAAGGTCGAGGCGCGCTTCGTCCGGCCCGACGGCAGCACCTTGTGGTGCGACATCAACGTGTCGTTCGTCTGCGATGCGACCGGCACCGCGATCTCGACCATCACCATCGCGCAGGACATCTCCGCCCGCCGCGCGGCCGAGGCGCGGTTGCGAGAGAGCGAGGAACATTACCGCCACACCGTCGAACTCAATCCGCAGATCACCTGGACCGCGGGCCCGGACGGCGAGGTCGAATCGGTCAGCTCGCGCTGGCAGGATATCACCGGCGGGGCGCCCTGCGACGCATTGGGGCGGCGCTGGCTCGCCGCGCTTCATGCCGACGACCGCACCGCGACCGCCTCGGCGTGGCGAGCGGCGGTGGCGAGCGGCAGACCGATCGACATCGAATATCGATTATGCTCGCCCGAAGGCGACTATCGCTGGTTCCGCTCGCGCGCCGCGGCCCGCTGCGACGAGCAGGGCCAGACGATCCGCTGGTACGGCACGCTGGAGGACATCCACGACCGCAAGCTCGCCGAACGCGCGCTCCGCAACAGCGAGCGACGCTTTCGCCTCGCCGCGCATGCCGCGGGCCTCGGCATCTGGGATTATGATGCGACCAGCGGCCAGCGCCAATGGTCCGACGAGCTTAAGGCGATGCTCGGCCTGCCGCTCGACGCCGCCGCCTCGGTGGCGACCGCGCTCGACCTCGTCATCCCCGACGATCGCCACCGGCTCCAGGCGCTGATCGCCGCGGTCGACGCCGGCGACGGCAGCCACCGGTTCGACACGATCCTGCGCATCCGCCGCGCCGACACCGGCGAGGAACGCTGGATCAAGACCGGCGGATGGCGGATCGAGGCGCCTTCGGGCAAGCTCAGCCGCGTCCTCGTCACCACCCGCGACGTCACCGAGGAACGCACCGCGGAGGAGCGCATCCGCTTCGCCGCGCATCACGACGCGCTCACCGGCCTGCCCAATCGCGCCAAGTTCGGCGAACAGCTCGAAACCGCCATCGCCCGGGCGCGGCAGGCGGGCAGCGATCTCGCGCTGGTGCTGCTCGACGTCGACGATCTCAAGGAAACCAACGACACGATCGGCCATGACGCCGGCGACATCGTGCTGCGCACGCTCGGCACGCGCCTGCGCGACGCGCTCGGCGAGGAGGCGACGCTGGCGCGGCTCGGCGGCGATGAATTTGCCGCGGTGATCGAGAGCCGCGACGATACGCAACAGGTGATCGCGCGGGTGCGCGCCGCGTTGCAGGCGGTGCGCGAGCCGCTGTCGCACGACGGACGCATCCTCGACTGCCATGCCACCGCCGGCGGCTCGATCTTCCCCGCGCATGGCGCGACCGCGACCGAATTGCTCAAGGCCGCCGATATCGCGCTCTATGCCGCGAAGGCGCAATATCGGGGCGGGCTTTTGATGTTCGAACCGCCGATGCGCGCGGATCTGCAGCGCCGCTCCTCGATGCTCAGCATCGCCCGCGACGTCATCCGCGACGACCAGATCATGCCCTTCTACCAGCCCAAGGTGGCGCTCGGCACGGGCCGGGTGTGCGGGTTCGAGGCGTTGCTGCGCTGGCAGCACCCCACTTTCGGCCCGCAGGCGCCGGCGACGATCGCCGCGGCGTTCGAGGATTTCGAGCTGGCGCAGGGGTTGAGCGAGCGGATGCTCGGCGCGATCGTCGGCGATATGCAACGCTGGCTCGATGCCGGGCTCGACTTTGGGCGCATCGCGTTCAACCTGTCGCCGGCGGAATTCCGCCGCGACGACCTGACCGACCGCATCCTCGGCCGCCTGGAGCGGGCCGGCGTGCCGTTCGACCGGCTCGAGCTGGAGGTCACCGAGACGGTGTTCGTCGGCCGCGGCGCGGAATGCGTCGCCTCGATGCTGGAGACGTTCAGCCGGGCCGGCGTGCACATCGCGCTGGACGATTTCGGCACCGGCTATGCCTCGCTGACCCATCTCAAGGCGTTTCCGGTCCACACCATCAAGATCGACCGCAGCTTCATCAGCCACATCGACCGCGACGCCGGCGATGCGGCAATCGTCGATGCGGTGGTCGCGCTCGGCCATCGCCTCGGCATGACCGTGGTCGCCGAGGGGATCGAAACCGAGGATCAGGCGCGCTACCTGCTCGGCCAGGGCTGCGACGTCGGCCAAGGCTTCTGGTTCGGGCACAGCGTGCCGCGCGACGAGGTGCCGGCCATCCTGCACCGCCGCCACCCGATCCCGCGCGTGGCGCTGGGGTAGAAAAGGCGGGCGGCGTCGGTCGCGTGACGCGGGGGCCGGCGCGGACCGCCTGCCCCCGCCCCGTCGATCAGCCGCGCAGGCTGTCGGGAACGATGCCGCCGTTCTCGGCGAGCTTCGCCATCACCGCGCGGTGCAGCGCGATGTTCTGCTCGGCGCTGCCGTCGTCACCGGCATGCACGCCGAGTTCCTGGCCCAGTTCCTTGCGCGCCGAAAGGCTGGAATCGAGGTCGAGCAGCTTGAGCAGGTCGACGATCGACGACTGATAGTTGCCGCCGCCGTTCTTCATCGTCGCCATTTCCGACAGCACCGCGCCGACATCGACCGGCTGGGCGGGCGCTTCCGGCGCGGCGGCGGGCGCTGCGGCCGGTGCAGGCGTCGGCGTCGGTGCCGCCTGCGTGGTCTGCGGCGCGGCGGGGGCCGCGGCGGCATCCTGCTTGTGGTGGAATATCTTGCCCATGATGTTGCTGAAAATGCTCAACGCGTGTCTCCTGTCGGTTGGGATGAACGTGCAACGTCGGGACGCCCGGAACGCTCCCCCGGCAAACGGAACGCGTCGCAACGCCCGGACGTTCAGCGCGCGCAACGAGGGAGTTTCACATGCTCAAGAAATCCATAGTTATCCTGTCGGCATCGGCGCTGGCGCTCGCCGCCTGCGGCCAGAAGACCGACACGACCGCCGCGAACGACACCGCGCTCGCGACCAACGACACGACGGCGTTCGACGCGAACACGGCCGGCACCGCCAACACGGTCGCGCCCGCGACCGGCGGCCAGGCCTTCGTCAACTCGGCAGCGGCGAGCGACGCGTTCGAGATCGCGACGTCCAAGCTCGCGCTCGACAACAGCAGCTCGGCCGCGGTGAAGAAATATGCCAACCAGATGATCACCGCACACACCGCCTCGACCGACAAGCTCAAGGCGACCACCGCCGGCCTGGCCCCGGCGCTGACCCCCGATCCCAAGCTCAGCGCCGAGCAGCAGACGATCCTCGATTCGCTGAAGACCAAGAAGGGCGCGGACTTCGACGCCGCCTACATCACCGCCCAGCAGTCGGGCCATCAGCAGACGCTTGACCTGCTCCGCGGCTATGCGGCGACGGGCGACGTGCCCGCGCTCAAGACCTTCGCGACCGGCCTCGCGCCGACCGTCGCGGCGCACCTCAACATGGCGAAGGCCCTCAAGTCCTGATCGGACGCAGGCGTGGCCGGCATCGCCCGGCCACGCCGTCACGGGACCAACGAGAAGGGGCACCGGCTGCTGCCGACGCCCCTTTTGATATCCGCTGGGGACCGGCAATTACGCCGAGGTCTTGCCGCGCAGCGTGTTCAGGATCGCGAGACCGACCACACCGGCGAGCGCGGCTGCCGCGAACGGACGCTCGTTGGCGAACTTGCGGGCCTTGTCGGCGAGCGGCGCGGCGTTCTTGGCAACGGTTTCCTTGGTGTCGCCAAAGGTCTTCTGAACCTTGCCGCTGATCTGATCGACCACGCCGGCGTTCTGCGTCTCGGTGTCGCCGGTCGCCTTGCCCAGGCCTTCCTTGAGCTTGCCGGTGAGATCGCCTGCCGTACCTTCGATCTGATCCTGATTCATGTCGGTCGCTCCTGTTAGATGATGACGGCGACCAACGCTTCACCACCCCAGTGTTTCCGCCGATCGTTCCGCATGTGCGAAATGAACGCAATTCAGCGCGGATGGCGGCGGGCGAGCGCGATGCCGGCGAGGTTCTTCGAACGGCCGACATGGCGGACGTGGACGCGCACCAGCCCCGCGGTCGCGGCGCGATAGGCGGCGAGATGCGGCTGCAGGTGCTGGCTGCGGCAGCGCCAGCGGCCCAGCGCCTGTTCGACGATCGTGCGCGCATCGCCGATGAACACCGCATCCTCGGCACCCGCCGCCACCGCGATCTCGACCGCATAGAGCAACGCCAGCCATTCCGCGGTGCAATTGTCGCCGGGACCGAGATCGTCGCGGATATAGGTGCGCCCGCCGGTCACCACCGCAATCTCCATCCGGTCGGGATTGGGCCGCGATCCCCCGTCGAAATGCAGCGTCATGCGATCCATCCGTCCCCCTCGCCCGCAGGGCAATGGCATATGAGCTTTTGTAAGTCGCCCGTGTTCCAAACCCACCCCCTCACCCCGGCCTCGCGCCGGGGCCCGCTTCTTCGAACGGCGCGAAGAACCGTTAGCCCCGCCCGCTACCTGCGCGAAGGCGAGCGTCAGGCCGCCGCCCTCAGCGCGGATCGCAGCGCCGCGGTGACCGCGGGCGCGACCTGATCGACGACGAGGCCGATCGCGCGGGCATTGGGGTGGATGCGGTCCGCCAGCGTCATCGCGGGATGGCCGAGCACGCCGGCGGGAAAGAAGGCGCAGGTCGCCGCACCATGCTGCTCCGCCACCGCGGCGTGGATGCCGGCATAGCCCCGCGTCCGCTCGGCGAACACAGCGGGCGGCTCGATCGTGGTCATCAGCACGGCGATGCCGCACCGCGCGAACTCGGTCAGCATCGCATCGAGATTGGCGCGCATCCGCGCGGGCGCGATGCCCAGCAGCACGTCGTTGGCGCCGATCTGGACGATGGCGAGATCGGGCCGGTGCGACAGGCCGGCGAGCGTCCGCGGCAGCCGCGCGAGCGCATCCTGCGACGTGTCGCCCGACCGACCCGCGGCGATCACCGCCGCATCGGGCCAGTCGCTCCGCAGCGCCTGTTCGAGCCGGGCCGGAAAGGCATCGGCGGCCGCAAGGCCGTAACCGGCGATCAGGCTATCGCCATAAGCCAGCAGCAGGGGTTCGGCGGAAACCGGCGATGGAATCATCTCATGTCCTTGGAAGATCGTCCGTGATGTAGGCGGCGCCGGCGATCTTTCCACCTTGCGCCAATGGCTTGCGACGCGCGGCGGGTTGGTGCGTTGGACCCCGATGCGCGATGCCGACCCGCCGACGACCCCCGATGGCCGCTATATCGTGGTACGCGGACGCCTCTGGCGCCGCAGCAACCCCGCGCTCGGCGAAGATCGCCGCGCGGCGCTGGTCGCCGATCTGATGCAGGCCCGCCGCGACGTCGGCGCCGCGTTGCGCGCCGAGGATGCCGCTGCCGAGCGCGACGCCCGCAGCCGCGTCGACGCCGCCAAACAGGCGCTGGGCGAGCGCGGCCCGGTGTGGTGGGACGACGGCACGCCCGATCTCAACCGCCACATGGCGGCGAATACGCCGTACGCCGCCTGGTTCGAGGCCCTGCCGTGAGCGACATCCCGGCGACGCGCCCATGGCTGCCGCGGCGCGTCCTGATCACCCGCTCGGCGCTGGCGTGGGAGCACGGCCACGCCATTGCGGCGCGTGCGGAGGCGCTGGGCATCCCCGTCGAGCGGCTCGCCTCCGACCGGCTGGCGCTCGGCCTGCCCGACGAGGCCGCCGCCGCTTATGCCGCCGCCAAGAAGACGCTGGCGGTGGTCGTCGCGCCGCCGGGCAAGCTGCGCCTGCAACCGATCGCGCCCTCCGCCGACTGGCGCGTCGACCTTGCCGAGGGCTGCCCGGCGCATTGCAGCTATTGCTATCTCGCGGGCTCGCTGAAGGGGCCGCCGATCACCCGCGCCTATGCCAATCTGCCCGCGATCGTCGCCGCGCTGCCGCAGTATCTCGGCGAGGGAACGGTTACTTCGCGGTCCGCGGCGCGTGCCGACGAAGGGACGACCTATGAAGCGAGCTGCTACACCGATCCGCTCGCGCTCGAACATCTCACCGGATCGCTGTCGGCGCTGATCGCGGCGTTCGGGGCATGGCAGGCGCCGGTACAATTGCGCTTCACCAGCAAGTTCGACGCGGTCGAGCCGTTGCTCGCGCTCGATCATCAGGGGCGGACGCGGATGCGCGCCTCGATCAACCCGGCGCGCTTCGCCCGGTTCGAGGGCGGGACGAGTCCGGTTGCGGCACGGCTCGCCGCGCTCGCGCGGATGGGCCGCGCCGGCTATCCGATCGGCCTGACGATCGCGCCGATCATCGCCGCGCCGGGTTGGGAAGACGCTTATGGCGAGCTGCTCGCGCAGGCCGGTGCCGCGCTCGCCGGGGTGGCGACGGACTGCACGATCGAGCTGATCACCCACCGCTACACGCCGGGGTCGAAGGCGGTGCTGGACAGCTGGTATCCGGCCTCGAAGCTCGACATGGGCGCCGAGAACCGGGTGGAGAAGCGGACCAAATTCGGCTCGCTCAAATATGTCTACGACGCCGAGACAATGGGCACGATGAAGCGCTTCTTCGCGGCGGAGGTGGCGCGGCACCTGCCGCAAGCGCGAGTGCTATACTGGACATGACCAATTCCTCCCCCGCTAGGGGGAGGGGGACCGTCCGGCGCAAGCCGGATGGTGGAGGGGGAGGAAAGGGCGGGAGCCAAATAACGAAGCTCCCGCCCTTTCCTCCCCCTCCGTCACCGCTAAGCGGTGCCACCTCCCCCTTGCGGGGGAGGAATTGGGGTCACACCTCCCGCAGCGCCCGCGCCGGCCGCACGCTCAATATCGGCCACGCGCCCGCCAGTCCGATACCCAGCGTCACCCCCAGCCCCGCCAGCAGCGTCACGCCCACCGCGACCGGATCGGGCGCCCAGGCGAAGTCGAACATCCGCACCACGACATACCACGCCCCGCCCAGCCCGAGCGCCAGCGCCACCACCGTCACCACTGCGCCGAGCAGCAGATATTCGAGCGCCTGCGCCGCCAGCAACTGCCCGCGCGTCGCCCCCAACGTGCGCAGGATGACCGCGTCGTAGGTGCGCGCCTCGCGCGCCGCGGCGATCGCGCCGATCAGCACCGCGATCCCCGCCGCCACCGCGACTCCCGCCGCCGCGGCGATGGCCGCCGCGACCTGCCCGACGAGATCGCGCACCTGCGCCAGCACGCCGCGCACCTCGATCACCGACACCGACGGGAAAGGTGCCAGCAGCGCGCGCGTCACCCGCCCCTCGCGCCCCCGCGGCAGGTCGATCGTCGCCGCCAGATTGTGCGGCGCGTCCGCCAGCGTGTTGAGCGAGAAGACCAGCACGAAGTTGAACCCCAAAGTATCCCATTGGATCTGCCGGAACGACGCGACGCGCGCGGTGCGCTCGACGCCGAGCAGGCTGACCGTCAGCGGATCGCCGATCCGGAGGTCGAGCGCCTTGGCGAGCCGCGCGTCGACCGAGACCAACGGCGGCCCGGCATAGTCCTTCGGCCACCAGCGACCGGCGGCCAGCGTGCTCCCCTCGGGCAGGGCCGCGGCATAGGTCAGGCCGCGTTCGCCACGCAGCGCCCAGGCGCCCTCGGGCAGCGTCTTGAGGTCGGCGACGCGGATGTCGCGATAGCCGGTGATCGTGCCGCGCAGGATCGGCACCGTCTTGACCACCGCCGCCGGCACCGCCGCACCGACGATACGGCGGAACTCCGCCGCGCGCGGCCGCGGTACGTCGAGCGCGAACAGCGCCGGTGCGCGCGCCGGCACGGTGGTGGCGATATTGGCGTCGATGCTGGTGCGGATCGCGGCGAGCAGCACGAACAGCGTCAGCCCGAGCCCCAATGCCACCACCAAGGCTTCGGTGCGCGCGCCCGGCCGGTGCAGCGCGGCGATGGCGAGGCGCAGCAGCGGCCGGCGCGACCGCGGCAGCCGCCCCGCCGTCGCGCGCACCAGCCGGCCGAGCCCGGCGAGCAGCAGCAGCGCGCCCGCCACCGCGGCGAGGAAGCTCGCCGCCATCGCCGGCTGCGCCGAGGTGGCGATCGCCAGCGCGACCGCGGCGCCGCCGGCGACGAGCGCGATCCCCCGCCCCCGCCACGACGCCGCGCGCATCGGTGCGAGCGCGCCGCGGAGCAGCCCCGCCGCCGGCGTCGCCCCCGCCGCGGCGAGCGGCGGCGCGGCGAAGGCGATCGCGATCAGCAGGCCATAGGCCGCCGCGCGCAGCAACGGCCACGGCGCGATCGTCAGGTCCGGCACCACCGGCAGCGCGCCGGCGAGCGCCTTGCCGAGCAGCGGCACCGCCGCGATGCCGACCGCCAGCCCGCCGGCGATCCCCACCAGCGCCGCCGCGCCGATTTCGATCGCATAGAGGCGGGCGACATCGGCGCTGGTCGCGCCGAGCACCTTGAGCGTCGCGATCCCGCCGCGCCGCCCGGCGAGGAACGAGGCGACGCCATTGCCGACGCCGATCCCGGCGATCGCCAGCGCGGCGAGCCCGACCAGCGTCAGGAATTCGCCCATCCGGTCGACGAAGCGCGATGCCCCCGGCGAGGCCCGTTCGCGCGTCTTGCTCTCCCAGCCGGCGGTGGCGAAACGCGCCTCGAAGGCCTTGGCGATCCGCGCCGGGTCGCTGCCGGCCGGCAGGCGCAGGCGATAGCGCGTCTCGTAGAGGCTGCCCGGCTGGACCAATTGCGTCGCCGGCAGCGTCGTCATCGCGATGATCGCGACCGGGCCGAGCGTGAACCCCTCGCCGAGCCGGTCGGGCTCGTCGGCGATGATCCCGCCGACGGTCAGCCGCGCCGCGCCTACCATGATGCGCGCGCCGGGACGCAAGCGCAGCCGCTCGGCGAGCGCCGGCGCGATCCACGCCTGCCCCGGCGGCGGCGCGCCGACATGCCGCCCGCCCGCCAGCGTCACCCGCTCGTAGAGCGGATAGGCGGTATCGACCGCCTTCAACTGGATCGGCGCGGCGCTGCCGCCGGCGACCGCATTGGCCTGCATCCGCACCGTCTGCGACACCGCGCCGGCGCGCGCCAGCGCCGCATGCTCGGCCTCGCTCGCCGATCGCTGCGACACCGCGAATTCGACGTCGCCGCCCAGGATCACCGCACCCCGCGCCGCCAGTTCGCGACCCACCGCATCGGCGAGCCCGCCGATCGCCGCCAGCGCCGCGACGCCCAGCAACAGGCAGACGACGAGCAGCCGCAACCCCCGGAAGCGCCAGTCGAGTTCGCGCCGCGCCAGCCGCCACGCCGAGGCCCAGCCGCTCAAACGATCCGTCCGTCGGCGAGCGTCACCACCCGGTCGCAACGTTCGGCGAGGCTGCGATCGTGGGTGATGACCACCAAAGTCGCACCGATCGCCGCGCGGCGCACGAACAGCAGGTCCATGATCGCGCTGCCGGTCGCGGTGTCGAGATTGCCGGTCGGCTCGTCGGCGAAGACCAGCGGCGGCCGCGGCCCGAGCGCCCGCGCGATCGCGACGCGCTGCTGCTCGCCGCCCGACAATTGCGAGGGGTAATGATCGAGCCGGTGGCCCAGGCCGACCGCCGCCAGCTCCGCCGCCGCCCGCTCCCACGCATCCGCCGCCCCGGCCAGCTCCATCGGCACCGCGACATTCTCCTGCGCGGTCATCGTCGGCAGCAGGTGGAAGGCCTGGAGCACGATCCCGATCCGGCCACGCCGCGCGCGCGCCAGCGCATCCTCGTCGAGGCGGCCGAAGTCGAGCCCGTCGACGGTTACGCGCCCGCCGCTCGCCCGCTCCAGCCCGGCGAGCACCGCCATCAGCGACGATTTGCCCGATCCCGAGGTACCGAGCAGCGCGACGCTCTCCCCGCGCCCGACGGAGAGGTCGATACCGCGCAGGATCGCGGTTTCGCCGAGCGTCAGCGTGACATCGCGCGCGTCGATCACCATAGCGGGTTCGGTCATATCGGGAGGACAAGGCCTTGAAGGGGCTGATGATACGCTATGCGGCAGCGGCCGCGCTCGGCCAAGCCCTGATGCTCGCCGGCTGCGACCGGCCGGCGCAGACGCCGACGCCGGCACCCAGCGCGACCGCGACCGCGACGGCCCGGCGGCCGGCCGGCCCCGAACGGCTGGTACTCGCCTTCGGCGACAGCCTCTATGCCGGCTACGGCCTCGATCGCGGCCAGAGCCTGCCCGATGCGGTGCAGGCACGGCTGCGGCGCGACGGGATCAACGCGACGATCGTCAACGCCGGCGTCTCGGGCGATACCACCGCGGCGGGGCGGCAGCGGCTCGGCTTCGTGCTCGATAATCTGCCGCGCAAGCCCGACCTCGTGCTGCTCGGCCTCGGCGGCAACGACGTGCTGCGCCAGCTCCCCGCCGCCGAGACGCGCGCCAACATGACCGCGATGCTCGACGCATTGCACGAGCGCGGCCTGCCGGTGGTGCTCACCGGGATGAAGGCACCGCCCAATCTCGGCGCGGATTACGTCGCCGCCTTCGACCGCATCTGGCCCGATCTGGCGAAGCGCGACCAAGCCGGCCTCTACCCCTTCGTCCTCGACGGCGTGATCGGCGATCCGAAGCTGATGCAGGCGGACCGCGTCCACCCCAATGCGACCGGCGTCGCGCGCATCGCCGACCGGCTCACCCCGCTGGTCGCCGCCGGACTCAAACCCGGCGGCTGACGGAACGCACGCGACGCTGCCGCGCTATAGCCGCGAGTGTTCCCGAAAGGACCCGACATGGCCGACAGCCGCACCGCCACTTTGTACCGCATGGTTCTGCCCGACCACATCTGCCCGTTCGGCGTCCGCGCCAAGCAGATCCTGCAATCCGAAGGCTTCGAGGTCGACGACCAGATTCTCCGCTCGCGCGAAGAGGTCGAGGCGTTCAAGGCCGAGCATGACGTCGCCACGACGCCGCTGGTGTTCATCGACGGCGAACAGATCGGCGGCAGCGACGATCTCGAACGCTATCTGGCCCAGGTCGACTGACCCGAGCGGCCAAGCCCGATCGACGTTGATCGGCGCCGCGCCTGCGACACCCTTCAGTTCGTCACCCCGGACTTGATCAGGGGTGACGGAGAAGCGCAGCTTTGACTTCCATCATCGTCCGTAAAACGGCGAGGATATGCCGGCCCGCCCCGCCAAGTCCTTGAGTCGCGGCCGCAAATATCATCCACAGTTTTCGCACTGGCGGGGAAGGAACGTCGCCGCCGACCGGCCGTTCGGCAGCATTCCCTATCGAAAGGCAACATAGGTCTATGCCGGCCAAAGCCAGCCCTTCCCTCGCCGCCCCCCTGCTGGCTCCCGAACCGCCGCTCGCCGACCCGCTCGGCATTGCCGAAACCGCCGCCGCGCTCGCCGAACGGCTCGCTGCCGGCGATCTCCTCTACGCCGTCGCCGACGAACCGCGTGGTGTCGCGCTCAGCCATGCGCTCGCGCTCGCGATGCCCGACGCCGAGGTGCTGTTCTGCCCCGGCAGCGACGCATTGCCCGGCGACGCCGCCCCCGCCTCGCCCGGCAACGTCGGCCAGCGCGTCTCGGCGCTACGCCGCATCCGCCTGCTGCTCGACGCGGCCGAGCGGCCGCGCATCGCCTGCATCACCACCGGCGAGGCGCTCGCCCGCGCCTATCCCGCGCCGCAATCCTTCGCCGCCGCCCCGCCGCGCGTCGATGCCGGCGCGCCGATCGATCTCGAGGCGCTGTTCGCCAGCCTGACCGAGATCGGCTACACTCCGGACGAAACCGTCGACGAGCCCGGCGAGATCGCGCTCCGCGGCCAAGTGCTCGACGTCTTCCCCGCCGATGCCGGCCTGCCGCTGCGCGTCGAGGCCGGCGACGGCCACGTCGTCAGCCTGCGCTGCTTCGATCCCGGCGACCAGCGCACCACGGGGGACATCGACACGCGCGAACTCGGCCGCGTCGCCGAACCGCCGCTCGCCGACGAGGGCGTGCCGCTCTGCGACCACCTACCCGACGCACGCATCGGCTTCGAACCCGCCGCCGACGCCCGCCGCGCGCGCTTCCTCGCGCTTGCCGCCGACGCCGCCAAGCGCCGCCCGACCCGCGCGATCACCGACACGCTCGGCGACGCCCGCTGGCGCAAGGCGGTCGCCGACCGCGCGATGCCGCCGCTGGCGCGAGCCGGCGACCCGCCGCCGCGCTTCGTCGAGAGCAAGGCGCCGATGCGCGCCTTCGCCAAGGCGGCACGCGCCGCGATCGACGCCGGCGACCGGCTCGCGATCCTCGGCGGCCCGCGCGATCTGCGCTTCCTGCAACGGCGCATCGCCAAGACGCTCAAACTGCCCGTCGCCGAAGCCGGATCGTGGCCGGCGATCGTCGCCGCCGCGCCGGGCAGCGTCCACACCCTCCCGCTCGCCGCCGATCGCGGCTTCCACCGCGACGGCGTGCTCGCCATCGCCGCCGCCGACCTGCTCGGCAGCCGTGCCGAGCGCGACGATCCCACCACCCCCGTCGCCGACACCGGCCTGTTCGATTATGGCGAGATCCGCCTCGGCGACGTCGTCGTGCACGAGGAACACGGCCTCGCCGTGGTCAGCGGCCTGCAACCCCTGCCCGACGATGCCGGCGACGCCATCGCGCTGACCTATGCCGACGACGGCGTCCGCCTCGTCCCCGTCGCCGAGGCCGACCGCATCTGGCGCTACGGCGCCGATGCCGAGGCGGTGACGCTCGACAAGCTCGATGGCGCGAGCTGGCTCAAGCGGCGCGGCGCGATCGACGCCGCCATCGCCGAAAGCGCGCGCGGCCTCACCGCGCTCGCCGCCGAACGCGACCGCTGCGCCGCGCCCAGGCTCGTTCCCGACATCGCCGCCTACGAACGCTTCGCGGCGGGCTTCGCCTTTACCGAAACCCCCGATCAGGCACGCGCGATCACCGCGGTGCGCGACGATCTCGCCTCGGGCAAGCCGATGGACCGGCTCGTCATCGGCGACGTCGGCTACGGCAAGACCGAGGTCGCGCTCCGCGCCGCCGCGATCGCCGCGCTCGCCGGCCATCAGGTCGCGATCGCCGCGCCGACCACGGTGCTCGCGCGCCAGCATCTCGAAAGCTTCGCCGCGCGGTTCGAAGGGACCGGCGTGGTCGTCGCAGGCCTGTCGCGCCTCACCGCCGCCGCCGACCGCAAGCGGATCAAGGCGGGTCTGGCCGACGGATCGGTGCACGTCGTCGTCGGCACCGGCGCGGTCGCCGCCAGGGGCATCGCCTACAAGGACCTCGCGCTCGTCATCATCGACGAGGAACAACGGTTCGGTGCCGCCGACAAGACGCGGCTGCGCGACCTCGGCGCCGGCCACGTGCTGACGCTCAGCGCGACGCCGATCCCGCGCACGCTCCAGACCGCGCTGATCGGGCTCCAGCAGCTCTCGGTGATCGCCACGCCGCCGGCGCGGCGCCAGCCGATCCGCACCGTCGTCGGCGCGTTCGACGCGACCGTCGTGCGCACCGCATTGCTGCGCGAGCGCACCCGCGGCGGCCAGAGCTTCGTCGTCGTGCCGCGGATCGAGGACATGGCACCCCTCGCCGAGAAGCTCGCCAAATCGGTGCCCGAGCTCGATATCGTCCAGGCGCACGGCAAGATGCCCGCCGCCGAGATCGACGAGGCGATGGTGCGTTTCGCCGGCGGCGACGGCGACGTGCTGCTCGCCACCAACATCATCGAGGCGGGGCTCGACGTGCCGCGCGCCAATACGATGGTGATCTGGCGCGCCGACCGCTTCGGCCTGTCGCAGCTCCACCAGTTGCGCGGCCGCGTCGGTCGCGGCATCCGCCGCGGTCAGGTCCTGTTGCTCACCGACCCCGAGGCGACGATCGCACCGCGCACGCTCAAACGGCTGAAGACGCTGGAGGCGTTCGACCGGCTCGGCGCGGGATTCGCGATCAGCGCGCGCGATCTCGACATGCGCGGCGCCGGCGATCTGCTCGGCGAGACGCAGGCCGGTCATATGAAGCTGATCGGCATCGATTTGTACCAGCATCTGCTCGAAAGCGCGCTGCGCACCGCACGCGGCGAGACGGTGGAGCGCTGGAGCCCCGAGCTGCACCTCGGCATCGACGGCCGCCTGCCCGACGACTGGATGCCCGAACAGGAGCTGCGCGTCACCACCTACGCGCGGCTCGCCCGCATCGAGGACGTCGACGGCCTCGACGCTCTTACCGACGAGCTGGAGGACCGGTTCGGCGACCTGCCCGACGCGGTGCGGCTGCTGCTCGCCATCGCCCGCATCCGCGTCGCCGCGCGCGCGGCGGACATCCAGCGCATCGACGCCGGACCGGCCGCGATCGCGCTCACCCCGCGCAAACCGATCCCCCCGCCCGAGGGCTTCAAGGAGAAGAACGGCCGCCTGATCCTCGCCGAGCGGATCGAAGACGCCTCCGCCCGGCTCGAGCGGGTCGAGACGCTGCTGGAGGAATGGGGCTGACCCGCTGATCTTCTGCCCATGGCCGAAATCGCAGCGATAGTCCGCACGGGATCAGCCCAGTGCTCCTGCTTTCGCAGGAGCACTGGGGGCCTGTCGCAGAGATATTAGGTGGGCCGGGCTCCTTCCAATAAGTCCTTCCCTTGCAGGGAAGGAGACACGCTTGCGCCGCAACGCCTCCCCCGCCTAACCCCATCGCGATGCCGCTACCCCCAGCCTTCTTCGACCGCGACGTCGCGAGCGTCGCCCGCGACCTCATCGGCGCGACGATGCGGATCGACGGCGTCGGCGGCACGATCGTCGAGACCGAGGCCTACGACGCCGACGACCCCGCCTCGCACAGCGCGAACGGGCCGACGACGCGCAACGCGGCGATGTTCGGTCCCGCCGGCCACGCCTATGTCTATCGCAGCTACGGCATCCACTGGTGCCTCAATTTCGTCTGCCGTCCGGGCAGTGCGGTGCTGATCCGCGCGCTCGAACCGACCGACGGCATCGCGACGATGATCGCCCGCCGCGGGCTCGCCGATCCGCGCCTGCTCTGCGCCGGACCGGGGCGGCTCTGCCAGGCGCTCGGCGTCGACAAGGCGCTCGACGGCGCCGCGCTCGACCTGCCGCCGTTCGCGCTGGCCGCCGCCGGCGCCGCCATCCCGACCCACGCCGGCACGCGCATCGGCATCACCCGCGCCGTCGAGACGCCGTGGCGCTTTTGCGCGGTCGGCTCGCGCTTCCTCAGCAAGCCGGCGCGCTGATCCCGAGCTTCGGCGCCAGAAACCAGATGTTGGCGCGCCACGCGGCGCAAATCGCCCCGAAAACGCCCGCCGCCCTCCTATGAGGTGTTTGGCATGCATAATGCACTGCTACGGGTACAGCCACATCGGGCTGTGTCCTTGGGAGGAACATCATGCTCATCACCACCATCGCCGCCGCGCTCCTGTCCGCCACCGCCGCGCCGCAGCCCGCCTCGACACCCACCGCATCCGCCACCCCCGTCGCGACCGCAGCGGCCGCCGCCGCCGCGACGCTGGCGCGCCCGGACTATAACCCGCGCGTCTGCCTGGTCGACGACGTCACCGGTTCGCACATCCGCCGCCGCGAGTGCAAATCGCTCAGCCAGTGGCGCGCCGCCGGCTTCGACCCCCTCGCCAAGCGCTGACCCGAGCAGGCGCGCCGGCCCGACCGCCGGCGCGCCGCGCGCGCGTGAATTTTCGGTCGGGAGCTTCCATGCTGCACCTGCGTTTGGCGCAGCGAGATCAATATGGGGGTTCCTAAGACGTGCATTCCTTGCCCGACCGGCTCGAGCCGGGCTCGCCGTATCCGCTTGGTGCGACCTTCGACGGTCTCGGCGTCAATTTCGCGGTCTTCAGCGCCAATGCCGACCGTATCGAACTCTGCGTCTTCGATCCCTCCGGCAAGCGCGAGTTGCAGCGGATCACGCTTCCCGAATGTACCGACGAGGTGTTCCACGGCTATCTGCCCGATGCCGCGCCCGGCCTGATCTACGGCTATCGCGCGCACGGCCGCTACGAGCCCGAGAACGGCCATCGCTTCAATCCCAACAAATTGCTGCTCGATCCCTATGCCCGGCGGCTGCACGGCCAGATCAAGTGGACCGACGCGCTGCACGGCTACAAGGTCGGCCACGCGCGCGAGGACCTGAGCTTCGACAAGCGCGACAGCGCGCCGGCGATGCCCAAGGCGGTGGTGGTCGACGATCATTGGGACTGGTCGCGCGACACCAGACCGAACACGCCCTGGTCCGAAACCGTGATCTACGAGGCGCACGTCAAGGGCCTGACCAAGCTGATGGAGCTGGTGCCGCCGCGCGAACGCGGGACCTATGCCGCGCTCGGCCATCCTGCGGTGATCGCGCATCTCAAGCGGATCGGCGTCACCGCGCTGGAACTGCTCCCCATCCAGACCTTCACGCAGGACCGCTTCCTGCAAGAGAAGGGCCTCAAGAATTATTGGGGCTATAACACGCTCGGCTTCTTCGCGCCCGAACAGGCCTATATGTCGACCGACAGCCAGGACGAGTTGCGCCGCGCCGTCCACCGCCTGCACAAGGCGGGGATCGAGGTGATCCTCGACGTCGTCTACAACCACACCTGCGAAGGCTCGGAGAAGGGACCGACGCTGTCGTGGCGCGGGCTCGACAATGCGAGCTATTACCGGCTGGTCAAGGATCAGCCGCGCTATACGATCAACGACACCGGCACCGGCAACACGCTCAACCTCAGCAACGCCCGCGTCGTCCAGATGGTCGCCGATTCGCTGCGCTATTGGGCGACGAGCTTCGGCATCGACGGCTTCCGCTTCGATCTCGGGCTGACGCTGGGGCGCGAGGACGACGGCTTCGACCCCGGCGCCGCCTTCTTCGACGTGGTGCGGCAGGACCCGGTGCTCGGCCGCCTCAAGCTGATGGCGGAGCCGTGGGACGTCGGCCCTGGCGGCTATCAGCTCGGCAATTTTCCGCCCGGTTTCGCCGAATGGAACGACAAATACCGCGACACCGTCCGCCAGTTCTGGCGCGGCGACGCCGGCCAGCGCGCCGATCTTGCCGCGCGGCTCGCGGGGTCAGGTGACCTGTTCGACCGCCGTGCGCGGCGGCCGTGGGCAAGCATCAACCTGCTCTCGGCGCATGACGGCTTCACGCTCGCCGATACGGTGATGTACGAGGAGCGCCACAACGAGGCCAATGGCGAAGACAATCGCGACGGCCACGACAACAACCATTCGCGCAACTGGGGCCACGAAGGCCCGACCGACGATCCCGCGATCAACGACGCACGCGGCCGCGTCCAGCGGTCGATGCTGACGACGCTGCTCGCCTCGCTCGGCACGCCGATGCTCGTCGCCGGCGACGAATTCGGCCGGACGCAACAGGGCAACAACAACGCCTATTGCCAGGACAACGAGATCAGCTGGCTCGACTGGCAGGCGGCGGCGAGCGAGACGGGCCAGACGCAGATCGACTATGTCGCGCGCCTCACCGATCTTCGCCGCCGCTACCCCGTGCTGCGCGCCGCGACCTTCCTCTACGGGCAGGATTCGCCCGGCCACGGCATCAACGACGTCGAATGGTGGGACGAGCGCGGCGAGCGGCTGAGCCCCGAGGACTGGCAGAATCCGGAAGGCCGCGCGCTGATGATGCGCCGCGCCAGCCGCAACGACGCCGGCGAGGTCGAGGCGATCTCGCTGCTGCTCAACGGTTCGCCCGATCCGGTGACCTTCCATCTGCCGCCGCCGCATGCCGGCCGTATCGTGCTGATCGACAGCGCCAAGCCCGACCAGGGCGAAATCGCGATCGAGGACAGCTACGAGGTGTCGCCGCAGAGCGCGGTGCTCGTCACCTGGACGCTGCGCTTCGAGGACGACGCGGCATGAGCCGCCGCTGGGGCGCCGAGCTGCGCGACGACGGCCGCACCCGCTTCGCGCTCTGGGCGCCGGCGCGCGACGCGGTGATGCTGGAGATCGACGGCGGCGCGACGATTCCGATGACCGCGGACGGTGACGGCTGGTTCGCCGCCACCGCCGACGCCCCCGCCGGCACGCGCTACCGCTTCCGTATCGGCGACCTCGCCGTCCCCGATCCGGCGAGCCGCGCGCAATCGGGCGGCGTCCACGGCTGGAGCCTCGTCATCGACCCCGCCTACGTCTGGAGCGTGCCCGACTGGCGCGGCCGGCCGTGGGAAGAGACGGTGCTGATCGAGCTTCACGCCGGCGTCCTCGGGGGCTTCCGCGGCGTCATGGACCAGATCCCGACGCTCGCCGCGCTCGGCATCACCGCGATCGAGCTGATGCCGGTCAACGCCTTCGGCGGCACGCGCAACTGGGGCTATGACGGCGTCCTGCCTTATGCCCCCGCCGAGGCCTATGGCCCCCCCGCCGACCTAAAGGCGCTGGTCGACGAGGCGCATGCCTTCGGCCTCTCGGTCTTCCTCGACGTGGTGTACAATCATTTCGGCCCCGACGGGAATTACCTGTCGGCCTATGCCCCCGAATTCTTCGACGCCGACGTCCACACCCCCTGGGGCGGCGCGGTCGCGGTGAAGCAGGCGGCGGTGCATCGCTTCTTCGTCGACAATGCGCTGATGTGGCTCGGCGAGTATCGCATTGACGGCCTGCGCTTCGACGCGGTCCACGCGATCGACGATCCCGACTTCCTCGATGCGATGGCGGCGGAGATCCGCGCCGCCTTCCCCGACCGCCACATCCACCTCGTCCTCGAAAACGAGCGCAACGACGCCGAACGCCTCCGCGAGGGCGCCTATGACGCGCAGTGGAACGACGATTTCCACAACGTCGTCCACGTCCTGCTCACGGGCGAAACCAGCGCTTATTACAGCGACTTTGCCGACAATCCCGCCGAGCGGCTCGCGCGCTGCCTCGCCGAGGGGTTCGTCTATCAGGGCGAGCCATCGGCCAATCACGACGGCACGCCGCGCGGCACGCCGAGCGCGCATCTGTCGCCTACGCGCTTCGTCGCCTTCCTCCAGAACCACGACCAGGTCGGCAACCGCGCGCTCGGCGAGCGGCTCACCGTCCTCACCGACACCGCCCGGCTGCGCGCCGCGACCGCGCTGCTGCTGCTCGGGCCGCAGATGCCTTTATTGTTCATGGGCGATACGGAGGGCAGCGAGACCCCGTTCCTGTTCTTCACCGACTTCCACGACGACCTGGCCGACGCGGTACGCGAAGGCCGGCGCAGGGAATTCGCCAAGTTCGAAGCCTTCGCCGATCCCGCGGCACGCGAACGCATCCCCGACCCCAACGCCCCCGACACCTTCGAACACTCGCGACCCGAGCCCGGGCCGGACGCCCACGGCTGGAGGACGCTGATCCGCGACCTCATCGCGCTGCGCCAGCGCGCGATCGTGCCGCATCTCGCGGGCGCGCAGGCCATCGGCGCCGAAGCCACCGGTGAGGCGGCGGTCACCGCCCGCTGGCGGCTCGGCGACGGTAGCATCCTGACGATCGCGCTCGATCTCGCCTACGATCCGGCACCGCTGCCGGAAGGCGAAGGCGAACTCCTCCACGCCGAAGGCGAACGCTTCCGCGCCTGGATCGCGAAATGATCGGCGCGCAGAGGCGCGGAGGACGCAGAGGGGTCGCGGCCGGGACCGGCGGCGGGACTCCCGATAAGCCGGAACTGATTCACGCGGAGGCGCGGAGGCGCGGAGCAGGCCAGCATCCGCGGCAGCCCTCTTCTTCCCTCCGCGCCTCCGCGCCTCCGCGTGCACCGAACTTCATCGAGACACATGATAGGGCCACGACATCGGCCAAGCCGCACGCCCCCCTCCGCGTTCTCCGCGCCTCTGCGCGAATCCACCTCTTCTGTACCCCGGCGAAGGCCGGGGCCCAGTTGGGGGACGCAAAGGACAAAGCGCATCACGTCATAACCGCGGCCGCCCCGATCGGGCCACGGCCTTCGCCGGAATACCAAGGGCCGATGCGATGACCGACCTCGTTACCGAAGCCGCCGCCGCCGGGCTGCAGGTCGAATGGGAGGATGCCGACGGCCGCCAGCATCGCGTCGACGACGCGGTGCTGCGCGCGATCCTCGATACGCTCGACACGCGCGTCGACGGCGTGCCGTTCGTCACCGGCGACACCGGCCGCCCCATCGCCACATCCGCCGAACCCGGCGCGGCACGCCTGATCCTCGAAGACGGCACCACCCGCGCCGTCACCATCGCCGCGGACGGCACGATCCCCGCGATCGCCGAACCCGGCTATCACCGCCTCGACACCGCCACCGGCGCGATCACGCTCGCCACCGCCCCGCCGCGCTGCGTCGCGCCCCCGCCCGGCCATGGCTGGGGGCCGGCGGTGCAGATTCCCGCGCTGCGCGGGTCGCGCCTGGCGCCCTACGGCGACCTCGGCACGCTCGCCGAAGCCGCCCGCGCGATCGCGAACGCCGGTGCCGATACGCTCGCGATCAGCCCGACGCATGCGCTCTTCCCCGCCGACGCCACCCGCTTCAGCCCCTATGCGCCATCGAGCCGCCAGTTCCACCACGCGCTGCTCGCCGACCCCACGCTCGCCGGCCTGTCCGACACCGGTCCCGCCGGCGGCGCGCTGATCGACTGGCAGACCGCCTGGCCCGATCGCCTCGCGCAGCTCCGCACCGCCTTTGATCACGCCCCCGCCGGGCTTCGCGCCCGCTTCGATGCCGATCGCGCGACCCGCCCCGACTGGGACGAACACGCCCGCTTCGATGCGCTCCACGCGCATGTCTTCGCCACGACCGGGGCCAGCGGCTGGCAGGACTGGCCTGCCGAATATCACGACCCCGCCGGCCCCGCGGTCGCCCGCTTCGTCGCCGACCACGCGCAGGACGTCGCCTTCCACGCCTTCCTGCAATGGCTCACCGACGCCAGCCTCGCCCAGGCACAGCAAGCCGCCCGCGACGCCGGCATGCGCATCGGCCTGATCGCCGATCTCGCCGTCGGGATGGACGCGGGCGGCAGCCACGCATGGAACCGCCGCGACGACCTCCTCACCGGCCTGTCGATCGGCGCGCCGCCCGATCCGCTCGGGCCGCAGGGGCAGAATTGGGGGATCACCGCGCTGTCCCCCTTCGCGCTGCGCCGGACCGGTTTCGACGGCTTCATCCGCACCGTCCGCGCCGCGCTCCGCCACGCCGGCGGGCTGCGCATCGACCATGCGCTCGGCCTCAAGCGCCTGTGGGTGATCCCCGACGGCGGCAAGGCCAGCGACGGCGCCTATCTGGCGATGCCCTTCGCCGACCTCCTCCGCATCCTTGCGCTCGAATCGCACCGGGCGAAGGCGATCGTCATCGGCGAGGATCTCGGCACCGTTCCCCCCGGCTTCCGCGACACGATGGCGGACAAGGGCATGCTCGGCATGCGCGTCCTCCCCTTCGAACGCGACGACACGGGCTTCACGCCCTCCACCGAGTGGGACGCGCAGGCGGTGGCGATGACCGGCACGCACGACACCGCGACGCTGGCAGGCTGGTGGACCGGCCGCGACATCACCTGGAACCACAAATTGAAGCGCAGCAGCGGCGACGAATTCGCCGACCGTCTGCGCCGCATCGGCGAGAAGAAGGCGCTGTGGACCGCCTATCGGGGGGCGGGCGTCGCCGCCGGCCCGGTTCCCAACGATGCCGCCGCCGCGATCGACGCCGCGATCGCCTTCACGCGTCAGGCGCCGTGCCCGCTGACCATCGTCCCGCTCGAAGACCTGATCGGGATCGAGGAACAGCCAAATTTGCCCGGCACCACCGACGAACATCCCAACTGGCGCCGTCGCATGCCCGACACGACCGAAGCGCTGTTCGCCCGGCCCGAGGTCGCGCGCCGCACCGCCCTCCTTTCAGCAAAGAGCCAAGCATGACGCCCCGCGCCACCTATCGCATGCAGTTCCACGCCGGCTTCACCTTCGCCGATGCCGAGGCGCTGGTGCCCTATCTCGACCGGCTCGGCATCAGCCACCTCTACGCCTCGCCGATCACCGTCGCCGCCGCGGGGTCGACGCACGGCTATGACGTGATCGATCCCACCCGCATCAACCCCGAACTCGGCGGCGAAGACGGCTTTCGCAGCCTCGTCGCCGCGCTGAAGGCACGGGACATGGGCGTGATCATCGACATCGTGCCCAACCATATGGGCGTCGCCGGGGGCGGCAACGCCTGGTGGAACGACGTGCTCGCCAACGGTCAGGCGAGCCCTTATGCGCGCGCTTTCGATATCGACTGGTCGCAACCCCTGCTGCTGCCGGTGCTCGGCGACACGCTCGCCGCGACGATCGCCAACGGCGACCTCGCGATCGAGGGCGACGCGATCGTCGCTTACGGCGAACACCGCTTCCCGCTTCGCCCCGACGTGCAGGAAAGCGACCTTGCCACCCTGCTCGGCCGCCAGCATTACCGGCTGGCAAGCTGGCGCGTTGCCAACGACCGGCTCAACTGGCGCCGCTTCTTCACCGTCAACGACCTCGCCGGCGTCCGCATCGAGGACCCCGCAGTGTTCGAGGCGACGCACGCCCTCTATTTCCGCCTCTACGACGAAGGGCTGATCGACGGCGTCCGCGTCGATCATGTCGACGGGCTCACCGATCCGATCGGCTATTGCCGCACGCTGCGCGAGCGACTCGGCGCCGACGCCTGGATCGTCATCGAAAAGATCCTCGGCGCGGGCGAAGGCCAGCCGGTGGACTGGGGCGTCGACGGCACCAGCGGCTACGACTTCATGGAACAGGTCGCGACGCTGATCCACGAACCGCTCGGCGCGCTGCCGCTCGAGGAATTGTGGCAGGAGGTCAGCGGCCGCTACCAGGGCTTCGAGGCGGAGGAGTTCGAGGCGCGGCAGGATTTGCTCGCGTGGCAATTCTCCGCGCAGCTCGACGCCTGCGTCGCCGCCTTCGTCGCGCTAAGCGACGACGAGGCGGTCACCCCGGCGATGCTGCGTCGCGCGATCGAGCGGCTGCTCTGGGTGTTCCCGGTCTACCGCACCTATGGCACCGGCGACGCCGCCGCGCCGCAGGACGCCGCGATCCGCGGCCTCGTCCGCGAGCGCGTGTCGTGGCTGATCCCGCCCGGCGAAGCGCATGTCGTCGACCGCATCCTCGCCTGGCTCGCCGGCGAAGGGCCGCAGGGGACTTCGGGCGAAGCCGCCGACGCGGTGCGCCGCTTCCAGCAGCTTTCCGCGCCGATCGCCGCCAAATCGGTTGAAGACACCGCATTCTACCGGTCGGGGCGGCTGCTGTCGCGCAACGACGTCGGCTTCGACGCCACGATCCTCGGCATCCCCGTCGACGCCTTCCACCAGATCGTCGCCGATCGCGCCCGCGACGTGCCACACGCGATGCTGACCACCGCGACGCACGACCACAAGCGCGGCGAGGACGTCCGCGCCCGGCTCGCGGTGTTGAGCACGATCCCCGACGCGTGGCGCGCGCGCGTCGAGGCGTGGGAGGCGCTGTCCTGGGGCTGGGACCATGACGTCGACGGCGGCGACCGCTACATGCTGCTCCAGACGATCGTCGGCGCCTGGCCCGCCGAGGGCGCGGACGGCGACTTCGCCGACCGGCTGAAAGCGTGGCAGCAGAAGGCGTTGCGCG
This sequence comes from Sphingomonas sp. CD22, assembly GCF_034556155.1. Classification (NCBI taxonomy): domain Bacteria; kingdom Pseudomonadati; phylum Pseudomonadota; class Alphaproteobacteria; order Sphingomonadales; family Sphingomonadaceae; genus Sphingomonas; species Sphingomonas sp. CD22. The sequence continues at coordinate 151,636 of NZ_JAYDYX010000003.1, read as the reverse complement.
AAGCCAAGCTGCGCTCGTCCTGGGAAGCCCCCGACGAGGACTATGAAGCCGCCGCCGCGGCGCTGATCGACGCCTATCTCGCCGATCCCCGCTTCATCGCCGACGTCACCGCCTTCGTCGCCGAGATCGAACCTGCGGCGCGCGCCAATACGCTCGTCCAGACGCTGCTGCGCTATACGTTGCCCGGCGTGCCAGATCTCTATCAGGGTACCGAACTCGCCGACCTCAGCCTCGTCGACCCCGACAACCGCCGCCCCGTGGATTATGCCGAACGCGCCGCGTTGCTCGGCGACGATTCAGCGCCGGCCAAGCTGCGGCTGATCGCCGACCTGCTCGCGCGCCGCCGCGCCGATCCGGCGCTGTTCGCCGACGGCGACTATCGGCCCGCCACGGTCGAGGGCAGCGACCGCATCCTCGCCTTCACCCGCAGCGCCGGCGGCCGCAGCCTGCACGTCGCCGCGCTCGTCCGCGGCACCGCGGTGCCCGACGCGACGATCCGCTTCGCCGACGGCAGCACCCGCAGCGCCGCGGACGCCTTCGCGCAGGACGCGATCTGGTATGAACTCGCCTGATTGCGACAGCGTTAACTAAGTATTTGATCCACAACAGTTGTTATAGGTTGTTTCACCGCCCCGGCTCCGGCACGTAGGCGTCAGTTAGACAAGAGAGGACGGAAGGCCATGCGGCAATCGCGCCTTGTAGACTTCTGGGCAAGAGCGATCGCCGCCCGCTCCCCGGTGATGCTGGAGCAGTTGCGCGGCGCGGCGCGGGATCTGCTTGCCTCGCGCAACGCGCTGCGCTCGGTGATGCCGGCCGAGTTCGTCAACAACCCGCCGATCGACCTGCTGTACGCGCTGTTCGTCGCCGACGACCATACGATGACCATGCCGCCGCTGATCACCGCGACGGGGGTCTCGGCACCGGTCGCGCGCCGCTGGATCGACGTTTTGGTCGATCGCGATCTGGTCGCCGAGCACGGCGGTGCGATCACCCTGACCGAGGCGGGCTTCATGATGGCCGCCGACGCCTGTCAGGCGATCATTGAGTCGCAGACGGGCGCCGCGGGGGCGACCCTGAACTGAAGCGCAGCGCATCGGCCCGGCGCGTTACCGTGTCGAGCGCCTGCTCCAGCTCGGCCGCGGCCAGCGTCTCGTCCGCCGCGACGGCCAGCTCCAATGCCTGCGAGATCAGCTGCCGCGCCTCGTCGAGACGGTCGGCATTGTCGATAGCCATGCGCGAACCTCCGCTCCGATCGACACCCGTGCCGCGCGGTGGTGGATGCAACCAAGCCCGCTAAAAATCAAATGCCAATCGCTACCATCGAAGGGGTTGAGTCCCCCGATGGCGCGACATCTCTGAAGATCGTGTCCGGGCTTAATGCCCCACGGCATCCTTCACCGCGTCGACCGCCTTGGCGAGCAGCCCCTTCTCGGCCTCTTCCGCCTCGGCCTTGGTCTTGAAGGCGGCACCCTCCGGCTCCGCCGGGGGCGCGTAGACCGAGAACAGCTTGAGCGCGCCCGCGCCCTTGTTGACGATATTGTGCTGCGCGCCTTTCGGCACCACGACGAGGTGGTTGGGCGTCGCCGTGGTCGAATGGCCGTCGATCACCACCTGCGCCTCGCCGTCGACGATGAAGGTCGTCTGGTCGGCGGGATGCGTCTCCATGCCGATCTCCTCGCCCGCGGGGATCGCCATCAGCACGATCTGCACCTTGGCATCGCGATAGACCTCTTTCTGCCAAAGGTCGTTGCGACCGGCGAGTTCGACCATGTCCTTGTTGAAGATCGCCATTACCAAATTCGCTCCCATCCGTGCGTTCGCAGCATTGGACGAACGAGCGCCCGGCACGTTCCGCTCAATCCCACACCAGCCGCCAAAAGCTGCGCCACGCCCGCCACGGTCCGGGCACCGGCATCGCCACCGGCATCGGAGCCGGGCCAAGATCGGCGCGCCGCGTCGCATAGATGGCGGCAAGATGATGATGCACCCGCCGCGCCCGCTTGCACTGCGCCCGCCGCGCCATGTGCAATTCGTGCAATTCCCGGCGGCGCAAGTATTCGGCTTCGGGATTCATGGTCCTCGCCCCTCTCCTCTCTGTTCATCAGGCTAGAGTGTGGCGCGGAACCTACAACAGGATTTCAAACCGATATCGGTATCGAAGCAGCTTCGGGGTTTGACCCGACTTTACTAGCATAGAGCAAATCGCACCTCGGTCCAATACGGACAAATTCGTACAGCGAAGTGCCAGTAGAGGAATAGGCCATGAACGTCGAAGTGATCTCGAAGGCGAACGGCACCGTGAACCAGGTCGCGGGCAACAGCGTCGACCTCGACGCGCCGAGCATCGTCCGCCTCGATCTCACGCGTGCCCAGATCGCCGGCATGGATCGCCAGGGCCAGGATCTCGTCATCCGCCTCGTCGACGGTCAGACCGTGCGCATCGCCGATTTCTACCCCGCCAATGCCACCACGCCCAACGATCTCGTGCTGCGCGAACCCGACGGCCATCTCTGGGTCGCGCACGGCAGCGGCGGCGCAGCGCGGTTCGCATCGCTCCGCGATCTCGCCGATCTCACCGCAACCGCCAGCGAGGGCGGTTCGTCGCTCGCGCTTCCCGCGATGCTGCTCGGCGGGGCCGCGGCGGCGGGCGGCATCGTCGCGATCGCCAGCGGCGGCGGCAGCGACGCCACCGCCGCCGGCAGCGGTGCCCCGACGCCCGATACCGATACCGGCACCGGTACTGGCACCGGCACCGGCACGCCCGACACCACGCCGCCCGCCGTGCCGGTCGCCTCCGTCCGTGGCGACGGCAGCGCGATCACCGGCCGCGGCGAGGCCGGCGCCACCATCACCGTCCGCGATGCCGCCGGTACGGTGATCGCCACCACCACCGTCTCGGCCGACGGCAGCTATACCGCGGTGATCACCCCGGCGCGCATCGACAACGAGCGGCTCACGATCACCCAGACCGATACCGCCGGCAACGTCTCGCCCGCCGTCGTCATCCAGGCGCCCGACCTCACCGCGCCGACCGTCCCCACCGCCGCGGTCGATGCGACCGGCGCGACCGTCTCCGGCCGCGGCGAGGCGGGTGCCACAGTCACCGTCCGCGACGCCGCGGGTACCGTGCTCGGCACCGCTTTGGTCGCGACCGACGGCAGCTACACCGTCACTTTGTCGACGCCCCAGGCCAATGGCGGCGCGCTGAGCGTCAGCCAGAGCGACGCCGCCGGCAACCTCTCGCCGACCGTCGCGGTCGCCGCCCCCGACATCACCGCCCCCGTCGCACCGACCGTCGCGGTCGACGGCACCGGCACCGTCGTCACCGGCACCGGCGAACCCGGCGCCCGCGTCACGATCACCGATCCGGCCGGCACCACGCTCGCCACCGTCACCGTCGCCGCCGACGGCAGCTACAGCGCGACGCTCGCCACCGCGCAGGTCAACGGCGAGCGGCTCGACGCGCGCCAGACCGACGCGGCCGGCAACGCCTCGGGCACCGCCAGCACCGTCGCCCCCGATCTCACCGCACCGGGCCAACCGACCGCGGCGATCACCGCCGACGGCGCCTCGGTCAGCGGCGCCGGCGAGGCGGGTGCGCGCATCACGATCGTCAACGCCGCCGGCACCGTGCTCGGCACCGCGCTGGTCGGTGCCGACGGCACCTATACCGTCGCGCTGACCCCGGCGCAGGCGAATGGCGAGACGCTGACGGTGCGCGAGAGCGACGCCGCCGGCAACCAGGCGACGCCGCTGGCGCTGACCGCGCCCGACATCACGCCGCCCGCCGCGCCGGTCGCCACGCTCGACGCGACCGGCACCACCGTGACCGGTACCGGCGAGCCCGGCGCCACGATCGTCGTCCGCGATGCCGCCGGCACCGCACTCGGCTCGGCGACGGTCGGCGCGCAGGGCAGCTATGCGGTCGTCCTCGCCACGCCGCAGGTCGACAGCCAGAGCCTCGCGGTCACCCAGACCGACGCCGCCGGCAATGCCTCGCCGGCGACGCCGCTCACCGCGCCCGATCTCACCGCCCCCGCCGCGCCGACCATCGCCCTCGCCGCGGACGGCGCCAGCGTCAGCGGCGTCGGCGAGCCCGGCGCCGCGGTCACCATCCGCGATCCGCTCGGCACGGTGATCGCCACCGCCACCGTCGCCGCCAACGGCACCTATGCCGCCACGCTGTCCACGCCGCAGATCGACGGCGAGGTGCTGAGCGTCCGCCAGGCCGACGCCGCCGGCAACGTCTCGCCCATCGCCACCGCCACCGCGCCCGACCTGATCGTCGACGTCCTTCCCGCCGCGCCGACCGCGGCGGTGACCGGCGACGGCACCGCAGTCACCGGCGTCGCCGCCGGCGGCGCGGCGATCACGCTATATGACGCCAACGGCGTGGCGATCGGCACCGGCACCGCCGCCGCCGATGGCAGCTACAGCGTCGCGCTGACCCCGGCGCGGCTCGACGGCGAGACGATCCGCGTCACCCAGGCGGATGCCACGGGTGCGGTGTCGCCGCCCGCCACCGCGATCGCACCCGATCTCACCGCCCCCGCCGCACCGACCGCGGCGATCGACGCCAGTGGCCAGATCGTAACCGGCACCGCGGAGGCGGGCGCGACCGTCACCGTCCGCGACGCCGGCGGTGCCGCGGTCGGCACCGCCACCGCCAATGCCGCCGGCGAATATGCCGTGCAGCTCGGCACGCAGCAGGCCAATGGCGGCACGCTCGCCGTCACCCAGGCGGACGGCGCCGGCAACGTCTCGGCCGCGACCGGCCTCGCCGCGCCCGACATCACCGCGCCCGCCGCGCCGTCCGCCACCGTCGCGACCGACGGCAACAGCGTCACCGGCATCGGTGAGGCCGGCGCGACCGTCACCGTCCGCGACGCCGCCGGCAATCCGCTGGGCACCGCGGTCGTCGCCACCGACGGCAGCTACAGCGTCGCGCTGACCACGCAGCAGGGCAACGGCCAGACCGTCACCGTCACCCAGGCCGATCCCACCGGCAACGCCTCGCCCGCGACGACCATCGCCGCGCCCGACTTCACCGCCCCCGGCGCACCCACCGCGTCCGTCGCCGCCGGCGGCAGCACCGTGATCGGCACCGGCGAACCCGGCGCGACCGTCACCGTCACCGCCGCCGACGGCACCGTGCTCGGCACCGACACCGTCGCCGCCAACGGCAGCTATGCGGTCACGCTCGCCACGCCGCAGGCGAACGGCGAGGCGCTCACCGTCGTCCAGGCCGATCCGACCGGCAACACCTCGCCGCCGCTCGCCTTCGCCGCGCCCGACCTCACCCCGCCGCCGGCGCCCGCCGCGACGCTCGACGCCAGCGGCCGCATCGTCACCGGCACCGGCGAGATCGGCGCGACCGTCACCGTCCGCGACAGCGCCGGCGCGCTGCTCGGCAGTGCCATCGTCACCGCGCAGGGCAATTATTCGGTCACGCTCGCCACCCCGCAGGTCGATCGCCAGACGCTCGTCGTCGGCCAGGCCGACGGTGCCGGCAACGCCTCGCCCACCGTCGCGCTGACCGCGCCCGACATCACCGCGCCGCTCGCCCCCACCGCGACGGTCGGCGGCGACGGCCTGTCGGTCACCGGCACCGGCGAGGCGGGCGCGACCATCTCGATCCGCAATCCCGTCGGGCTGGAGATCGGCACCGCCATCGTCGCCGGCAACGGCAGCTATACCGCGACGCTGTCGACCGCGCAGGTCGACGGCGAGGTGCTCACCGTCCGCCAGACCGATGCGGCGAACAACGTATCGCCGGTGGTCAACGCCACCGCGCCCGACATCGCCCCCGGCGTCATCCCGATGCCGCCGTCGGCCACCGTGACCGGCGACGGCAGCGCGGTGACCGGCCGCGCGATGGGTTCCGCCGCGATCACCGTCTACAGCGCCACCGGCATCGTCATCGCCACCGGCACCGCGGCAGCCGACGGCAGCTACAGCGTCGCGCTCGCCACGCCGCGCGTCAACGGCGAGACCGTGTTCGTCACCCAGACCGATGCGATCGGCGCCTCGCCGCCGACCACCGCGATCGCACCCGACCTCACCGCCCCGACGGCACCGACCGCGACGCTCGATCCGACCGGCGCGGTCGTCACCGGCACCGGCGAGGCCGGCGCGACCGTCGTCGTGCGCGACCTCAACGGCGCGTCGCTCGGCACCGCCATCGTCACCACCGCCGGCAGCTATGCCGTCACGCTGTCCGCGCCGCAGGTCGACGGCCAGGTGCTCGCCGTCACCCAGGCGGACCGCACCGGCAACGTCTCGCCCGCGATCCCGCTGGTCGCGCCGGACTTCACCGCGCCGCCCGCCCCGGTCGCCAGCGTCGGCGTCGACGGCACCTTCGTCAGCGGCACCGGCGAGCCCGGCACGATCGCCATGGTGCGCGATGCCGCCGGCAACCTGCTCGGCACCGGCACCGTCGACGTCACCGGCGGCTTCAACGTGCAGCTCGCCACCGCGCAGGTCGACGGCGAAAGCGTCCGGGTGACGCTCACCGACGCGACCGGCAACGTCTCGCCGACCGTCACCGTCGTCGCGCCCGATTTCACCGCCCCCGCCGCGCCGACCCTCGCGATCAACGGCGACGGTACCGTGGTGACCGGCAGCGGCGAGGCCGGCGCCCTCGTCACCATCACCAACGCCGCCGGCGCCGCGCTCGGCACCGCGACGGTGGCGGCGGACGGCAGCTTCACCGTCACGCTCGCCACGCAGCAGAACAACGGCGGCACGCTGACCGCGACGCAGGAGGATGCCGCCCGCAACGTCTCGCTCCCCGGCACCGTCACCGCCCCCGATCTGATCGCGCCGGTGGCGCCGACCGCGATCGTCTCCACCGACGGCACCACCGTCACCGGCGCGGGCGAGGCCGGCGCGCGGATCGTCGTCACCGACCCGGCCGGCACGCCGATCGGCGTCACCATCGTCGCCGCCGACGGCAGCTATGCCGTCACCTTGTCCACGCCGCAGGCCAACGGCGAGCGGCTGCTCGCCACCCAGACCGACGGCGGCGGCAACGTCTCGCCGCCGGTCGCGGCGCTCGCCCCAGACATCACCCCGCCCGCCGCCCCGACGCTCGCCATCGCCGGCGACGGCACGCTCGCCAGCGGCGTCGGCGAGGCCAATGCGACCGTCACGGTCAGCGGCCCCGGCGGCTTCACCGCCACCGTGACGGCCGACGCCAACGGCAATTTCAGCGTCCCGCTCACCCCGGCGCGCCTGAACGGCGAAGGCTTCACCGCGATCCAGGTCGACGGCGGCGGCAACCCCTCGCCCGTCGCGACCGCGACTGCCCCCGATACCACCGCGCCGCTCGCCCCCAGCGGCACGGTCGCCGGCGACGGCGCCAGCATCTCCGGCCTCGGCGAGGCGGGCGCGACCGTCACCGCCACGAACGCCGCCGGCACGGTGCTGGGCAGCGCCGTGGTCGCGGCGAACGGCAGCTTCACGATCCCGCTTTCCACCGCGCAGATCGACGGCGAGCCGCTGACGATCCGGCAGGCGGACCCCGCCGGCAACGCGTCGCCCGGCACCGGGCTCACCGCGCCCGACCTCGTCGCCCCCGCCGCCCCCACCGCGACCGTCGCAATCGGCGGCGCCAGCGTCAGCGGCCTCGGCGAAGCCGGCGCGACCATCGTCGTCACCGCTCCGGGTGGCGGCGAGCTGGGCCGCACCGTCGCCGCCGCGGACGGCAGCTATACCGTGGCGCTCTCCAGCCCGCAGACCAACGGCGAGCTGCTCGGCGTCAGCCAGAGCGATGGCGGCGGCATTTCGCCGGTCACGCCGGTCGTCGCGCCCGACAGCACCGCCCCGCTCGCGCCGGTCGCGACGGTGACGGGCGACGGCGGCTTCGTCACCGGCACCGGCGAGATCGGCGCGACGGTGACCGTTACCAACGCCGCCGGCACCACGATCGGCACCGGCGTCGTCGGCGGCGGTGGCACCTATGCCGTGCAGCTCACGACCGCGCAGACCGATGGCGAGACGCTCACCGTCACCCAGCGGGATCCCGCCGGCAACGTCTCGGCGCCCGTCGTCGCCACCGCACCCGATTTGACCGCACCGGCAGGTCTCACCGCCGCCGTCTCGACCGATGGCGCGTTGGTCACCGGTGTCGGCGCGGCCAACGCGGCGATCACCGTCACACTCAACGGCGTCTCGCTCGGCACCGCCACCGCCGACGCCACCGGTGCCTATTCGGTCACGCTCAGCACCGCGCAACGCAACGGCGAATTGCTCAACGTCGTCCAGGCGGACGGGGCCGGCAACGCCTCGCCGCCGGTGCTCGCGCTCGCCCCCGATCTGACCGCCCCCGCCGCGCCGACCGCGACGGTGGTCGTCGGCGGCACCCAGGTGATCGGCAGCGGCGAACCCGGCGCGACGGTGACGATCCGCTCCGCCGGCGGCGTGGACCTCGGCACCGCGCTCGTCGCCGGTTCGGGCGCGTATCAGGTCACGCTGACGACGCCGCAGCGCAACGGCGAGTCGCTGACCGCGATCCAGACCGACGCCGCCCGCAACGTGTCGGCCGGGATCACCGTCGTCGCGCCCGACATCACCGCGCCGGCGGCGCCCGCGGCGCTGGCGGTCAACGCGACCGGCACGACGCTCAGCGGCACCGGCGAGATCGGTGCCCGCGTCGAGGTGCGCAGCGGCACGAGCGTCCTCGGCAACGGCGTCGTCGGCGCCGACGGCACGTTCACCGTCAACCTGCTCACGCCGCAGGTCGCCGGTGCGACGCTGGCGGTGACGCTGGCCGATGCCGCCGGCAACGTCTCGGGCGCCGCGACGGTGGTCGCGCCGTTCGATATCCAGGCGTTCGGCAACGCCGCCAATGCGACGATCGACCTGCTGCCGGTGGTCGCCGCCGCGCCCACCGCGGTCGGCAGCGCCAATTACCTCGCCCTGGTCTCCGCCGGCGCGCTCAACCTGCAGGCGCAGGTGTTGGGCACGCCCAGCGTCCGCTTCACGGTGCAGGACGGCCACAATCTCGCCGCCAGCTTCACCTATGACGCGACGCTCAACATCGGCGTCACCAGCGGCTATAGCGTCGTCGTCCAGCGCTTCGACGGCACGCAATGGGTCGCGGTCAACGGCGCACCGGGCGGCTCGCTGCTCGACCTCAGCCTGCTCAACGGCAATCTCACCGCCAGCCAGACGCTCGCATCGGGCGAATATCGCGCCTTCCTCACCTATCAGAGCGGCCTCGGCGTCGGCGCCGGCCTGCTCGGCAGCCTCGCGGTCAGCGGCACCGACATCGATTATACCGATGTCGGCGGCGTCCGGCCCGTCGCCGCCACCGGCAACGTCATCACCGACCCCGGCGTCGGCGGCGCGGTCGACGTGGTTTCGCCGGGCACGCACGTGACCAGCGTCACCAACACCGTCACCGGCGCGACGATCGCCGTCACCGCAGACGGCACCGTCGTCGACGGCGAATGGGGCACGCTGGTGATCAACCTCAACGGCAGCTACACCTACACGCCCGACGTAAACGCCGCGGCGATCGGCCATACCGACGTCTTCAGCTATGCGATCATCGACCCGAGCGACAATGAGGTGGAGAGCGCCAATCTGTCGATCACCGTCGGCAGCGGCGCGATCACCGGCGCCCCGGTCGCCGTCGCCGACGTCGCGTTCGCGCCGGTCACCTATGCCAACGTCGTCGAGACGGCAGCACCGATCACCTACAGCTTCACCACGACGCCCGCGGTACAGCTGCCGCTGCTGCCGGTCGCGGTCGGGTCGCACGGTGAGCGGACCGATACGTTCGTCGTCGCGCCCAACACCGATGCCGACATCACCATCCGCGCGTCGACGGCGGCCCTGCTCAGCGTTGCTCCCAATTATACGCTGACGCTGACCAATCTCACCGCCGGCACCACTCAGACGATCACCAACCTCGCGCTGGCCGGCGTCGGCGGTGCCAGCACCAGCTTCACGCTGAACGACCTGCCGGCGGGCAATTACCGCTATACGCTTGCCGCCGACGCGGTGGTCGGATCGGGCTTCTCCACCACCGTCACGCTGGCGCGGACGACGACGCTGCTCGACAGCCATGTCGTGGTCAGCCCGGCGCCGGTCGAGGGCAGCCTGCTCGCCAACGACGACGCCCATTCCAGCTTCGTCGCGGTCCGCGTCGGCACCGGCAACACCTTCACCGAGGTCGGCAACACCCCGCTCGTCATCAACGGCGCGCACGGCACGCTCACCGTCGATGAGGTCGGCCATTACGTCTACCAGCCGAGTGCGACGCTGGCTTACTCGATCACCGACCTGACCGATTCGTTCACCTACCAGTTGGTGCAGCCCAACGGAGTCGCGGCGACCACGACTCTGAACGTCACGATCGACGTGCCCGGCGACAATGCCTCGGCGATGGTCCATTATGCCGTCGCGCCGGTGTACAGTATCGAACCCGATGTGGTTTCACTGGATACGCACGCAATGACCGCCGACGCCCATCTCGCCACCGCGCCCGCGGTCGCCGCGACGGGCGACGGCACGGCGATCGGGCTCGCCACCTACCAGCTGTTCGAAGGCCGCGGCGAACTCGAAGATGTGCTCTCGCACTATCTCGCCACGCAGCAGAATGGCATCCACGCCGATGCGTTGAGCGCCGATCACAGCGCCGCGGTGGCGCCGGTCGCCGCGGCGGTCGTCGCCGACCCGCTCGACTATCTCGCGACGCTCGATGATCAGACGCATCATGGAACTACCGTCAATCATGTTGTTTAAGCACCTCAAACCGCGTCTAAAGTATTGATGGCGAAAGAGTGAAATCTACTCTTTGTTAAGCAACCGGGCCTCTTTTGCACGGCAAGAGAGGACCCGGTTGCAATGCTTTCCCCACGACGGTTACCCGGATTATTGGTCGCGACGGGCGCGGTGATGGCCGTCGCCCTCGCCGGCAGCGGCATGGCCGCGGATGCCCCCGCCCCCGTACCGGTCACGCTGGAAAGCGCCGCGCGCGACGCCGTCGCCTGGCATCCCTCGGTGATCGAGGCGGCGGGCACGCTCGCCGCCAGCGGCGAGGACGTCGCCGCCGCGCGCGCCGGCTATCTACCGACGATCAGCGGCGGGCTCGGCAGCGGCTATGACAGCCGCGTGTCCGGCACCTGGTCGCCCCGCCCGCAATTCAGCGCGTCGCAGATGCTCTTCGATTTCGGCAAGGTGTCGAGCGACGTCGCCGCCGCCCGCGCCGGCACCCGCGCCAGCCGCGCCGAGATGCTGCTCGCGGTCGATACGCTGGTCCGCGACACCGCTTATGCGATCATCGAATTGCAGCGCGCCACCGCGCAGCGGATCATCGCCCGCGACCAGGCCGATCGCATCCGCCAGATCAGCGAACTCGTCGGCCAGCGCTCGACGATGGGCGCCGCTACCCGGTCGGACGCCTTGCAGGCGCAGGCCCGCGTCGAGGCGGCCGAAGCCAGCCTCACCCAGGTCGAGGCGGAGGAGCGGCGCTGGACCAGCAACCTCGCCTTCCTGCTCGGCCATCCCGCGCCCGCCGGCGTCTCCGCCGACGTGCCCGGCTGGCTGATGCAGGGGTGCGCCGGCCCCGCGCCGTCGTGGCAGAGCGTGCCCGCGGTCGCCGCCGCCGACGCCGAGACCGAGCGTGCCGCCGCCAACCTGCGCCGCAGCCGTGCCGACCGCTATCCGACCGTGTCGTTCGGCGGCGACGCCTCGACCGACGTCAACTCGCCGTTCGGCGACCGCAGCATCTACAATTTCGGCCTGCGCGTCTCGAGCAACATCTTCGCCGGCGGGCTCACCAAGGCGCGGGTGCGCAGCGCCGCCTATCGCCTCGACGCCGCCGAGGCGAGCGCGCGGCGCATCCGCAACGAGAGCAGCCAGCAGCTCGCCGAGGCGCAGCAGCAGATCGACAGCCTCTCGCGCCTCGTCACCACTCTGGCCTCGCGCGAGGACAATATGCGCGAGACCGGCCGCCTCTACCGCATCCAGTATCTCGAAATGGGAACCCGCACCTTGGTCGATCTGCTCAACGCCGAACAGGAGCTGCAACAGGTGCGCTTCGACGCGGTCAACACCACCCAGAATTTGCGCCGCCTGCAAATCGACTGCCTGTACGTCTCGGGCCGGATGCGCGACGCCTTCGGCCTCTCGGGCACCTCGGTGCGCGGGGTGACGCTGTGACCGCCGCGATCGCCCCGGCGGCGTCCACCGCCGTCGACGGCTGGCTCGAACTGCTCGCCCGCGTCGCCCGCCACTATCGCCTGCCCGTCTCCGAACAGCGCGCGCGCCTCGCCGCGCAATGGGATCTCGGCGGCGACGAGAACGCGCGCATCCTCGCGCTCGCCCGCGCCACCGGCCTCACCGTCCGCTTCTCGACGCCGCAGGAGGTCAAGCTCAGCGGCTGGCGGCTGCCGATGATCGTCCGCCTCGCCGATGGCGAGATCGCCCTGATCGACGGCATCGACGGCGACGAGCAGGCGCGGTTGGTGTTGCCCGGCGACCGCGGCGGCCAGACCCGCCTTTCCCTCGCCGAGCTGCGCGCCGCCGCCACCGGCTTCGTCGTGCCGCGGCCGTCGCGCTCCTCGCCCGACGCGCGCGTCGACACCTATATCCGCCCGTTCGAGGATCATTGGCTGCGCCAGATCCTGATGCGCGACGCCCCCGCTTACGGTCATGTCATGGTCGCCTCGGTGGTCACCAATCTGCTCGGCCTCGCCGGCGTGCTGTTCTCGATGCAGGTCTACGACCGCGTCGTGCCCGCGGCGTCGATCCCGACGCTGACCATCCTGTTCGTCGGCGTGCTCGTCTCGATCGCGTTCGACTTCGCCTTGCGCCGGTTGCGCACCAACATCGTCGACGTGCTCGGCAAGCGCGCCGATCTGCGCATCTCCGACCGCGTCTTCGGCCACGCGTTGCGCGTCCGCAACCAGTCGCGCCCGGCCTCGACCGGGACCTTCATCGCGCAGCTCCGCGACCTCGATCAGGTCCGCGACATGCTGACCTCGACCACGATCGCCACCGTTGCAGACCTCCCCTTCTTCCTGATGTTCCTCGGCCTGCTCTGGTATATCGGCGGCATGCTGGCGCTGGTGCCGGTCGTCGCGCTCGTCCTGCTCCTGCTGCCCGGCCTGCTCGCCCAGCGCCGGCTGCGCATGCTGGCGACCGAATCGATGCGCGAATCCTCACTGCGCAACGCGATGCTGGTCGAGGCGGTGCAGGGGATCGAGGACATCAAGTCGCTCCAGGCGGAGGAACGCTTCCACCAGCAGTGGAACCACTACAATGCCGTCGCCGGCGAGGCGCAATTGCGCCTGCGCGGTCTCACCAACGGCCTGTCGGTGTGGACGCAGAGCGTGCAGAACGGCGTGTATGCCGCGATCATCTTCGTCGGCGCGCCGCTCGTGATTTCGGGCAGCATCACCACCGGCGTGCTCGTCGCCACCTCGATCCTCGGTTCGCGGATGATGGCGCCGATGGCGCAGGTGACGCAGTTGCTCGGCCGCTGGCAGCACGCCAAGGTCGCGATGGGCAGCCTCAACCAGATCATGGCCTTGCCGGTGGACAGCGCCGACGCCGACCATCGCATCCCGCTGCCCGCGGTCACCGGCGCCTTCACGCTGCGCTCGGCGGTCTTCACCTACGCCGATCCCAACGCGCCGCCCGCGCTCACCGTCGCGGGGCTGGAGATCGCCGCGGGCGAACGGATCGCGCTGCTCGGCCGCAACGGCGCCGGCAAGTCGACGTTGCTCCAGGGCCTGTCGGGCATGCTGCAACCCGTCTCGGGCGAGGTACTGCTCGACGGCCTCGCGCTGCACCAGATCGACCCCGCCGACGTCCGCCGCGACGTCGGGCTGCTCACCCAGTCGAGCCGGCTGTTCCACGGCACGCTGCGCGAGAATCTGACGCTCGGCGCGCCGTCGGCGTCGGACGCCGAGATCATGGCGGTGCTCGCCATGGTCGGCGCCGACGCGATGCTGCGCCGGATGCGCGACGGCCTCGGCCATGTCGTGCAGGAGGGCGGCCGCGGCCTGTCGGGCGGGCAGGTCCAGGCGCTGCTGCTCGCGCGGCTGCTGCTCCGCCAGCCGATGGTCGCGCTGCTCGACGAGCCCACCGCGGCGATGGACGAGGCGACCGAACGCCACTTCATCCAGCGCCTCGGCGAATGGGGCCGCGACCGCACGCTCGTGGTGGCGACGCACCGCATGCGGATGCTCGATATCGTCGAGCGCATCGTCATCATCGACCAGGGCGGCGTCGTTCTCGACGGCCCGCGCGACCAGATCCTCGCCACGATGCGTGGCACACGGAGTGCGGCGGCATGACCAGCATCACCGCTGACGACGACCATCTGTTCGGGGGCGACGGCGAGGCCACCCGCGTCACCGCCACCCGCCTGATCTGGCTGCTCGCCGCCCTGTTCGTCGCCGCGCTCGGCTGGGCGTGGTTCGCCGACCTCGACGAGGTCGCGACCGGCGAGGCGCGCGTCGTGCCGACCAGCCGCGAACAGGTGCTGCAATCGCTCGAAGGCGGCATCCTCGCCAAATTGCTCGTCCACCAGGACGACATCGTCAAACCCGGCCAGTTGCTCGCGCAGCTCGACCCGACCCAGGCCGGTTCGACCGTCGAGGAGAGCGCCGCGAAATATCGCGCCGCGCTCGCCAGCGCCGGCCGCCTGCAGGCCGAGGCCAATGGGACGCCGCTGCGTTTCTCGCCCGAACTCGACCGCTTCCCCGAGCTCAAGGCGGCGGAGACCAGCCTCTACGAGACCCGCCGCCGCAGCCTGCAATCCTCGATCGGGCTGATCGACCAGAGCCTCGCGCTGATTGGCCGCGAAGTGTCGATCGGCCAGTCGCTGATCACCGTCGGCGCGGCGAGCAACGTCGAGGTGCTGCGCCTGCAACGCCAGCGCGCCGAACTGGAGCTCAAGAAGGCCGACCTGCGCTCGCAATATATGGTCGAGGCGCGGCAGGATCTCGCCAAGGTCATGGAACAGGTCGATTCGCTCGGCCCGGTGATCCGCGGCCGCTCCGATACGCTGAGCCGCCTCACCCTGCGCTCGCCGGTGCGCGGCGTGGTCAAGAACATCGAGGTGTCGACGATCGGCGGCGTCATCCCGCCCAACGGCAAGGTCATGGAGATCGTCCCGCTCGACGAACGCCTGCTGATCGAGGCGCGCATCCAGCCACGCGACATCGCCTTCATCCGTCCCGGCCAGGCCGCCAAGGTCAAGGTCACCGCCTACGATTATTCGATCTACGGCGGCCTGGAGGGCGTCGTCACGACGATCTCTCCCGACACGATCCGCGACGAGGTGAAGCCCGATGTGCTCTATTACCGCGTCTTCGTCCGCACCAAATCGGATTCGCTGACCAACAAGGCCGGCCGCCGCTTCCCGATCACCCCCGGCATGGTCGCCACCGTCGACATCCACACCGGCAGCAAGACCGTGCTGCAATATCTGCTCAAACCCCTCAACCGTGCGCAGGAGGCACTGCGCGAACGATGAGCCCGCCCCTCGACCACGCCGCCTTCGCCGGCGCCACCCCGCTCGACGGCGATCCCGCCGCGACCTTCTCGCCGACGTTGCTCGCCCGGGCGCGACAGGCCCGCCAGCTTCGCGCGCGGATGAGCCATTTCCTGCCGCGCGACCTGCTCGTCGATCCCGCCTGGGACATGATGATCGACCTGTTCGTCGCCGCCGGCACCGGCGAGCGCCTGTACGTCAAGGATCTGACCTTGATGTCGGGCGAGAGCACGACCAGCGCGATGCGCCGCATCGACCGGTTGCAGGAGGCCGAACTGCTCTCGCGCCATCCCGACCCGACCGATCATCGCCGCGTCCGCGTCCGGCTTACCGGCAAGGGCTATACCGCGATGGCGGCGATGCTCGAACATCTGTTCGACACGCCCGACGGGACCGAGGCCCCCGCCGATCCGCGCACGTTCCGCCCCGGCCCGGTGCGGCGCTAGACGGAGCCGACGGCATGACCCAGCCCCCCGCCCCCGACCATCTCACCGATTTGCAGACCGCGTTCGAGGACGGCCGCCTGTCCGGCGTCGACGGCAGCACGCGCGATTGCCCGTTCGATCATCGCTCGGTGCTGATCCTCGCCGCCTGGCACGCCGGCTTCTCGCACGGCCGTCTCCAGGCCCGCGGTCTGCCACCGCTGCCGCAATGGCCGCCAGATCGGGGTTAACCGTTCGTCTTATTTAACCTATTTAAGTGGTTAACGGGTGGAACGGCGATAATCGGTTGGAGTTGGACGCGGATGATCGATCCCGCCGACTCTGTCTTCGCCTTCGAGGAAGGGGATCACCTCACCCGCATCCACCTCAAGCTCGCGCTCGAGGACATCGGCTTCGTCGTGTGCGAGGAGGACGAGACGATCCACCTGCTCCACAAAGCGGACTGCGACACACGGGACGGCGCCGACCGGCGCTAAGCGCGATCGACATTCATCGTCGTAGACAAATTCCTCCCCCGCCCAGGGAGAGGAATCGTCATCTCCCCTGACGTCTTCCACCGGACGCGACGGGTGGACCGGGCGACCAATCCGTCCGCCCGCCCGATCAGGCGTCGATCGCCTCCTCGTCCAGCCGCGCCGCATTCTCTTGGATGAACGCGAAGCGGTGCGCCGGATTGTTGCCCATCAGCCGGTCGACGAGGTCCTTCACCCCGGCGCGCTCCTCATATTCCTGCGGCAGCGTGATGCGGATCATGCCGCGCGTCTTGGGGTCCATCGTCGTCTCGCGGAGCTGGCCGGGATTCATCTCGCCGAGCCCCTTGAACCGCGACACCTCGACCTTCTTGCCCTTGAACGCGGTCTTCTCCAGCTCGGCGCGATGCGCATCGTCGCGCGCGTACAGCGACTTCGCCCCGACCGTCAGCCGATAGAGCGGCGGCTGCGCCAGATACAGATGCCCGCGCCGCACCAGATCGGGCATCTCCTGGAAGAAGAAGGTCATCAGCAGCGTCGCGATATGCGCGCCGTCGACGTCGGCGTCGGTCATGATGACGACGCGCTCGTAACGCAGCTGGCTCGCGTCGCAATCCTTGCGCGTCCCGCAGCCCAGCGCCTGGATCAGATCGGCGATCTCTTGATTGGCGACGATCTTGGCGCTGGTCGCGCTGGCGACGTTGAGGATCTTGCCGCGGATCGGCAGGATCGCCTGCGTCTTGCGGTCGCGCGCCTGTTTCGCCGAGCCGCCCGCCGAATCGCCCTCGACGATGAACAGCTCGGTGCCCTCGTTGCCGTCGTTGGCGCAATCGGTCAGCTTGCCGGGCAGGCGCAGCTTGCGCGCGCTGGTCGCCGTCTTGCGCTTGACCTCGCGCTCCTGCTTGCGGCGCAGCCGCTCGTCCATCCGTTCGAGCACATAGCCGAGCAGCGCCTTGCCGCGATCCATATTGTGGCCGAGCCAATGGTCGAAATGGTCGCGCACCGCTTTCTCGACCAGCCCGGCCGCCTCCGGGCTGGTCAGGCGATCCTTGGTCTGGCTCTGGAATTGCGGTTCGCGGATGAACACGCTGAGCATCAGCTCGCTGCCGACCATCACGTCGTCGGCGGTGATCTCCTTGGCCTTCTTCTGGTGGATCAGGTCGCCGAACGCGCGCAGGCCGCGCACCAGCGCCTGGCGCAATCCCTGTTCGTGCGTCCCGCCATCGGGGGTCGGGATCGTGTTGCAATACCAGCTATAGCTGCCGTCGCTCCACAGCGGCCATGCGACCGCCCATTCGACGCGCCCCTGTTCGCTCGGAAAATCCTGACTGCCCGCGAAGAAGTCCGACGTCGCGCATTCGCGGGTTCCCACCTGTTCCTTGAGGTGATCGGCCAGCCCGCCGGGAAACTGGAACACCGCCTCGGGCGGCGTGTCCGTCCCCTCGACCAGCTCGGGCGCGCAATGCCAGCGGATCTCGACCCCGGCGAACAGATACGCCTTGGACCGCGCGAGCTGGTAGAGCCGCTTGGGCTTGAACGCGAGTTCCGGCCCGAAGATCTCGGTATCCGGCGTGAAGGCGACCGAGGTGCCGCGCCGGTTGGGCGCCGCGCCGACATGCTCCAGCGGCCCCTGCGTCAGCCCGCGGCTGAACCGCTGGCGATAGAGCTGCCGCTCGCGCGCCACCTCGACCACGGTATCCGACGACAGCGCGTTGACCACCGAGACGCCGACGCCGTGCAGGCCGCCGCTGGTCGCATAGGCCTTGCCGGCGAACTTGCCGCCCGAATGGAGCGTCGACAGGATCACCTCCAGCGCGCTCTTGTCGGGGAATTTGGGATGCGGATCGACCGGAATGCCGCGGCCGTTGTCGGTGATCGTCAGCCGGTTGCCCGGTTCCAGCGTCACCTCGATCCGCGTCGCGTGGCCGGCGACCGCCTCGTCCATCGCATTGTCGAGCACTTCGGCGGCGAGATGGTGCAGCGCGCGCTCGTCGGTGCCGCCGACGTACATGCCGGGGCGGCGGCGGACGGGTTCCAGCCCCTCCAGCACCTCGATCGAAGACGCGTCGTAATTGCTGTCGGGCGCCGCGGCGGACGCGAAAAGGTCTTGGGCCATCAGCGGGAACCATAAGGGAACATCGCCGCCGATACCAGCGCCGGACCGCACCTGCCCGGCCGCGCGATGTTGCTCGGATGTGTCTGCGCTGATGCATGAAAACCACACTTTATGTGAATGCAGATGCTGATGCATATCAACGACATCCCGTACGTTCCTAGGGTGCTGCACACACTCCGGGAGAGACTATGCGTACCACCCTGCTGCTCGGCGCCCTCGCCGCCGCCACCTTCGCCACCGCCGCCCAGGCGCAGGACGCCGGCGATCCGGCCCCGTTCTCGGGCATCTACGTCGGCGCCGCCGGCGGCTATGACGTCCAGCCCAACGACACCGGTTCGACGATCCTGTTCGACCGCGGCTCGAACGGCAGCTTCGGTGACACGGTGATCGCGAACGGCGGCAACGCCTTCGCTCCCGGTTTCTGCAACGGCCGCGCCCGCGCCGCGACGCCGCTGCCGGCAAGCTGCGCCAACGACAAGGACGGCTGGTCCTATTACGGTCGCATCGGCATGGATTCGCAGGCGGGCAACATCGTGATCGGTGCGCTCGGCGAATTCGGCAAGACCGAGATCACCGACAGCGTCAGCGGCTTCTCGACCACGCCGGCCAATTACGTGATGACCCGCGAAGTGAAGTGGGAGGCCAGCATCCGCGGCCGCGTCGGCTATGCGCCCGGCACGACGCTGTTCTACGGCACCTTCGGTCCGGGCTATGCCAATATCGACCGCAGCTTCACCTCGACCAACACCGCGAACGCCTTCGCCCAGTCGGGCAAGCGCAAGCAGTTCGGCATCGTCGGCGGCGGCGGCGTCGAGCAGAAGCTCGGCGAGCATTTCTCGATCGGCATGGAATATACCTATCACCAGTATAACGACGACGACGCCCGCGTCCGCGTGACCCAGGGCACCGCGCCCGCGACCAACCCGTTCGTCGCGGTCGCCGGCGGCACCTCGACCGACTTCCGTCGCTCGGACGAGAAGTTCCGCTGGCATTCGCTGCGCGCGACCGCGGCGTTCCGCTTCTAGGCGCGGCGCCCACGCCCGACAGCCGAAGGGGGCTGGCTTCGCAGTAAGCCGGCCCCTTTTGCCGTGCGCGGCGCAGCGAGGGAATGATCGCCTGTCCTACACGGCGGGCGCGTGATATCTCCCGTGGTGACGCTCTTTCTCATCGCCGCACCACGATCACGACAGATTTGGAAACGATGGAAGTGGATCGTTTCCGTTAAGGTGTCCATGTTGTCCATGTCGCCCAACACCCAAGCACGTACCCCGGCGCAGGCCGGGGCCCAGTTGGGTGAAGCTTTGCAATAACTTACAACGGCCTTCCCAACTGGGCCCCGGCCTGCGCCGGGGTACACACGGTACTTTGCAGGGGCCTCGAACCAGTCCGACGCGACGGCCTTTGTGGATAACCCGTCCAACCGCAGCCACGGCGAGGCAGCGACGTACCGCGCCCGCGCCATGCCCCCCCCGGCCACGAAAAAGGCCGCCCCCCTCGCGGGAAGCGGCCTCCTTCACACCCGAGTCGCGATGCGTCAGCGCACGCGCGGGCCGCCGAACGGCAGCGGCGGCGGCGGACGGCGGTCGCGGCGCGGCAGCTGCGCCTGATAGGCATGGCCGCAATGCGCGACGCAATACGGGAAACCGGGGTTCACCTTGTCGCCGCAGAAGTGGAAGTCCGGCTCGCCGGGATGGCCGAGCGGCCATTTGCAGATCCGGTCGTTGAGATCGAGCAGCGTCGTCTTGCCGGCGATCTCGGGCGACGGCTTGGCGGGCACCAGCCGGCGCGGCGGCGCCGGGGTCGACGGCGGCTGCTGCTCGCCGGGCGACTGGCGGACGAACCCGCCCGGCCCGACCGAACGCAGGATCGGCTGCGGCTCGCGCTTGGGCGCGGCGACGACTTCGTCTTCCTCCTCGTCCGCATCGTCCTCGATCGCGTCATCCTCGTCCTCGTCGGGATCGGCCGCGGCGGCGACCGGCTCCGGCGCGGGCGCCGGGCGCGGCGGGGCCGGCGGCGCGGCGACCACCGGTGCCGGCGCGGGTTCGGGCTCGGCCTCGGGCAGCGGCACGACCGGCGCCGGGGCGGCGGCGGCCGGCTCGTTCGGCTTCACCGGCGACGGGCGCGACTGGAGGCCCAGGCGATGGGCCTTGCCGATCACCGCGTTGCGGCTGACGCCGCCCAGCGCCTCGGCGATCTGGCTGGCGGTCTGCCCCGCCTCCCACATCGTCTTGAGCGTGTCGATCCGCTCGTCGGTCCAGGACATTATCACGTTCCTTACACTTGCGCCGGGTTGCGGGCGGCTGCGGCTGCGGTTACCCGCTTCACCCATGAGCAGCCAGCCCCCAATCGGCGAGATCCAATCGGCAATCCGGTCCGCACCCGGCGTCCCGGTGATCCGGAACGTGAACTGGGGCGGCCTGAAGACCCTCTATGTGAAGGAGGTGCGCCGGTTCTTCAAGGTCCACCTCCAGACGGTGTGGGCCCCGGCGATCACCACGTTGCTGTTCCTCATCGTCTTCACCATCGCGACCGGCGCGAAAAGCCCGGTCGTGGTCGGCGGCGTCACCGTCCCCTTCGCCGATTTCATCGCCCCCGGCCTGATCATCAGCCAGGGGATGATGGGCCCCGCCTTCGCCAACGCCAGCTTCTCGCTGCTCGTCGGCAAGATCCAGGGGACGATCGTCGATTACCTGCAACCGCCTCTGTCGACGGCGGAATTGCTCGCCGCGCTGGTCGGCGGCGCGATGACGCGGGCGTTCATCGTCGGCTTCATCTGCTGGTGCGCGATGGCGCTCTATCCCGGCGTCCACGTCACCCCGACGCACCCGCTGGCGATCCTGTGGTTCGGCCTGCTCGGCGCCGCCTTCCTGTCGTTCCTCGGCGTGCTCACCTCGATCTGGGCGGAAAAGTTCGACCATGCCGCCGCGGTGACCAATTTCGTCATCGCGCCGCTGTCGCTGCTGTCGGGCACCTTCTACTCGGTCGACCGGCTCGCCCCCGCCTTCCGCGCGTTCAGCCACGCCAATCCCTTCTTCTACATCATCTCCGGCTTCCGATACGGCTTCCTCGGGACCGCCGATTCGCCCATCATGGTCGGCAGCATCGCGATCCTCGCGGTGGATATCGCACTGGGGGTATTATGCTATCAGCTGCTCAAGCGAGGCTGGAAGCTCAAGAACTGATCGCGCTGGCGGCGACGGCGCTGATCGCCCTGACGCCGCTCGCCGCATCGGCACAGACGCCCCCCGCCGTGGCCGCGACACCGGCGGCCGATCCCGCCGTCCGCACCCGCGCCACCGCGCTGATCCCGGTGCTCGCCGGCCGACCCGGCTACGACGCGCTGTTCACCGCCGCCTTCCGCCATGCGGTGCCGTCCGCGCAATGGACCGCCCTCACCGCGCAACTGCGCGCGACGCTCGGCGAACCGCGGAAGGTCACCCGCCTCGATCCCGTCGGCCGCTGGGCGGCGACGGCGGTGATCGACTATGACCGCGGCGCCGCGTCGCTGCGCCTGTCGCTCGACCCCGCCGCACCGCATGCGATCGCCGGCCTGCTGATCACCGGCACCGAGTTGCGCGGCGACACGCCCGCCAAGGTGCAAGCCGACCTCGCCGCTTTGCCCGGCATCGCGCAGTTCGGCGTCTACGCGCTCGACGGACCGCAACCCGCACCGCAAGCCGAAACCCGCGCCGACACCCCCGCCCCGCTCGGCTCCGCGTTCAAGCTCTGGGTCCTCGCCGAGACGGCGCGGCAGGTCGCGGCGGGCACGCGGCACTGGGACGACGTCGTGGCGGTCGGGCCGCCGTCGCTCCCCTCCGGCATCCTCCAGGCCTGGCCGCGCGCCACGCCGGTGACGCTCCAGACGCTGGCGACGCTGATGATCTCGATCAGCGACAATACCGCCACCGACACGCTGGTCCGCCTGCTCGGCCGCCGCGAGGTGGATGCGATGGCGGCACGTTTCGGCGCGACCGACCCGGTCCTGACGACGCGCGAGGCGTTCGCGATCAAGGCCGACCCGACGCTCACCGCCGCCTGGATCGGGCGCGACGCCACCGGCCGCCGCGCCCTGCTGCAAACCGAAGCCCCGCGCCTCGACGCCGCCCGCCTCGACCCGCTGATGTTCTCCTCGGGTCCGCTCGCCAGCGAGACCGTCGAATGGTTCGCCGCCCCGCGCGACATGGCGCGCCTGCTCGCCCATCTCCGCGACGCCGGCCCGGTGGTGCGCGATATCCTGTCGATCAACCACGGCGTCGATCCCGCAACCGCCGCGCGCTTCGCCTATGTCGGCTTCAAGGGCGGCTCCGAACCCGGCATCATCGCGCTCAACGTGCTGGCGCAAACGAAGACCGGCCGCTGGTACGCGGTCTGCGCGAGCTGGCACAGCGCCGACGGCGCGGTCGACGAACCCCGCCTGATGGCGCTGGTCACGCGGACGCTGGGGCTATTGGCGTCCTGACGGGGCGGCGTCGCGCTCGATCCACTCGCTGCGCAACATCCCGTAGATCAGCGTATCGCGGACCCCGATATGCGTCTCCCATTCGCCGCGCAGCCGCCCCTCGCAGGTGAAGCCGATCCGCTCCAGCAAGCGCGCCGAGGCGACGGCATCGGGATCGATGTCGGCGAAGATGCGCCGCATGCCCTCGCCGAACATCTGCGCCACCACCGCCTCCACCGCCTCGCGTGCCACGCCGCTGCCCCAGGTCGCCGGCGCGAAGAGATAGCCGATCTCGCCCACCCCGGGCCGCTTCTCGCCGATATAGACGAACCCGATCGCCGCACTCCCGCCCGTCCGCACCGCCGCCCAGACGCGCTGCCGGGCTCGCATGTCGGCGAAATATCCGCGCAGTTCCTCGACGGCGGCGAACGGCCCGCGCGACCACCAGCGCATCACCGCGGGGTCGCTCATCGCCGGAAACAGCGCCTCGGCATCGTCCGGCGTCAACCGCCGCAGCGTCAGCCGCGCCGTCGTCAGCGTCGGCGTATCGCTCACCCGGTCAGCGCGTCGACCAGCGCCCGCACCTTCGCCTGCCGCCATTGCGGCAGCGGCGCGACCAGCCAATAGCCGAAGCGCGACGGCTGCGGATCGCCGACCACCGCGACCTTGCCGTTGGCGATATCGCGCGCGGCGAGCAGCTCGGACACCGTCGCGCGGCCGAGCCCCGCCACCGCCGCATCGATCGCGAGGCCGGCATCGGCGACGCGGACCAGCGCATGCCCCTCGCCACCGGGGCAGCCCGGCCAGGCGATCAGCGTCTCCGCCGCACCGGGCGCGGCGATCGTCACCATGCCCTCCGACTCCAGCGCCTCGCCCTCATGCTCGCCCGGCCCCTCGCCCCAGCGGATCGCCAGGTCGAGGTTCGCTTCGGTGAAATCGACCGCATCGTCCGCCGCGATCAGCACGAAGCGCAGCTCACCGTCGCGCTGCGCGACCTCGGCGAGCCGCGGCATCAGCCATTTCTCGGTCAGGTCGCGCGGCGCGGCGATGGTCAGCGACTTGGACGACTGGCCCGCCTGCATCGCCCGGACCGCCTCCTCGAACTGGAGGAAACCGTCGCGCAGCGCGCCGAGTCCCGCCTCCGCCTCGGGGGTCAGCTCAAGGCCGCGCGTGGTACGGCGGAACAGCACGACGCCCAGCGTATCCTCCAGCGCGCGGATCTGCTGGCCGACCGCCGCGGGGGTCACCGCCAGCTCGTCGGCGGCGCGGGTGAAGCTCAGGTGGCGCGCCGCGGCATCGAGCACGCGCAACCCGTTGAGCGGCAGATGCGTGCGCTTCACGATTCGACCGCCGAGGCGAGCAGCGTGAATTTGGGGATGGCCGCGTCGAAGCAGGTGCCGTCCTCGTCGATCATCCGATAGCTGCCCTGCATCGCCCCGCTCGGCGTCTGCAACGGGCAGCCCGAGACATAATCGAAGCTCGCACCCGGCGCGATCAGCGGCTGTTCGCCGACGACGCCCTCGCCCTCGACCGAATGACGCGCGCCGCGCCCGTCGATGATTACCCAATGGCGGGTCAGCAATTGCACCGACCGCGCTGATTCGTTCTCGATGCGGATATGATAGGCCCAGAACCAGCGGCCGCGGCGCGGCTCCGACTGTTCGGGGAGATAGCTCACCGAGACGCGTACCGTCACGCCGTCGGTCGTCGCGGCATGCGGGAAGAATTCCTTCACAGACCGACCTGCCGCAGCGCCTGGTCGAGGTCGTCGATCAGGTCCTGCGGGTCCTCCAGCCCGACGTTGAGGCGCAGCATGCCCTCGCCGATCCCCATTTCGATACGCTTGTCCTCGGCGACGCCGGCGTGCGTGGTCGAGGCGGGATGCGTCATCAGCGAGCGCGAATCGCCGATGTTGTTCGAGATGTCGATCAGCGCCAGCGCATCGAGCAGGCCGTGCGCCTGTGCGCGATCGGCGACCTCGAACGCGAAGATCGGGCCGGTCGCCGACATCTGGCTCATCGCCAGTTCGTGCTGCGGATGGCTGGGCAGGCCGGGATGGAGGATGCGCGGCACGCGCCCTTCGAGGAAGCGGCCGACGGTGACCGCGCTCTGCGACTGGCGCTGGATGCGCAGGTCGAGCGTCTCAAGCCCCTTGAGCACCACCCAGGCGTTGAACGGCGACAGCGTCGGGCCGGTGTTGCGGGTGAAGGGAAGCAGGGTGTTGTCGATGAAATCCTTGCTGCCGCACACCGCGCCGGCGAGCACGCGGCCCTGCCCGTCCATCATCTTGGTCGCCGAATAAGCGGTGACGTCGGCGCCGAAGTCCATCGGCCGCTGGAGCGCCGGGGTGGCGAAGGCATTGTCGACGACGCTGACGATGCCGCGTTCGCGCGCGATGCCGCACACCGCGCGCAGATCGACGATATCCATCGTCGGATTGGCGGGCGTTTCGAAGAAGAAGACCTTGGTTTCCGGCCGCACCGCGTCGAGGAACGCCTGCGGATCGCGCGCATCGACCTGCGTCGTCGCGATGCCGAACTTGGGCAGCAACGTGTCGGTCAGCCAGCGGCACGAACCGAAGGCGGCACGGCCGCCGACGAGATGATCGCCGGCCTGCAACTGGCACAGCAGCGCCGCGGTCATCGCCGCCATGCCGGTCGCCATCGTCCGGCACGCCTCGGCGCCTTCGAGCAGGGCGATCCGCTGTTCGAGCATCTCGACGGTCGGGTTCTGCAGGCGGGAATAGGTCATCCCCTCCTGCTCGCCGGCAAAACGCGCCGCGGCATCGGCCGCCTTGTCGTAGGTATAGCCCGAGGTCAGGAACAGCGCCTCGCTGGTCTCGCCATATTCGCTGCGCGCGGTGCCGCCGCGGATGGCGAGCGTCGCCGGACGCCAATTGGCGGTGATCGAGCGGTCCTGTCCTGCCTTGCGCTTCATGCGATGCGCTTAGCCGGACGGGTGCGGGCGGTGCAAGCGTTGGCGACGCGGGACGCCGCGGCGGCGCCGCGCGCAACATGGACAAGATGGACACCTTAATGGAAACGATCACCCCCTGATCGTTTCCATTTCTGCACCGATCGCGGATCACACGTCGGCAGGTCATGCAGCAATGAGAAAGAGCGATGCGATGCCCCAGCCCTATCCCTATGCCGCCAGGTAGGACAGACCGGGGCAATTCGCCGTTCCCGATCAGCGGGATAGAGACGGCATCGTCCAACAGGCCGCGACCATGCCGGCATGCGGGCGCGTCGAGGCGCTTGCCAAGGCCCGCCGCCGCGAAGACAAGACGGGGTGCGCCTCCTCTCCCGCCCCCTCCCCGCCGCGCTCGCCATCGGCCTCGTCGCGCAAATATTGTTCTGCTGGCGGCTGACCACGCCGCACGTGCTCGTCTTCGACGAGGTCCATTACGTCCCCGCCGCGCGGATGCTGCGCGGGCTCGTCGGGCCGGTGAACATCGAACATCCCTTGCTCGGCAAGACGCTGATCGCGCTCGGCATGACGATCTTCGGCGACGGCCCGCTCGGCTGGCGCGCGCTGTCGACCGTCGCGGCGAGCGCGGTGGTGATGGGGGTGTTCGCGATCCTCTGGCTGATCTTCGGCCGGGTGCGCACCGCGAGCATCGGCGCGGTGCTGACGTTGCTCAACTTCACCGTCTTCGTGCAGGCGCGGATCGCGATGCTCGACGGGTTCATGGCGGCGTTCGTCGTCACCGGGTTCGCCGCGCTGCTTTGGGCGATGCGCGCGCGCGGCGCGGCGGTCTGGTGGCGGTGGCTGCTCGGCGCCTTGCTGCTCGGCCTGGCGGTCGGCACGAAATGGACCGCGCTGCCGTATCTGGGTTTCGCCGGCGCGACCTATCTCGTCGCGCGCCGGCGCCGGCCGGACCTTTGGCCCGGCCTTCACCCGCTGGTCGCGCTCGTCCTGCTCGGCGGCGTGGCGATGCTCGCCTATTTCGCCACCTTCTGGCCTGCCTTCCTCTATGCCGACCAGCCGCTGACGCTCGCGCGACTGCTCCCCTTCCAGCTCGACATGTACCGCCAGCAGACGCAGGTGCTGCCGCCGCACACCTATCAGTCGAGCTGGTGGACGTGGCCGTTCGACTGGCGGCCGGTCTGGTATTTCTACGAGCCCGCCGACGGCGCGCAGCGCGGCATCCTGATGCTCGGCAATCCGGTGGTGATGTGGGGCGGGCTGGTCGCGGTGGTCGCCGGGATCGCGGCGTGGGTGCGCGACGGCAATTCGCGGACCGGTGGTGTCGCCCTGCTATGGATCGCCAGCGTGGCGATGTGGGCGATCATCCCCAAGTCGCTGGGCTTCTATTATTATTACTATCTGTCGAGCATCTGGCTGGCGCTGGTCATCGCCGCGACGTTCGACCATTGGCGGCAACGCCTGCGCAATTGGGACGAGGCGTTCCTCGCCGCGAGCGCGGTGCTGTTCATCCACTTCCACCCGATCCTGTCCGCCGCGGCACTGCGCGGGCCGGGGTCGTTCCATGGCTGGATGTGGTTCAAGAGCTGGGTTTAGGCGCGCGGTATTCCTCCCCCGCCAGGGATTTTCCGAAGGCATGACGGAGGGGGAGGATACGGCAGGATTCGTCATTCGTGGAGACGCCCCCTCCACCACCCGGCTGCGCCGGGCGGTCCCCCTCCCCCGCTAAAGCGAGGGAGGAATAAGTCACTTAATACCGGCCCCACACGAATTTCGACGACAGCGCGTAATTCCACACCGCGCCGACCAGAATCCCGAGCAACGCGGACGCCGCCGCGCCCTCGTTGTGGACGTCGTGGACGAACGCCGCGATCCCGACGTTCGCGACCAGCCCGACCGAACAGACGACGCAGAACGACACCCAGCCGTCGAGCCATTGCCGCATGCCCTTCAGTCGCCGATCGCGATAGGTCAGCGCGTTGTTGAGCGCGAAGTTGAACGTCATCGCCGCCAGCGCGCCGAGGATCTGCGCGCCGAGGAAGGCCGCGCCGAACAGCATCGCGACGCCGAGCACCCCCATATGCACGCCGACGCCGAGCACGCCGATGCACGAGAACATCGCGAAGCGCACCGGCACGAACCGCCCGAACATCCGGTCGTAGAGCGCGATCAGATATTCCATCGCGACGACGTGATCGAGCTTCGACTCGCCCTCGGTCCGTACCCGAAAGGTATAGGGCAGTTCGGCGAAGCGCAGCGGCTCGGCGCTGGCGGTCATCAGGTCGAGCAGGATCTTGAAGCCGATCGCCGACAATTCCGGCGCGAGCCGCCGCGCATGCGCGGTGCGGATCGCGAAGAAGCCGCTCATCGGATCGCTGAGGTCGCCCTTGAGCACCCGGCGCGACAGGCGCGTCGCGAACGCCGATTTGGCGACGCGGTCGCGGTCCCAGTCGCCGGTCCCGCCGCCGTCGACGAAGCGCGAACCGACCACCACGTCGAGGTCGGCATCCGCCTGCAACAGGTCGAGCATTTTGGGCAGCAACGTCTCGTCATGCTGCAGATCACCGTCGATCACCGCCACCACCGGCGCGGCAGTCGCGCACATCCCCTCGATACACGCCGAGGACAGGCCGCGCCGGCCGATGCGGTGGATCACCCGCACCCGCGTATCGACCCGGCCGAGTTCGCGTGCCGCTTCGGCGGTACCGTCGGGGCTGTCGTCGTCGACGAAGATCGCCTCCCAGCGCCGCCCGGTCAGCGCCTGATCGAGCCGGGCGATCAGCGTCGGCACGTTGGCGCGTTCGTTGAACGTCGGGATGACGACCGCGATCTCGAGCAGCGCGCTCACAGGACGGCGAGGACGGCGTCCCCCATCGCGGAGGTGCTCATCGTGCCGCCGAGATCGGCGGTGCGCGCGCCGCCGCGGATCGCCTGCGCCACCGCCGCCTCGATCCGGTCCGCCGCCGCGCCGTTCCCGAGCGAATGGCGCAGCATCATCGCCGCCGACAGGATCGCGGCGCAAGGGTTGGCCTTGCCCTGTCCGGCGATATCGGGCGCCGAGCCGTGGATCGGCTCGTACAGCCCCTTGCCCGCATCATCGAGGCTCGCCGAGGGCAGCATGCCGATCGAGCCGGCGCACATCGATGCCTGATCCGACAGGATGTCGCCGAACAGATTGCCCGTGACGATCACGTCGAACTGGCCGGGATTGCGCACGAGCTGCATCGCGGCATTGTCGACGTACATATGGGTCAGCGTCACGTCGGGATAGTCCGCCGACTCTTCGATCACCACGTCGCGCCACAATTGCGAGGTTTCGAGCACGTTCGCCTTGTCGACCGAGCAGAGCTGGCCGCGCCGCTTGCGCGCCGTCTCGAACCCGACGCGGGCGATGCGCCGCACCTCGGTTTCGTCGTAGCTCATGATGTCATAGCCTTCGCGATGACCCGCGGCGGTGGTGCGGCGGCCCTTCTCGCCGAAATAGACGTCGCCGTTGAGTTCGCGGACGATGACGAGGTCGATCTGGCGCGCCACCTCGGGTTTGAGCGCGGAGGCGTCCTCCAGCCCTTCGAACAGGGTCGCGGGGCGGAGGTTGGAGAAGAGCGACAGATGCTTGCGCAGGCCGAGGATCGCCTGTTCGGGGCGCAGCGCGCGTTCGAGCGAGTCGCAGCGCGGATCGCCGACCGCGCCGAACAGCAAGGCATCCGCTCGCCGGGCAAGGTCCAGCGTCGCCTCGGGCAGCGGATGGCCGACGCTATGATAGGCGACGCCGCCGACCAGTGCCTCCTCATAGGTCAGGTCGAGATCGAGCGCGTCGAGCACGCGGCGCGCCTGGGTGATGACCTCGGGGCCGATGCCGTCGCCCGGCAGGAGTGCGATCAATGCCATGGCCGCTGCCTAGCCGCGCCGCCGTGCTTCACGCAACGGCCCTTTTCAGCATCGCGACCAGCCGTTCGCGCGCGACAAGCGGATCGGCGCGGCGATCGGTGAGCAGATCGCGCGCG
Organism: Sphingomonas sp. CD22; assembly: GCF_034556155.1. NCBI lineage: Bacteria > Pseudomonadati > Pseudomonadota > Alphaproteobacteria > Sphingomonadales > Sphingomonadaceae > Sphingomonas > Sphingomonas sp. CD22. The sequence continues at coordinate 121,723 of NZ_JAYDYX010000003.1, read as the reverse complement.
AGGAAATGGCCGGTGATCGCGAGCCCCGAGAGGATATCGGGCCAGTCCGCCGCGCCGCCTTCGGTCAGGAAGGCGGGCAGCGCGAACAGCCGTTGCTCGTAACCGTAAGCCGCACCACGGCTGACCGCACCGCCGCTGCGGGGGGAGACGAAGCCGAGATCATGCTCGCCGCCGGTGACGACGCAGGCGGTGAGATCGAGCCCGAACCCGAGTTCGGCGAGCAGCAGCAATTCGTAGCGGACGAGCGCGGTCGCCCAGCCGCGCGCCGCCGGCGCCGCCTCGACCGCGTCGAGCACCGCGCCGAGCGCGTCGTAGAGCCGCGGATAGGGTTGCGCCTCGGGCAACGCCGTTGCGGTCAAGGCGGTGACCCAGGCGAGCGCCGCGGCGGGCAAGGGCTCGCCGTGCAACGCCGCGCGGCTGTGCAGCGGCTCGACGGTGAGCGCGGCGAGCTGTTCGCCGGTGCGCGCGCGCCATTCGCCGGCGATCGCATTGGCCGGCTGCAGCACGGGGCGCAGATGCCGCGACCGGCCGCCGCGGACATAGCCCGGCTGGACGCCGTCGCCGCGGGTCAGCGCGCGCACCACCGCGCCATGCTCGCCATGCGCGCGGATCGCGAGAACGATGGCTTCGGCGCGCAGATACATCATGGGGATATAGCCCCCCGGCCCTTTCCCGCCAGAGGCAGGACCGGCGGCACGCTACCGCCGCACCCTCTTCGCCAGCGCCGCCACCCGCGGATGCCCAGCCGCGCGTTTCGCCCGCGCCATCATCCCGTCGAACCCCGCCAGCGCCGCCAGCGTCGCCCGGTTCGCGAGCGTCGGACGCAGCAACAGCAGATCGACGCACGCCACCCCGTCCGTCGCGAACTGCCGCTTGTGCTGCCCTTCCCCCTCGGTGAAGTCGAAGCGCGCGAACCGGTCCTCGAACAGATCGCGCATCGCCGCCGCATGCAGCACCGTACCGGGCGACAGCTCGCTCCACGCCGGATCATGGCCGACATGATCGTAGCGCAACGCGGTCCCCTGCGCGGTGCAGCAGAGATAGGCGACCGGTGTCCCGCCGATCAGCAGCAGCCAGGCACGTAATTCGTCCGCCGCCGCCAGCGCCGACAGATGCGCCACCGACGCCGCATCTTCGGGCAGGCCGGCGTCGAGCAACCGTTCCTGATAGGTCGTCGCCGACACCGTCCGTGCCAGCGGGTAGAAAGCGGCGAACTCCGCCGCGGTCCGATAGGCGTGGATCGCCAGCCCCGCCGCCTCGATCTTCCGGGTCTTGCGCTTCAGCGTCGAGCGCGCCGAGCTCGACAGGCCCGCGATCCACGCATCGTGGCCGATGCTGAGATCGGTGTAGAAGCGCGTGTAGCGCTGGCGCTCCATCGCGACCCGGCCGCCGCGCTCCACCGCTCCGGCGAGCGATGCGGGCAGCGAGGTGATCAGATAGCCGTCGCCATCGGTTTCCGGCAGCACCGGCACCTGCCCCGCCAGCACCGCGTCGAGCGACAGCGCCACCCGCACCAGCCGTCGCCGCACCACCGCCAATGTCCGCGCCCCGACCTGGAACTTGAGCGCCACCGCCGTCATACGCCGCGTTCCGCGACCCAGTTCGACCAGAGCTGCTCGGCCTGCCGCAAGCGCCGGCGCAGCGCATTGGCGCCGAGCGGGCGATCGTCCTGCCCCAGCGTGAGCGGGGGACGATCGGCGAAATGCACCGTCGGCAGCGCGTCGGTGCGCAAGGCCAGCAGCCGGCACAAGGTATCGAAACGCCGGACGTGGACGCCGTTGGCGCGGGTGCCGAGACGGTTGGCGAGTTCGAAGCCATGGCTGACGATCGTCACCGCGGCATGGCCCTCCGCCGCGGCATGATCGAGCGCCGCCGCGGTCTCCGCCCCCGACAGCGCGCACAATTGGAAGGTGCGCCACATGCCCGGCGCATCCTCGATCACCGTCACCGGCACCTCGATCAGATGATGGTCGATCGGCGCGATCTGGGCGGGCGGCAGCGCGATCCGGCTCTCCGCCGCCTCGGCGCCATTGTGGCTGCTGTCATAGGCGAAGCCGAGTTCGGCGAGCGCGATCAGCGTATCCTCGTTCGCCGCATAGCCGCCGGCGCGGAACGCGATCGGCGCCGGCGCTCCTGCCGCGACCAGCAGTTCGACCGCGCCGCGCAGCAGGTCGCGCTGCTCGCCCAGCGTATATTCGTGCAGCTGGAAACGGGCGTAATGCGCGCCGCGATCACCGACCCGCGCCGCGGTCCAATTGGGGTGGAGATGAAGCTGCACCTCCTGCCCCGCGGCCAGGATGGTATCGACCATCCGCTTGACCGGCGAAAGGCCGAAGATCAGCGCCGGCATCGGATCGACGAAGAAGCACGCCTTCAACCCGTGCTCGGCGAGCAGATCGAGCTGATAGCTCAGCCCCACCCCGGCGGGTTCGATCGACCGCGCATAGATCGTCTCGACGTCGAGCCCGGCAGCATGATGCCGCCAGGCGAATTCGGTGTCGATCGTGAGGAAGACGCGGGTCGCCATGGCCCGGCCATACGGCAGGGACGTGAACAATTGGTAGGGCCATCACCGCGCGTGGTAAAAGTCGTACACCTGCTGCGCGACGCCGGCCGATACGCCGGGTGCCTTCTTGAGGTCCTCCAGGCTCGCGTTGCGCACCGCGCGGCCGGTGCCGAAATGCATCAGCAGCGCCTTCTTGCGCGCCGGGCCGATGCCGGGCACCTCGTCCAGCGGACTCGCACCGATTGCCTTGGAGCGCTTGTCGCGATGCGCGCCGATCGCGAACCGGTGCACCTCGTCGCGCAGCCGCTGAAGGTAGAAGAGCACCGGCGCGTTGACCGGCAACTGGAATTCGCGCCCGTCGAGCATGTGGAACACCTCGCGCCCGTCGCGGCCGTGGTGCGGTCCCTTGGCGACGCCGACCATGCACACGTCCTCGATGCCGAGATCCTCGAGCACCGCCTTGGCCGCATTGAGCTGCGGCTTGCCGCCGTCGATCAGGACGAGGTCGGGCCACGTGCCGTCGTCGCGATCGGGGGCCTCGTCGAGCTGGCGCGCGAAGCGGCGGCGGAACACTTCGCGCATCATGCCGACGTCGCTGTCGGTCGCCGCCTCGTTGCCCTTGATGTTGAACTTGCGATACTGGCCCTTGCGGAAGCCCTCCGGCCCGGCGACGACCATCGCACCCAGCGCGTTGGTGCCCTGGATATGGCTGTTGTCGTAGACCTCGATCCGGTCGGGCGGCTCGGGCAGGTCGAACAGATCGGCGACCTCGCGCAGCAGCCGCGCCTGCGTCGTGCTCTCCGCCAGCCGCCGTTCGAGCGCCTCGATCGCGTTGCGCTTGGCCTGCTCCATCAGCCGCCGCCGGTCGCCGCGCTGCGGCACCGACAACGCGACCTTGTAGCCGGCACGCTCGCCGAGCGCCTCGCCGAGCAGCGCACCCTCGCCCAGCTCGCGGTCGAGCAGGATCGTCTTGGGCGGCGGCACCTCTTCGTAGAATTGGGTCAGGAAGCTGGTCAGCACCTCCTCTTCCGGCACCTCGTTGGTATGCTGCGGGAAGAAGCTGCGATGGCCCCAATTCTGGCCGCCGCGGATGAAGAACGCCTGGATGCCCATCGTCCCGTCCTTGCAGGCGAGCGCGAAGACGTCGGCATCGCCGACCCCTTCCGCATTGATCGCCTGCGAGCCCTGGACGAAGGTGAGCGCCTTCAGCCGGTCGCGTAGCAGCGCGGCCAGCTCGAAATCCATATTCTCCGCCGCCGCCTGCATCTGCACGCCGAGCTTGGCCTGCACCTTGGTCGACTTGCCGCCGAGGAAGTCGCGGCAATCGTCGACCAGTTCCTGATAATCCGCCTTGCTGACGCGGCCGACGCACGGCGCCGAACAGCGCTTGATCTGATAGAGCAGGCACGGCCGGTCGCGCGTCTTGAAGAAGCCATCGGTGCACGAGCGCAGCAGGAACAGTTTCTGCAACGCGTTGAGCGTGTTGTTGACGCTGCCCGCGCTGGCGAACGGGCCGTAGTAATTGCCCGGCGCGCGCCGCGCACCGCGATGCTTCTGGACGCGCGGAAATTCGTGGTCGCCGCGCAGCAGGATGAACGGGAACGACTTATCGTCGCGCAGCAGCACGTTATACGCGGGGCGATAGCGTTTGATGAGCTGCGCCTCGAGCAGCAGCGCTTCCGCCTCGTTGTTGGTGGTGACGATCGTCATCGACCGCGTCTGCGCAATCATCCGCTGCAGCCGCTTGGTCAGCCCCTTGACCTGCGTATAATTGGCGACGCGCTGCTTGAGCGACCGCGCCTTGCCGACATAGAGCACGTCGCCCTTGGCATCCTGCATGCGATACACGCCCGAGCGGCTCGGCAGCGTCGCGAGCACGTTGCGGATCGCGGCGATCCCCGCGTCCAGATCCGGCGTATCGGACCCGCGGACGGTGAAAGTGGCGCGCTCTTCGTTGAATCGATCGGGAGGACCGTAACCGGACATGAGCGGCATGTAGGAGTCGCGGCGGTGCGGGGCTAGAGGGTTGCGACGAGGCGGCAAATTCCTCTCCCTTGCGGGGGAGGAATCGGGATTACCGCCCCGATGGCAGCGCGCGTCGGCTCTCGACCTTCTTCACCGGTGCCGCCGTCCCGTCGATCGCCGCGAGATCGGCGCCCACCTTCGCGAGCAGGGCCGGGGTCATCTGCCCGCCGCTGAGCGGTGCGAGCTTGCGCAGCGACAGCGCCTGAAACTTCGGCAGATTGGGATCGTCGCTCATCCCCGGCATGTCGCGGTCGAGGATCGCCTTCGCGCGCGGCTCGGCGATCAGGTCCGCGATCGGCGTATCGAGCGAATAGCCGCCCGCCGCCGGAGTCGCCGCGGCAACGGGCGCTACCGGGTCTGCCGGCGCGGCCGGCGTACCCTCCGCGGGTAGGTCGAGCGCGAATTTGTCCGCGGCTTGCGACGCCGGCGAGGATTGCGCGACCATCAGCGCAGCGAAAAGGATCGACATCGGGCCACCTCGACACGGCCGCGCACCGGCGCGCGACCCGGCCTTGTAGCAGCCTCGCGCCGCCGCGAAAGGGTCAGGCCTGCGCGAACATCTTGGTGCCGACGATGCCGATGACGGTCAGCGCCATGAAACACGCCTGCACCACGCCGACCTTGTCGCCGAACAGCAGGACGCCGCCGATGATGACGCCCACTGCGCCGCAGCCCGTCCACACCGCATAAGCGGTGCCGGCGGGCAGGCCGCGCATCGCCAGCGCGAGCAGCCCCATGTTGACGAAGGACAGGATGATCGGGACGCTCGACGCCTGCCACGTCGCGGCGGTCGCCGCCCATTTGAGGCTGAGCGCCCAGCAGATTTCGGTGAACACGGCGATGCCCAGGATGAGCCACGACATGGATGTTACTCCTGTACGGGCTCGTAAATGCAGGACGGCGCCGGAAACCCGGGAAGAGACGCGCGTCGGAGATATCAATCCTCCCCGGCACGGGGAGGTGGCAGCGCGTCAGCGCTGACGGAGGGGGGCTTCGACAAGCGCTGTGCGCGTGGGGAACCCCCTCCACCACCCGCTGGCGCGGGCGGTCCCCCTCCCCGCGAGCGGGGAGGACTGGTCTTTAGTTCACCCGCCCCAGGCTGGCGATCGAACGGTCGATCATCGTGCGGTCCGCCTGTGCGTCGAGCTGTTCGGCGATCAGCACCTCCGCCGCCTTAGCCGCGGTCTCGGCCGCCAGCGCGCGGACTTCGGCGATCGCGGTCCGCTCGGCGGCGGCGATCTTGTCCTCGGCGCGCTTGGTGCGGCGGGCCATCAGCTCCTCCGCATCGTGCTTCGCCTTGGCGATGATCTGATTGGCTTCCTGCTGCGCGTGATGACGCATCGTCACCGCATCCGCCTCGGCCGCCTTGGCCTTCGCCTCATATTCGTTGCGCAGCACCTCGGCCTCGGCGCGCAGCTTCTTGGCCTCGTCGAGCTGCTGGCGGACCGCGGCGATCTGCTTGTCGAGGCTCGCGGCGATCTTCGCCGGCACCTTGACGATCAGCATGCCGATCAGCACGACCAAGGCAGCGATGCCGACCCAGCCGGTGGTGTTGAAGCCCAGCGCGGTCGCCTCGGCGACGTGCTCGGCACCGGGTTCGGAGACGTTGGCGGTCAATTGGCTGCCGTCCCGCACGTTCTGCGGCTGCATCGCTTCGGACGATGCCGCATCCGACAGATTGGCGGCGACGAGACTGCTGGCGGGATTAGCCATGCGCATTGCTCCGGCGCACCGCATCCGCGGCGGCATCGATGCTGACGGTCAGGCCCGACACCTTGGCGACCAGATCCTGCGCAACTTCAGCCGCAACCGCCTGGAGATTGAGCATCGCCTGCGACTTGGCATTGCCGACCGCGAGGTCGTGATGCGCAAGGCGTTCGGCGAGTTCCGCATCGGCGGACCGGATCTGGCTTTCGGATGCCTTGGCGGCCTGCGCCTTGGCGGCGGTGGTTTCGGCGAGCGCCGCGGCGCGTGCCTCGTCCATCTTCAGGCGCCACGCCGCTTCGACCTGGTCGGCGGCGAGACGGGCCTGTTCGGCCGCGGCGAGGTCGGCCGCGATCTGGCCTTCACGCGCGTCCACGGTCGCGATGACCCGTGGCACCATCACCTTGCCGATCCCGAAATACAGGATGCCGAAGGTGACGAGCAGCCAGAAGATCTGCGAGGCGTAGGTAGCAGCGATCTGCGAAATCTGAGGCATTTAGGACCTTTTGCGCGACCTCGAAGAGTCGCCGGGCGCACCCGCCCGGCGAACACGTCCGATGTTAAGCGACGAAGAGCAGGATGATCATCGTCACGAAGGCGAGCAGGCCGAGCAGCTCGGCGCCCGCGAAACCGATGAACAGACGGCCCTGCTGGCTGTCCGCCGCACCCGGGTTGCGCAGCGCACCCTCGAGGAACTTGGCGAACACGTTGCCCACGCCGAGCGAGGCGAGGCCCATGCCGATCGCGGCCAGACCGGCACCGATCATCTTGGCGGCTTCTGCGTCCATGTCAAAACTCCCGTATCAATTCAGTAGGTTGGAACGAAAAACTCAGTGCAGGTTGACGGCGTCGTTGAGGTAGACGCTCGTCAGCAGCGCAAAGACGTAAGCCTGGATGGCGGCGACCAGCAGCTCGAGCAGCGTGATGCCGATCATCAGCAGGAAGCTGGGCAGCGACACCAGCAGGCCGTAGCCGATGCCGAGGTTGAGGCCGCTGATCACGAAGGCCGCCAGCACCTTGAGCAGGATATGCCCCGCGGTCATCGCGACGAACAGTCGCAGGCCCAGCGAGAAGGGGCGTACCAGGAAGCTCATCAGCTCGACGACGAAGATCAGCGGGATCATCAGCTTCGGCGTGCCGTGCGGCACGAACAGGCTGAAGAAGTGGAAGCCGTGCTTGCCGAAGCCGACGATCAGCACGATCGCGAAGCTGATCACCGCGAGCACACCGGTGACGGTGAGGTGGCTGGTGATGGTGAACGGATGCCAGCCCGGCACGATGCCGACCGGGGTCAGGCCCCAGATGTTGGCGAACAGGATGAACATGAACAGCGAGAAGACATAGGGCACGAAGCGCTTGCCCTGCGGCCCGATGTTCGAGGTCAGCATGTTGGAGACGAAGCCGGTGAAGCCCTCGACCGCCGCCTGCCAGCGGCCGGGGACGAGCTCGCGCTTCATCCCGCCGAGCATGAACAGCCACAGGCTGGCGAGCGTGATCACCATCCACAACGCCGAGTTGGTGAACGAGATGTCGTATCCCGCGACGACCCAATGCCGACCGAACAAAGGTTCGATCAGGAACTGGTGCATCGGATCGATCTTGCTGCCCGATTCTGCCGCCACTTGGCCCGTTCGCTCCCTAATACGACAAACGCCCGGTTATTCCGGGCGTTCGCCTGCAATCCGAATGATCTGCCTGAACGCGACGGCGATTCCGAGGAACAGCATCACGATCAGCGCCCAGGGCGTCGTGGCGAACCAGCGGTCGATACACCAGCCGATCAGCGCACTGCCGACGAGGCTTCCGATGAGTGCAGCGAGCACGCGATTGCCGAGCGAATATCCCGCATCGGCCGTCGGCGCCCCCTGCCCCGTCCGCAACGCTTCGGCATGCCGGGCTTCCTTCAGCCGCTCGTCGAGCGCGGAAAGCCGCGGATCGTCCGCGCTGGTGAAGTCTCGTCCAGGTTCCTCGTCCGCCACGCGCCATCCCTCGCCTGTTTCGTTCAGCCGGGGGAGAAAACGCGCGGGGCGAGCGATCCCGCCAAGGCCCGGTCCGTTTAGGTGGGGGGTGCCGGGGTGTCAACCGTCTGGTTCCCGCACCATTCCTCCCCGGCACGGGGAGGTGGCAGCACGTCAGTGCTGACGGAGGGGGGCTTCCGCAAGCGCTACGCTGGTGGCGAGCCCCCTCCACCAGCTTCGCTGGTCCCCCTCCCCGCAAGCGGGGAGGAATCGGGTTACTTACACCGCGGATCGAGCTCCGGCGTGCCGCTATTCTCCTTCCACTGGCCCGACGGCGTCTTGTACATCTCGCCGCGGCCCACTTTCGCCACGAGGTTGCAGCCGCTGGTGAAGGCGAATTGCTCCACCGTCGCGCCGCTCGCCTGCGCGCTGGCGGTATAGGCGGCCTTGCGCTTGATGTTGATGTCGCGGACCAGCGCCTGCACCGACGCGCCGCCGCTCACCACGCCGAGATAGCCGTCGGGCTGTTCGCCGACCTGCTTGGCTTCGCGCGCGGCGGCATAGGCCGGGTCGCGCTGCGCCATCGCCATCGTCGACAGCCCCAGCAGGGCCACCGCACCGGCAACGATCAAAAGCTTCGTCTTCATATCAGAATATCCCCGGATTCTGCTGGATCAGCGACTTCGCCTCGCCATCGAGACGATAGACCACCTCTTGCGTGACGCTGATGTTGAGGTTGATCTCGATCGGCTTGTCGGGCGCCGAGACGTTGATGCAGCCACCAAGCGTCGTCGCCAGACCGATCGCGGCCAGCCCCGTCCTGCGTCTCAAGGTCGTGATTCGCTGCTCCATCTTCAATCCTGTTTCGGTCATGGCACGATTCCGCTTGCGGGGGGCTGAATGGGTGCGGGCTGCTGGCTCTTCTGCTGCTGTTGCTGGCGTTCGAGCAATGCCGGCAGGTTGCGCTGGATCAGCCGGCTGGGGTCGTAGAAGGACTGCGCCGAATCGAGCAGCCCGCGGAAGGGCGCCTTGATCCGGATGTTGAACACGAACGGCAGCCGCTGCAGCCGGCGGACGAGGAAGTTGCTCTTCGCGCCCTGCCCCTGCGTCACCCCGGCGAAGCGCACCTCGGTCACCATCTCGCCGGCGAGCGGCCCGTTCATGCCGATCGTCAGGTTGCGGTAGCGCAGCGATTTCAGCGCCTGGAAGGCGATATTGCCCCACAGTCCCAGATCCTTCTGCGAGAGGTCACCGACATAGGCGAGACTGCCGCCGCCCTGCCGCACCGCGAGGCGCCCGCCCTCGATCCGCCCGCCCTGCACGTCGAAGATCATCGGCAGCTCGCCGTCGAAGACGCCGGTCGCGCTCAGGTTCTTGAAGTCGAACTGTTCGAGGAACTGGTCCGCCGCGGCACCCTGGATGCGGAAGGTCATCCGCCGCGCCGCGGATTCGGTGAAGTCGAGTGTCGTCGGCAGCAGCGTCATCGTGCCGCCGGCGAACGGCCAATCGCCGCTGTCGATCCGGACGCGGAGATCGGGGAGCAATTGGTAGACGATCGTGCCGTCGGTGACCGCGATGCCGGGATTGACCGTCTTGATCGTCGCCACCTGCGCCGGCGCGCTCGCGAGGCCCAGCAGGTCGGTAAAGTGCAGGGTCGTGCTGATCCCGGTCACCGGACCGAAGGCGGCGGCGAGATCGGTATCCTTGGTCGCGAACGTGCCGGTCGAGCCGACGCCTTCGGGGCTCCACGCGATATGGCCGTCGCCATTGACGCTGCCGCGCACGTCGGCGACGACGCCGAAGGTCAGGCGGGTGAGCAATTCGGGCTGGAAGTCCTTGGTGAAGGCGATCCCGGGCACGGTCAGATCGGCGGTGCCGCGCCCGCTCGCCAGCGTGTGGCGAATCGCGACATCGGCGACCTTCACGTCTTTCGTCGGCTCGTAGAGCGTCCCGCGCGCGGCGATCGCGCCGCCCACCAGATCGAACGTGACGTCGCGCGCCGCCAGCGTCTTGAAGCGCGGATCGGGTGCGGCATCGTCGACCGTCATCGTCGCCGCCAGCCGCAGCGCACCGCCGCGCAGCGACCAGTCGCCCGCCGCCGCGCCGAGCAGCAGCGGCACGTTGGCGATCTGCCCCGCGCCGCCGCCGAACGTGCCCGCCACCGCGCCGCCGGCGATCCGGCCGGTGAGCTGCGCGAGGTCGATCCGCGTGACCCGCTCCGGGCTGCCCAGCCGCGCCGCGACGCTGTCGAGCACGAAGCCGCCGTCGCCGAGCCGCACCTGCGCACCGCTCGCCGCGACGGTCAGCGGCGTCTGGCCGAGCCGCCCCGCCAGCCGCACCGCCGGCAGCCGCGCCCCGCCGGTCAAGCGTCCATCCGCCAGCGTCACCATCGCCCCGGCGATCGGACACAGCGTCGTACGCAGCGGATCGAGCACCAGCCCCGCCACCGCCAGCCGTTCGATCGCCACCGGCGTACAGGCGGGGTTCGCCACCAAGGTGCCGCGTCCGTTCCAGCGCAGGTCGACCGGCAGCGCCAGCCCGTCGACGCGCCCGTTGCCGAGCGGCCCCGACAACGCCACCCGCGTCGCGATCCGCGTCGCCCCGTCCGGCGTCGCGGTGAAGTCGACCGGCGTCAGCGCCAGCCGCGCACCGCCGGCGGCATAAGGCGCAATCGTCGCGCGGCCGGTGATCGGTCCGCCCGCACGTGCCTGCGCCAGCGCGATCTGCGCATCGGGCAATCCGCCGCCGGCCATGGCGAGGCGCGTATCGATCCGCAGCCGCGCACCCGGCCAGCCTAGGGTCAGCCCCGTACCACCTTCGATTTGCACGCGGGCGCCGCTCGCCGCTTCCAGCGACGCGGCGGTCACCCGCGCCTGCCCCGTGCCGCCGTCCTGCCGGACCGCGAGCGCCGCCGATCCGCCGAACCGATCAGCCGCGCCACGCAGCGCCTGCGCCGCCGCGGCGACCAGCGGCGCGACCGGCGTCCCCGCACCCGCGGCGGTGCCGATCGTCGGCAGCCGATCCGGTGCGATCCGCGCGTTTGCGACGCGGACGGTGCCGGCGAACGTCTGCGCCGCGCCGACCCGATAGCGCCCCTCGATAGCGATGGTCCCCGCGGTCGCGCCGGCTACCGCGGCCGTGCTTGCCGCGAGATCCACCGTTCCGCCCGTCCCCTGCGCGGCGCCATCGAAGGTGACCGCGCCGCGCAGCCCGGCGACCCGCGCACCGGCGCCACGCACCGGTCCGCTCGCCAGCCGGGCGCTGCCCCGCCAGCCGTCCAGCGCCGGCGTCAGCGCCACGTCGATATCCGCCCCGCCCCGTTGCACGTCGACCCCGGCGCAGCGTGCCGCGGCGATCTGCACCGGGCCACGCAGCCGCGGCGCACCGGCGGTCACCGCGACCTTCAGCGCCGCGCGGACCCCGTCGGCGTCGCAACCGCCCTGTGCGAGCCGGTCGCTCACCACCGCGACGGTGCCGGCAAAGCCGCCATCCAGCCGCCCGCGTCCGGCGATCTTCAGCCCCGCGACGCCGAATGGCGTCTCCAGCCGCATCCGCGCATCCGCGACGTCGACGTCGAGCGCCGGCAGCGCGAACGCCTTGCCCGACGACGGCGGGATCACTTTGTCGAGTTCGCCGAGCGACAGCCGTCCATCGATCATCCGCCCGCGCAACCGCACGTGCCCGGCGCGCACCATATCGAGGCGCACGCCGCCGAGGCCGATGCGCGTCCGCGTCTCCAGCCAGTCGGCGACGAGATCGGGATCGGCGGGGTCGCCGATCACCACGTTGGTCAACCGCTGCCGCCCGAACCCCAGATCGCGCACGTCATAACGCGCGACGACGCCGCGCCTGGCGAGTTCGCCGTCGATGACCCGGCTGGCGATCGGCTTGCGTTCGACCCACAGGCCGATCAGCGCGGCGAGCACGACAAGCGCGGTGCCGAGCGCGATCCGTCGCCGCCGACTCCACGACGCGAAGCGTCGCGCCTGCGCGGGCGTCGCGAAGCGTCGCGGCCGCGCGGGCGTATCGTTCAACTCGTCCACGCCCTCGCCCATCGTCGCCCCTCATAGGCGGGGGCGATGCGTCCGCGCAATTGCGCCCATGCCGGACCGACGATAGCCTCGCCGCGATGGCCGCTCCCCCCTCCCCGCCGGACGATGCCGCCGGCCACCGCGAACGGCTGCGCGGGCGGCTGCTCGCCGGCGGCGGCGACGCGCTGCTCGATCACGAGCTGATCGAATATCTGCTGATGCTCGCCATCCCGCGGATCGACACCAAGCCGATCGCCAAGGCCCTGCTACGCGAGTTCGGCGGCATCGGCGGGCTGCTCTGCGCCGATGCCGAGGCGCTGGGCCGGGTCAAGGGCGTCGGCCCCTCCGCTGCCGCCGCGGTCAAGATCGCGCATGCGATCGCGATCCGCCTGCTCAAGGCGGAGGTGACCGAACGCCCGATCCTCGGCAATTGGCAGGCGCTGCTCGATTATCTGCGCGCCGACATGGCGCATCACGGTATCGAGCGATTCCGCGTCCTCCACCTCAACACGCGCAACATGCTCATCCGCGACGAAGTGATGAGCGACGGCTCGATCGATCAGGCCGCGGTCCATGTCCGCGAAGTGATCCGTCGCGCGATCGACCTGGGCTCGGCAGCGATCATCCTCGTCCACAACCATCCGTCCGGCGACCCCGCCCCGAGCCGCGCCGACATCGCCATCACCCGCACCATCGCCGACGCGGGCGCGGCGATGGGCGTCGTGCTGCACGACCACATCATCATCGGTCGCAACGGCCATGTCAGCCTGAAGGCGCAAGGATTGATTTGACGTCGGTGCCGGACTCCCAATCCTGACGGGGGTATTCCGATATCACCGAAAACAATTTCAATGAATACAAAGGGGAAGTGAGTCTAACATTGACTCTCTTCCTGCCCCTATATTCACTCGGTGGATCGATATACGCCGCCGCCAGATCGATTGGCGTCGGATAGCTCGGTAAATTGGGAGATGGGGAAAACAAGATGCTGAAATCATTGGTTCGTTCGACGGCATGCCTGGCGGCGCTGATCGCCGTGACGCCGGCCATGGCGAAAACGTTGACCGTCAAGGTCGATTCGAAGTCGATGCCGTGGGATATGCGCGCCAACCGCACGCTGCGCTACGGCCTCAACGATGGTCGCCCGGCCGCCATCGTCATGGACCCGGCGATCAAGGCGGGCGCGACGATAACGATCACCGCGTCGGGATCGACCGCCTATATGCGTGGCGGCCGCTCGTTGGGGCCGGACGGCGACACGTCCTGGCCGAACGATCGCGGCAATTTCGACTATCTCCCCAGCCACCATATGAGGGCGGCGAAAGAGCCGATCTTCCTCGACGAACTGGTCGGCGCGTTCATCTCCGGCGACGGCGTCATCGTCGGCAGCCCGTTCCCGATCGGCCGCAGTACCAAATTGGTCGTGCCGGCCGGCGCCGCCGGCATCTCGATGGGGCTCAACGACGATGCCTTCTTCGACAACAGCGGCACGCTGTCGGTGACGATCGATATCCCGGTCGCATCCGTCACCGTCGAGGACGCCGATGCCAAGCCGGGCGCTGGCGCGCCGGCGGGCGCCCCCGCCCCCGCGCCGGCGGCACCCGCGACCGTGCATCGCGTCTCGGTCGCAATCGACGCCGCCACCGCGCCCTGGGACCCGGTGGCGAATGCCGCGACGCTGCCGATCGGCGCCAAGGGGGCGAAGCCGCCGGTGGTCGTCCCTATCGAGGTGCCCGCCGGCAAGGCGGTGATCTTCGCCGAAGGCACGACCAACACCGCCGAGGCGGCCGGCGTCGGTGCGATCGGCAACGAAAAGAAGACGATCAACGACACGCTGTCGCCCGATGGCCAGCGCTATCCCAGCTTCTACGTGCCCAAATTGCTTTATCCCGCCTATCGTCACGGGCTAGTCGCGGTGTTCGTCGACGCCAAGGGTGCGGTGGTCAGCCGGCCGTTCATGGTCGGCAAGGGTGTCCGCCTGCCGATTCCGGATGCCGCGGCGGGACTGGCCCTCGGCTTCAACGACGTCGATTTCACCGGCAACACCGGCACGCTTCACGTCACCGTCGAATTGCCACCACAGCAGTAACCGTCCGAACGAAAGGTGCCGCCGGATCGCACCGGCGGCCCCTTTTCTCACGTCACCCCGAGGTTACGACTGGCCCTTGCTCAGGAAGCCGATCAATTCGGGTTGAGAGACCGACTGGCTCTTGTCGGTGTCGGCCTGGGCGAAGGCGGCGTTCACCCATTTCTTGGTCGAGGCGCTTTCGGCGCTCGCCTTGGGGTCGCTGGCCTGTTTCAGCTTGACCATCCAGCTGGCGAATTCGGCCTTTTCGAGCTTGCCGTCCTTGTTGGCGTCATAGGTCGGGAATTCGGTCTGGACCACCGTCGCGACCTGATCGGCGCCTGCGGGTTGCGTTGCCGCAGTCTGCGCAGGGTCGGTCGCAGTCGTCGCATCGGCAGGCGTCGTCGATTGCGGCTGCGCCTCAACAGAACCCGAATCCGGCACAGTTTGTCCCGGCGTCGTCTGAGTTGGTGCAGTATTGGTCTGCGTTTTCGCCAGAGCAGGCGCGGATAACGTCATCACTCCGGCGAGAAGAGCATATTTCAGCATTACCTGTCTCCCATCGTACTACATGAAGCATGCGCCGATCGACTGTGCCGACCGCATCGCATACTTGATGTGGGAAATGATCCTTCGCATGCAATGGTTCCGGATCGGGAGGTTTGTCGCAGGCCGCCCCTGCTGCTACTGCGCCGCAGAAATCCGCGAGTCGGGCCGAAATGGCCGCGACGAGCCGTGCTCCCGTCAGGACGAAGAAACACTATGGTCCCCCGTTATTCCCGCCCCGAGATGACCGCGATCTGGACCCCGGAGGCGCGTTTCCGCATCTGGTTCGAGATCGAGGCGCATGCCACCGATGCGCTCGCCGACCTGGGCGTCGTGCCCAGGGAAGCCGCCGAGGCATTGTGGGCGTGGTGGCGCACCAACCCGGCGATCGACGTGCCCGCGATCGACGCGATCGAGGCGGTCACCAAGCATGACGTCATCGCCTTCCTCACCTGGGTCGCGGACAACGTCGGCGATCAGGCGCGCTTCATGCATCAGGGCATGACCTCGTCCGACGTGCTCGACACCTGCCTCGCGGTGCAGCTCGCGCGCGCCGCCGACATCCTGCTCGCCGACCTCGACGCCTTGCTCGCGGTGCTCAAGCGCCGCGCGGTCGAGCACAAGCTGACGCCGACGATCGGCCGCAGCCACGGCATCCATGCCGAGCCGGTCACCTTCGGCCTCAAGCTCGCGCAGGCCTATGCCGAGTTCGACCGCTGCAAGACCCGGCTGATCGCGGCGCGCGCCGATATCGCCACCTGCGCGATCTCGGGTGCGGTCGGCACCTTCGCCAATATCGATCCGTCGGTGGAGGAGCATGTCGCCGCCAAGCTCGGCCTGTCGGTCGAGCCCGTGTCGACGCAGGTCATCCCGCGCGACCGCCATGCGATGTTCTTCGCGACGCTGGGCGTGATCGCCTCGTCGATCGACCGGCTCGCCACCGAGGTCCGCCACCTCCAGCGCACCGAAGTGCTCGAGGCGGAGGAATATTTCTCGCCCGGCCAGAAGGGCTCGTCGGCGATGCCGCACAAGCGCAATCCGGTGCTGACCGAGAACCTCACCGGCCTCGCGCGGATGGTGCGCGGCTATGTCACGCCGGCGCTGGAGAATGTCGCGCTGTGGCACGAGCGCGACATCTCGCACTCGTCGGTCGAGCGTTATATCGGCCCCGACGCGACGATCACGCTCGACTTCGCGCTGGCGCGCCTCACCGGCGTGATCGACAAACTGCTCGTCTACCCCGAGCGGATGGACAAGAACCTCAACAAGATGGGCGGGCTCGTCCATTCGCAGCGCGTGCTGCTCGCGCTCACCCAGGCGGGTGTCAGCCGCGAGGATTCCTATCGCCTCGTCCAGCGCAACGCGATGAAGGTCTGGGAATCGGACGGACAGCTCTCGCTGCTCGAATTGCTCAAGGCCGACCCCGAGGTCACCGCGGCGCTGTCGCCGGCACAGCTCGAGGAGAAGTTCGACCTCGGCTATCATCTCAAGCACGTCGACACGATTTTCGCGCGGGTGTTCGGGTAAGCCATTCCTCCCCGGCACGGGGAGGGGGACCGCTCGGCGCCAGCCGAGGGGTGGAGGGGGATCGCCGCAGACGCAGCGCTTGCGAAATCCCCCCTCCGTCACCGCTGCGCGGTGCCACCTCCCCGTGCCGGGGAGGATTTGCTCACACCCATTGCGCCAGCCAGTCGGCCAGCCCCTGCGGCGACAGCGAGCGCGCATCCGCCAGCGCCGTCTCGCGCCCGGCATTGACCACCCGGTCGGTCTTCGGATCGACGATCAGCAGCGCGGGCACCCCGGCCGGCCGGCCCTTGATCCCGTAGCGTGCGGGAATGTCGAGATTCTTGTCGAACCGGCCGATATCCACCGTGACCACCTCGTAATGGCGCGCGACGAAGCCGCGCATCGTCGGCAGCTCCATCACGCCGGCGAGCAGCCGGCAATCGAGGCACCAATTGCCGCCGAGATCGATCAGCAGCTTCTTGTGCCCCTTGAGCGCACGCACCTTGGCCGCGGCGACCGCCGCCTTCGCATCGGCATTGCCGTCGTACGGCAGCGGCAGCGGCTGCGACAATTGCTCGAAGCTCGCCGCCCCCACCCGCGGCGCGGCGACCCGCGCATCGGCAGCGACGGCGACCGTCAACGACGCTACCGCGAGCATCGCGGCATAAGGCAATCTGGGCATCGGCATCTCCCGAACGACAAAGCGGCAGTCTGACGTACGCGATATGGGTCTGGCAAGCGTCCGCTACACGGGTCCGACGTTGGCATTATTACAGTTGCGTGAAACGCATTGGCGCATGCAAGCAACAATGTTGCGATCTCAAGCAATTATAGCCATCTCGCGCTTGCCGGATATTCCTCCGGCATCGGAGACCTTCCATGCGCATGTTCGAAACCGCAGCCAGCAGCGTGCTGGCGATCGCGGCCCAGGCGCTGGTGGTCGGGGTGATCATTTCCACCCTTTGACCCATCGGCCCGCCCGCCCCCTTGCCCGCACGGGCCGAGAGGGCGTGGCTCGGGCGGCCGCCTCAATCCCGCGCGTAGCGGGCGTCGAATTCGCGGTTGGACATCACGAGATAACGGATCGCGTCGATCAGCGCCCATGGCCCGGTGACGAGCATCCCGACGACGGTGAGCGTCATCACGAGCATGACGACCCCCGATCCGGTCCGCCCCAGATAGAAGCGATGGATGCCGAGCGTCCCCAGGAAAAGGGCGAGCAGCGCGGCGACGATCTTGTTGCGATCGCTCGCCGGCTCGCGCGGTGCCGGATGCCTCGCCGCCGCTACGCCGCCCGCGGCAGGCATCGCGAAGACGCTCAGCGCGCGATCGCCCTCGGCCTCGAAATCGACGTGGAGGCCGATCGCCGGTTCGCCGCGCTGCGCCCAATCCTCGGGGGTGAAGCGATAGCGCCGGCCGTCGTCGCCCGCGACCAGCCCTTCGCCGGTCCGCTGATCCACCCCCAACACCTGTCCGCGCATGCATGTCCCCCGGTTTACGAAGCGCGCATCATCCGCATCCGCGACAAGGGCGCAAGATGGCGTGAATTGCGGCGGAAGCGAGAGCTCTGTTGAACACTTCATATACCCCGGCGAAGGCCGGGGCCCAGCTGGGGAGGCCGTTGCAAGTCATTACAGACCTTCACCCAACTGGGCCCCGGCCTTCGCCGGGGTGCAGCCATGGTAAGTCACGGACTGCGTTTTGCGGAGGGCTTGCCATTGTTTAGCCCCCGTCCCGCAGGAGCAACGCCGTGCCCGTGAGAGGGTGAACCTCGCGACACGTCCGCCATAACGGGGTGGATCAGGCTCGAGTCCGATCTCACCCCGCGTCGTGCGCGCCTCACTCCGCGGCGAACACGCCCTTCAGCTTGGCGAAGAAGCCCTGACTGTCGGGGCATTCGTCGCCCGTCTCGGTCTCGCGGAACAGTTCGAGCAGCTCGCGCTGCCGCACCGACAGCTTGGTCGGCGTCTCGACCTCGATCTGGATGACCAGATCGCCCTGCCCGCGGCCTTGCAGCACCGGCATGCCCGCACCGCGCTGGCGAAGCTGCTTGCCCGACTGGATGCCCGCCGGGATCTTGATCTCATGCGTGCGCCCGTCCAGCCCGGGGATCGACAGCGCGCCGCCCAGGGCCGCGGTCGTGAAGCTGATCGGCGCGCGCGCGAACAGCGTCGTGCCTTCGCGCTCGAAGATCGGGTGCCGCTTGACGTGGAGGAAGATGTACAGATCGCCCGCCGGCGCGCCCCGCGGTCCCGCCTCGCCCTCGCCGGACAGGCGGATGCGCGTGCCTTCGTCGACACCGGGCGGCACGTTGACGCTCAGCGTCTTGGTCTTCTCGACACGCCCCTCGCCGCGGCAGTCCGGGCAGGGATCGGCGATGATCTCGCCCGCGCCCTGACATACCGGACAGGCGCGCTCGACGACGAAGAAACCCTGCTGCGCGCGCACCTTGCCGTGACCGTTGCACTGCCGGCAGGTCGACGCGTGCGTTCCGGGCTTGGCACCCGAGCCGTGGCAGGTGTCGCATTGTGCCGAGACGTCGACGGTGATCTCGGTCGCCTTGCCATGGAACGCCTCTTCCAGGCTGACTTCCATGTCGTAGCGCAGATCGGCGCCGCGGCGCTGCTGCGCCCGGCCGCCGCCGCGCGCACCGCCCATGAACTCGCCGAACACCGATTCGAAGATATCGGAGAAGCCGCCGAAGTCCTGCGCACCGCCACCGCCGCCGCCGTTCTGGAACGCGGCATGGCCGTAGCGATCATAGGCCGCGCGCTTCTGCGGGTCCTTCAGGACCTCATAGGCTTCGCTGACCGCCTTGAACTTGGCTTCGCTGTCCTTGCACCCGGCATTCTTGTCCGGATGGTATTTCATCGCGAGCTTGCGATAGGCCGACTTGATCGTCGCGCCATCCGCACCGCGCTCGCATTCGAGCAATTCGTAATAATCGACTGTGCTGCTCATGATCGCCTCGCCGCCCCCCGGCCGTCACCCCGGCCGATGCCGGGGCCTCCCCGATGACGGGAGCTGCCGGCGGGCCGGTCGCGGGCGAAGCATCGCTTCGCCGGGACCGCCGCTGGCATGACGGTGGAGATCATAAGTGGTTACGCCTTGTGGTCGTCGACTTCCGAGAATTCGGCATCGACCACGTCATCCTTCGGTGCCTCACCGGCACCATTCTCGGGAGACGCATCGGCCTGGGCCTGCTTCTCGTAGATCGCCTGGCCGAGCTTCATCGCCACCTGCGCGAGCGCCTGCGACTTTTCGGTCATCTGATCGGCATCGCCGCTCTCGACCGCCGCCTTGGCGGCGTCGATCGCCGACTGGATCTCGCCCTTCAGTGCCTCGTCAACCTTGTCGCCGTTGTCGGCGAGCTGGCGCTCCGTCGTGTGGATCAGCGATTCGGCGTTGTTCTTCGCCTCGGCGCCGGCGCGACGCTTCTTGTCCTCGTCGGCGAACTTCTCCGCGTCGCGGACCATCTGCTCGATGTCGTTGTCCGACAGACCGCCCGAGGCCTGGATGCGGATTTGCTGCTCCTTGCCGGTGCCCTTGTCCTTGGCGGAGACGTTGACGATGCCGTTGGCGTCGATATCGAACGTGACCTCGATCTGCGGCACGCCACGCGGCGCCGGCGGAATGCCGACCAGGTCGAACTGGCCGAGCATCTTGTTGTCCGCCGCCATCTCGCGTTCGCCCTGGAACACGCGGATCGTCACCGCGCCCTGATTGTCGTCCGCGGTCGAATAGGTCTGCGACTTCTTGGTCGGGATCGTCGTGTTGCGGTCGATCATCCGGGTGAACACGCCACCCAGCGTCTCGATGCCGAGCGACAGCGGCGTCACGTCGAGCAGCAGCACGTCCTTGACGTCACCCTGCAACACGCCCGCCTGGATCGCGGCACCCATCGCGACGACCTCGTCCGGGTTGACGCCGGTGTGCGGCTCCTTGCCGAAGAAGGTCTTCACCGCCTCGCGGACCTTCGGCATGCGCGTCATGCCGCCGACCAGCACGACCTCGCTGATGTCGTCGGTCTTCACGCCGGCATCGGCGAGCGCCTTCTTCATCGGCTCGATGGTGCGCTTGATGAGGTCGTCGACGAGACGCTCCAGATCGGCGCGGCTGATCGTCTTGACGAGGTGCTTCGGGCCGTTCTGATCGGCGGTGATGAACGGCAGGTTGACCTCGGTCGAGGCTGCCGACGACAGCTCGATCTTCGCCTTCTCGGCGGCTTCCTTCAGGCGCTGCAGCGCGAGCTTGTCCTTGGCGAGGTCGATGCCCTCGTCCTTCTTGAAGCCCTCGGCGAGATATTCGACCAGCTTGTTGTCGAAATCCTCACCGCCCAGGAAGGTGTCGCCGTTGGTCGCCTTCACCTCGAACACGCCGTCGCCGATCTCGAGGATCGAGACGTCGAACGTGCCGCCGCCAAGGTCGTAGACCGCGATCGTCTTGCCGTCCTGCTTCTCGAGGCCATAGGCCAACGCCGCCGCGGTCGGCTCGTTGATGATGCGCAGCACTTCGAGGCCGGCGATCTGGCCGGCGTCCTTGGTCGCCTGACGCTGGGCGTCGTTGAAATAAGCAGGAACCGTGATGACCGCCTGCGTCACCGTCTCGCCGAGATACGATTCGGCGGTTTCCTTCATCTTCTGCAGCGTGAAGGCGCTGATCTGCGACGGGGAATAATCCTTGCCGCCCGCCTGCACCCATGCGTCGCCGTTCTGGCCGCGCACGATGTGGTACGGGACCAGCTCGGTGTCCTTCTTGGTGATCGGATCGTCGAACCGACGACCGATCAGGCGCTTCACCGCGAAGATCGTGTTGTCGCCGTTGGTGACGGCCTGACGCTTCGCCGGCTGGCCGACCAGACGCTCGCCGTCCTTGGCGAAGGCGACGATCGACGGCGTGGTGCGCGCGCCTTCCGCATTCTCGATCACCTTGGGCTTGCCGCCCTCCATCACCGCAACGCAGCTGTTGGTCGTGCCGAGGTCGATACCGATTACTTTAGCCATGTGTGCTTACTGAGCCCCTCACATACGAAACGATGGCAAAAATCATTGCCGAACCCAGGGAACCTTTGCCCCGTTACGGCAGCGAAA
This sequence comes from Sphingomonas sp. CD22, assembly GCF_034556155.1. Lineage (NCBI taxonomy): Bacteria > Pseudomonadati > Pseudomonadota > Alphaproteobacteria > Sphingomonadales > Sphingomonadaceae > Sphingomonas > Sphingomonas sp. CD22. Next base: position 100,292 of record NZ_JAYDYX010000003.1, on the reverse strand, counting down.
GCTCCTGTGTATGGCGGCGATATAGGTGGGGTTCCGCTTGCCGCAAGACGGTGGCGACCATAGGGCTGTGACAGAAATGATCGCGTTTGCGGGAAGAGGAGCGACGATGCGCCGGACAGGAGTGGGAACGATGCTGGTGCTCGCCGCCGCACTGGGCGGCTGCGGCGGACCGGACCGGGTCGAGGTGGACGACGCGTGGATCCGCCTGCCGGCGGTGCCGGGCCGGCCGGGTGCGGCCTATTTCACGCTGCACGGCGGTCGTTCCGACGCGACGCTGATCGACGTCACCGCCGACATCGCGGTACGCGCCGAGATGCACGAGAGCATGGCCGGCGATAGCGGCATGACGGCGATGAAGCCGCTCGCCCGCGTGGCCGTACCGGCGAAGACCAAGGTCGCCTTCACCCCGGGCGGCCGCCACGTCATGCTGTTCGACATCAACCCCAAGGCGAAAGCCGGCCGAATCTACAAGCTGACGCTCAACTTCGGGAATGGCGGCCGGCTGTACGTCGATGCGATGACGGTGAGTGCGGCCGCGGCGGCACCGGATTTCTGATGGGGGAAGCATATCCCCCCCTCTTCGTCATCCCGGCGAACGGGCGGACAGGATGACGATCCCGACGACCCGCGCCCTCACCGACGGCGAACGCAGCCTTGCGGCGTCGGTCTTCCGCGACACGATCGACTATGACGCGGTCCGTCTGTCGCGCAGCAAATGGGCGTTCTTCCAGCCGCGCGACACGGTGATGGCACCGCGCGGCTGCATCCACTTCCACCCCAAGGGCCAGAGCTGGCGCGACGATTTCGCCGCTGCCGCGCTGACCGACCAGGGGCTGTTCATCCACGAGATGGTCCACATCTGGCAGCACCAGCGCGGCATCTTCCTGCCGCTCGCGCGGCATCCGTGGTGCCGCTACGATTACGCCCTCAAGCCCGGCCAGCCGCTCCACCGCTACGGCATCGAGCAGCAGGGCGAGATCGTCCGCCACGCCTTCCTGCTCCGCCACGGCGCGCGCGTGCCCGGCGCGCCGAGCCTCGCGCAATATGAGACGCTGCTGCCGTTCGGCTGAGCGCCCGCTCTACAATGCGTCGAAGTCGATCGCGCCATGCCGGTCGAGCGTCCGCGGCGCCTCGGGCATCGGATATTTGAGCCCGGTCGCGCAATTGAACAGCACCACGCGCTCGTCCTCGTCGACCTCGCCGGTGCGCAGCGCCTCGCGATAGGCGGCGAGCGTCGCGCCGCCCTCGGGACACAGCAGCAGCCCGTCCTTGCGTGCCGCCTCGTCCACCGCCTTGAGGATCGCGGGGTCGCCCACCCCCAGCGCCTTGCCGCCGCTCGCCCGCACCGCGCGCAGGATCAGGAAGTCGCCCACCGCCTTCGGCACGCGGATGCCCGCCGCGACGGTATGCGCATCCTCCCAGCGTGTCGCATGTTCGACGCCCTCCTCGAAGGCGCGGACGATCGGCGCGCAACCGCTCGCCTGCACCGCATACATGCGCGGCCGCTTCGCGCCGATCCAGCCCAGCGCCTCCAGCTCGTCGAACGCCTTCCACATGCCGATCAGCCCGGTGCCGCCGCCGGTGGGATAGAAGATCGCATCGGGCAATTCCCAGCCGAATTGCGCGGCGAGTTCCAGCCCCATCGTCTTCTTGCCCTCGATCCGATACGGCTCTTTCAGCGTGGAGAAATCGAACCAGCGTCCCTCGGCGGCGCCCTTGCCGACGATCGCCCCGCAATCATCGATCAGGCCGTTGACCCGCCACACCCGCGCGCCCTGCATCGCGATCTCGCGCACGTTCACTTCCGGCGTGTCCTCGGGGCAGAAGACGATCGTCTCGATCCCCACCCGCGTCGCATAAGCGGCGAGTGCCGCCCCGGCATTGCCGTTGGTCGGCATCGCGATGCGGGTGACGCCCAGCTCCTTGGCCATCGCCACTGCCATCACCAGCCCACGCGCCTTGAAGCTGCCGGTCGGCAATCGCCCCTCGTCCTTGACCCAGACGTTGGTGCTGCCCGCGCTTTTCGGGATCGGGATCAGCGGCGTCTCGATCTCCCCAAGGCTTATGACATGCTCAGACCCCCGCACCGGCAGCACCTCCCGCCACCGCCACATGTCGGTCTGCCGTGCTGCCAGCGCGTCGCGCGACAGGGTCGCCTTCACCGCGTCGAGGTCGTAGCGCACCAGCAACGGCCGTCCCGCACGCGACAGGCCGTGCAGCCGGTCCGCGTCGTAGCGCTCGCCGGTCAGCGAGCATTCGAGATGCGTGACGAAGGTCGGGCGATCGGCGGTGAGATTGGGGTTGAGCTGCATGCGTGTCTCGCTTTTGGAAGACCGTCGGGTCGCAGACCGGTCATATCCGGTCGCTAGCCTCAATCCATGCCTATCGCCTTCGATCCCGACAAGGATGCGATCAACATCGCAAAACACGGCCTGTCGCTAGCCGAGTTACGACCGTTCGACTCGGACCGGTTGTACGCGTCGACGAGCGATTCGATTATGGGGAGCAGCGCTATCAGGCATTCGGCCGGAGCGACGGCAAGGCACATTGCCTCGTGTTCACCTTCACCGACATGGGCATTCGCGCTATAAGTTTTTGCCGCGCGCACGAGAAGGAGCTTCGCCGTTATGAATAGGCCGGACCCGACACCGCCCTTCGACGCCGATCCTGATTTCGACGACAATCCCGAATGGACCGAGGAGGATTTCGCAAAGGCGCGCCCCGCAAGCGAGGTACTGCCGCCCGAAATCGTCGCGATGCTGGTCCGCTCGGATACCGAATGGGAAGAGGTGACGCTGCATCTCGACCCTGACGTGATTGAAAAATTCCGCGCCACCGGCCCCGGCTGGGAGGCGCGCATCAACGCGGTGCTGCGCGACGCGGAGCCGTTCAACGACATCCAGTCGCACGCCGCGTAATCGGCGCGACCCCGGTTTAACCAACCGGAGCCGCCGCCCACCTCAATCCGGCTTCTTCGCCACGCCGACCAGCGCCGGGCGCAGCAGGCGATCCTTAAGCATATAGCCCGCCTGCATCTCTTGCACGATGGTGCCGGGTTCTGCGTCGCTCGGCACTTCCATCATCGCCTGGTGCTTGTTGGGGTCGAGCATCGCGCCCATCGCCTTGACCTTGGTGATGCCGTTGCGGGTGAACACGCTTTCCAACTCGCGGCCGGTCGCTTCCAGCCCGGTCACCAGCCCCTTCAGCCGCTCGTCGCCGCGCAGATCGGCCGGGATCGCCGACAGGCCGCGCGCCAGATTGTCGGCGACCGACAGGATGTCGCGCGCGAACGAGGTCGTCGCATAATTGCGCGCGTCCGACACTTCCTTCTCGGTACGGCGGCGGAGGTTCTGGATCTCGGCCTGAGCATACAGAGTCTGCTGCTTGGCGTCGGCGAGCTGGTTCTCGAGGTCGGCGATCCGCGCCGCCGCGCCGTCATGCTCCGCCACTTCGGGAGCGGCCTCCGCCGTCTCCTGGCGCAGTGCTTCCACGTCGATCTTGGTCTCTTCGGTCATGTAGGTCCCTGTAGTGTCAGCCCATCAATCGGGCGAGCGTTGCCGCCGTGAAATCCACCATGGGCACGACGCGCGCATAGTTCAACCGCGTCGGCCCGATCACGCCGACCACGCCGACCACCCGCCCGCCGGGTCCGCGGAACGGCCGCGCGATCACCGAAGACCCTGATAAAGCGAACAATTTGTTCTCCGCACCGATGAAGATGCGGGTCGCGTCGCCGGCACTTGCACTGTCGAGCAGATGCGCGATTTCCTGCTTGCCCTCGAGGTCGTCGAGCAGATCGCGCACCCGGTCGAGGTCGGCCGCGGCGGCGGCGTCGATCAGCCGCCCCTGCCCGCGCACGATCAGCACCGGCCGCCGCGCGCCGTCCTCGCTCCATACGGCCAGCCCCGCCTCGACCAGCGCCCGCGCCGCGCCGTCGAGCGCCGCCTCGCCCTCCGCCATCTGCCGCCCGACACGCGCGCGCGCCTCGGCGAGCGTCAGGCCGGACAGCGTCGCCGTCATGTAATTGCCCGCCTCGACCAACGCCGAGGGCGTCATCCCCGCGGGAAGCTGGATCACCCGGTTCTCCACCGAGCCATCCTCGCTGACCAGCACCGCCATCGCCTGATCGGGCGACAGCGCGACGAATCCGATCGACCGCAGCGCCAGTTCGCGCTTGGGCACCATCACCAGCCCCGCGCAGGCCGACAGGCCCGACAATGCCGCGGTCGTCGCCGCCAGCGCCTCCTCGACCGGACCGCGATGCCCGGCGCGCGCCTCGATCGCGGCGCGTTCCTCGGCGGAGGGTTCGAGCGCCTGCATCATCCCGTCGACGAACAGGCGCAGCCCGCGTTCGGTCGGGATACGGCCGGCGCTGGTATGCGGGCTGGCGAGCAGCCCCAGTTCCTCCAGCTCCTGCATCACGCCGCGGATCGACGCCGGCGACAGGTTGAGCCCGGAGGCGATCGCGATCGTCTTCGACCCCACCGGCATGCCGTTTTCGACATAGCCGTCGACCACGGCACGGAAGATGTCGCGGGCGCGATCGGTGAGTTCGGTGACCGGTTGTGCCATGCGCTTTATCTAGGCCGGATCGTGGCGGCGCAACAGGCCTGCGCCGCCGTCTGCGCCGATACCGGCGATCCACCGCATGCGGATCGCCGGTGGAGGACGCGCCTCACGATGCCCCCGGCCGCTGCGGGGTGCCGATCAGGCCGGCGATCGGCAGCAGCGCCGCCGCGCCGCGCAGCGCCTCGCGCATCGCGGGATCGCCGCAGCCGTAATAGAAAGCGAGATGCTGGCGTCCGCCGCTCGCCTCGCTCCATGTCACGTCGACGCTGGGCAGGTCGGTCGGTGCGTTGCGGCAATCGGGCGTCCCGGGCTGATAGATCGTCTCGCTGCCATGCGGCCGATACGGTGCCAGTCTGGCGGCGAACAGGTGATAGGCGGCGGCCGATGCCTGGAAGGTGCGCGTTCCCGCGACGGTGGTGAACCGTTTGCCCTCGAACGTCCCCTTGCCGTCCGGCGCGATCGTCACGGCATAGACCGGGCAGGTACCGTGGCAGGCGCCGGTTTCGTAGCGGATCGTCTCGCTTTCCAACGCCACCGGCTTGCCGTCGCCGCGCGACGCGTCGACGACCACGCATCCCGACAGGCCGATCGCCGCCAATGCTACACCCAAGACCGTGCCGCGCATGTCCTTCTCCCCTTGCTCACCACTGGCGTGTGCCAGCCGTGCCGTCTAGGGCTGCGCCATCGAACCTTGAGGAGAGTTGAATGCGCCCCAGCGGCCGCGCCCCCGACCAGATGCGGGCGATCACCATCGAACCGAACTTCACCCGCCACGCCGAAGGATCGGTACTGGTCGGCTTCGGCGATACCAAGGTGCTCGTCACCGCCAGCCTGGAAGAGCGCGTGCCGCCATTCCTGCGCGGCAAGGGCGAAGGCTGGGTGACCGCCGAATATGGCATGCTGCCCCGGGCCACCCACACCCGCGGCAGCCGCGAGGCCGCCAAGGGCAAGCAGTCGGGCCGTACCCAGGAGATCCAGCGTTTGATCGGCCGGTCGCTGCGTTCGGTGGTCGACATGAAGCTGCTCGGCGAGCGCCAGATCACGCTCGACTGCGACGTCATCCAGGCCGACGGCGGCACGCGCACTGCCGCGATCTCGGGCGCCTGGGTCGCGCTGCGCCTCGCGGTGAACACGCTGATGACCAGCGGCAAGCTGACCGTCGACCCGATCCGGCAGAAGGTCGCCGCGGTCAGCTGCGGCATCTATCAGGGCACGCCGGTGCTCGACCTCGACTATCTCGAGGATTCGGCGGCGGATGCCGACGGCAATTTCGTCTTGCTCGAAAACGGCAATATCGCCGAGGCGCAGGCGACCGCCGAACACGCCACCTATGACGAGGAGGCGCTGCTCCGCCTGCTCCGCCTCGCGCGGATCGGCTGCACCGAGATCTTCGCGGCGCAGGATCGCGCCGTCCAATGAGCGGCGAAGGCGATATCCCGCAGGCGATCCGCAAGCTGAAGCCCGGCCGGCTGGTCATCGCCAGCCACAATGCCGGCAAGGTGCGTGAGATCGCCGAACTGCTCGGCCCTCATGGCATCGCGCCCGTCTCGGCGGGCGAACTCGACCTGCCAGAGCCCGAGGAGACCGGCACCACCTTCGTGGCGAACGCCGAGCTGAAGGCGTTGCAGGCGGCCGATCTGTCCGGCCTGCCCGCGCTGGCCGACGACAGCGGCCTGTGCGTCGATGCGCTGGGCGGCGACCCCGGCATCTTCTCGGCGCGCTGGGCGGGGGAGTCGAAGGACTTCGACCTCGCGATGCGGCTGGTCGAGGATCGCCTCAACGAAGAGCCCGACCTGCCGCGCAGCGCGCATTTCGTCTGCGCGCTGGCGCTGGCCTGGCCCGACGGCCATGTCGAATGGTTCGAAGGCCGCGTCGACGGCACGTTGGTCTGGCCGCCGCGCGGCGCCAACGGCTTCGGCTATGACGCGATGTTCCTGCCCGAGGGCGGACCTGAGACGTTCGGCGAGATGGACGCCGCCGCCAAGCACGCGATCAGCCACCGCGCCGACGCGTTCCGCCAATTGGTCGCCGCGGTTCTCTAGGCGATGACGGGCGTCGATCCGGTCCTCGTGCGGGGCTGGCTCGCCGCCCGCTCGCTGTCACGCGGCCTGCCGGCGCCGGTCGCCGACCATGGCGGCTGGCGCGTCGACACGGGCGGCGAGGTCGAACGCCGCCGTTACGTGTTTGCCGAGCCCGGCCCCGGCCTCACCGCCTTGCTCGCGACGATCGCCGAGCCGGGTGTCTTCGTAAAGCTCTGCGCCGATGCCGACACCTTCCGCACGCTGCTGCCTGCGCATTGGACGATCACCGACGCCAATTGCATGATGGTGCCGGACCAGCCCGTACCGATGCCGCCAATGGTGCCGCCCGGCTACCGGCTGACGTCTCTCCGCGACGGCGGCGTCACGCACACGACGATCGCCGCACCGGATGGCGGACCCGCGGCGAGCGGCTATGCGGCGGAACTGGACGGCATCTTCGTCTACGACCGGATCGTCGTCGAGGAGCCGCACCGCCGCCGCGGCTTGGGGAAAGCGCTGATGATGGCGCTCGGCGCGCAATGCACGCCGACATCACGCCAGGTGCTGACCGCCACCGCGATGGGCGCCGCGCTCTACGCGACGCTCGGCTGGCGGGTTTATGCGCCTTATACGACGGCGACGATCCTGATTCCTCCCCCGCAAGGGCAGGGCGATCGCATATGGCCCTCCCGGTAAGTCGTTCGCCCTCCAAATCCACTTCGTCACCCCGGCCTTGCGCCGGGGTCCCGCTTCTTTGACCGGCGCGAAGAAGCGGGATGCCGGATCAAGTCCGGCATGACGGGGATGGGAAAGCCGTTGCAGCACCCCAATGGCCATATGCGATCGCCCTGCCCGCCAGGGAGCGCCGCGTTGAACGGCCCCCGGCCGTTCAAACCGGCATTGTGGCGCGGCGAAGCCGTGACGGAGGGGGAGGACACGGAACCGACGTTTCCCTTTCCTCCCCCTCCGTCATGCCTGCGGCATGCCACCTCCCCCTGGCGGGGGAGGAATTGCGTTACGACGATGAATGTCGATCCCGCATAGGTCGGGGCAATATTCGGGGATTTGAAGACGACTCCTCCCCGCCAGAGGAGGAGACGGCATCATCGCAAGCCGTTCTCCTCGCCGCGGCGTGGACCCCGGAACGAGTCCGGGGTGACGGGAGATGAGGGGCGCCCGGCGCCTCTCAATACGCCACCGTCCCCCACACGTTGCCCGGCGGCGAATAGCGGCACACGACGAAATCGTCCTTGGCATTGCTCGCGATCGCGCAGCCGACCTGCGTCGTCCCGCGCCAGACGATCTGCGTGTAATGGCCGACGTCCTCCCAGCGGCCGGTCCTGCTCGATTGCGCCACCGGCAGGTTCACGAAATCCTTCTTCTCCGCCACCCAATGGCCGACCATCTCGTCGAAGCGATACGCCCCGCGGGTGCCGGTCCACAGATTCTCACCCTCGCGGTCCATTCCCATCGACTGCGGCGCATGTTCGAACTTGCCCGTCCGTGCCATCTCCTGCGCGTAGGCGAGCGCGGAGGCGGCGAGCGGCGCGCTCCACGTCAGCGGCGCGACGCCGACGTCGGCGCGGGCGCGATTCTGCCCCGCCAGCATCACCTCGCGCAGCAGCACCGAGCCGCGCGGCGCCGGCGCGGCGCTCGGCCGCGGCTCGACGACGCGCTCGGGCGCCTGCGTACAGCCGGCGACGAACATCAGCGCGGCGGCGAGCCATGAGTGGCGTTTCCCTGTCATTGCCGCCATATCGGCAGCATCATGACCCCCGACAAGACGCCGCTCGCGCTCTACGTCCATTGGCCGTTCTGCGTCTCGAAATGCCCCTATTGCGATTTCAACAGCCATGTCCGCGAGTCGGTGGATCAGGACGCGTGGCGCGACGCCTTGCTCGCCGACCTCGCGCATGAGGCGCACGCGCTGCCCGGCCGGACGCTCGGCTCGATCTTCTTCGGTGGCGGCACGCCGTCGCTGATGCCGCCCGCCACCGTCGCCGCGATCCTCGACGCGGCGCAGATGCATTGGCCGCCGACCGCCGATATCGAGATCACGCTGGAGGCCAATCCGTCATCGGTCGAGGCGGCGCGCTTCGCCGATATCGCCGCGGCGGGGGTCAACCGCGTGTCGCTCGGGTTGCAATCGCTGGACGACGGCGCCTTGCGCTTCCTCGACCGCGCGCATGGCGTCGACGAGGGGCTGGCGGCGCTCGCCACCGCGCAGCGGCATTTCGCGCGGGTCAGCTTCGACCTGATCTACGCGCTCCCCGAGCAGAGCCTGCCCGCGTGGGAGGCCGAACTGGCGCGCGCGCTGTCGTTCGGCACCGAGCATCTCTCGCTCTACCAATTGACGATCGAGCCCGGCACGCGCTTCGCCACCGAGGCCGCCAGGGGTCGCCTCGTCATCCCCGACGGCGACGCCGCCGCCGATCTGTTCGAGGCGACGCGTGCGCTCACCGATGCGGCGGGCCTGCCGGCCTATGAGACCTCGAACCACGCGCGGCGTGGTGCGGAGAGTCGCCACAATCTCACTTATTGGCGCTACCGAGATTATGCCGGCATCGGCCCGGGCGCGCACGGCCGCCGCGACGGATTGGCGACGCAGCGCCACAAGAAGCCGGAGAATTGGCTATCCGCCGTCGCCCGCAACGGCCACGGCCTGCAGATCGAGGAGCCGCTCTTCGCGCACGATCGCGCCAGCGAGGCGCTGGTGATGGGCCTGCGCCTGCGCGAGGGCATCGACCTGACGCATGTCGCAACGCTCGCCGGCGGTATCGCGCCGATCGACTGGGCCGCGGTGGAGCGGCTGGAGGCACAAGGCCTGCTCGCGCGCGATCCCGGCCGGCTGCGCGTGACGGAGGCGGGCACGCTGCTGCTCGACGCGATCCTGCCGCTGGTGGTCAAGGACGCCTAAGTCCTCCCCCTTGCGGGGGAGGAATGGGGTTCAGCGGCCGAACCCGGCCGGTGCCGGCGATACCGTCACCGTGGCGCCGTTCTGGATTTCCTGCACCTCGAGCGCCCGCTCGGCGATGCCGTCGCGCCCGAAGCGGAACGCGCCGTCGATCCCCGCAAAGCCATCCGCATCGCGCAACCGCGCCTCCGGGAACGGCCGCCCCACCGGCCAGTCGCGCGAGATGCGCACCGTCAGCAGCACCGCGTCATAGCCGAGGCTCGACAGCCGGTACGGTGCCGCATTGTAGCGCGCGCGATATTTGGTCGCATATTGCCGGTAGAGCGTATTGCCGACGCTGGCGAACCACGCGCCGTTGAGCGCCGGCTTGGTGGCGAGGCTGGTCTCCGAATTCCACAATTCGGTGCCGAGCAGCCGCGTCGATGCGCCGCTGCCGCGCTTGACCAACGGCGCCGCCACCGCCGCGCTCGATCCGGCATCGGCGATCAGCACCGCACCGTAGGGCGCCTTGGCATTGAGCCGCGTCACCGCGCCGGCGATGCCGCCGGCCACCCGGCCATAGGTCTGCAACGAGACGACCGAGCCGCCCGCCCCCTCGACCGAGCGCAGGAACGCAGTCGAGGCGCGCTCGCCGTACAGGCCGTTGGGGATCAGCCCGGCGAAGCTCGTCACGCCGCGGCTGGTGGCATATTGCACCACGCGGTCGATCGACTGCGCCGGCGCATAGCCCATCAGATAGGTGCCGTTGCCCGCCACCGACACGTCGTTGGAGAAGCTCAGCACCGGCACCCCCGCCGCCTTGGCGATCGGCGCCACCGCGCGCACGTCGTCGGACAGCAATGGCCCGAGGATCAGCTGCGCACCCTCGGCGATGGCATGCTGCGCCGCCGCCGCGGCACCGGTCGCGGTGTCGTAATTGGTGATCCGCACCTTGTCGGTGCCGGTGTCGAGCACCGCCAGCATCGTCGCATTGGCGATCGAGCGGCCGACCCCGGCATTGCTCCCCGACAGCGGCACCAGCAGCGCGACGCGGTTGCGCGCGGTATCGCGCGGCAGCCCGGCCTCGACCGGCTCGGGCCGGTTCGCCGCAGGACGCGGCGCCCGCTCGGGCGCGGTCACCGGCGCGCGCGGCACCACCGTCGAACAGGCGGCGAGCATCGCCGCCGCGGCCAGCGCGATGCCGCGGCGCAGCCACGGCCGTCGCGGTTCCGGCTGTCGCATCCCCGGCTGTGCAAGTGTCGATGCCTCTGCCATGACGTCCCCTGTGGCCATATCCGAACCTTTAGAAGCCGGGCTCTACATCGTCGCGACGCCAATCGGCAATCTTGCTGACCTGTCGCCGCGTGCCGCCGACATATTGACCCGCGCCGACGTGATAGCGGTGGAGGACAGCCGCGTCACCGCCGGCCTGCTCCGCCATATCGGCATCAAGCGCCCGATGCTCCCCTATCACGACCACAATGCAGAGGGGATGCGCCCCGGCCTGATCGCGCGCATGGCGAGCGAGGCGGTTGCGCTCGTCTCCGACGCGGGCACGCCGCTGATCTCCGATCCCGGCTACAAGCTCGTCCGCGACGCGCGCGCCGCCGGCCATCATATCGTCACCATCCCCGGGCCCTGCGCCGCGGTCGCCGCGCTGACGCTCGCCGGCCTGCCGACCGATCGTTTCCTGTTCGCCGGCTTCCTGCCCAGCAAGGCGCATGCGCGGGCGGTGGCGATCGACGAGATCGCCGCGATCCGCGCCACGCTCGTCCTCTACGAATCCGGTCCGCGCCTGTCCGCCTGCCTCGCCGCGCTGGCCGAGGGGCTGGGCGACCGCGACGCCGCGGTGACGCGCGAGATCACCAAACGCTACGAGGAAGCGGTCACCGGCACGCTCACCCATCTCGCCGCGCGCTACGCCGACGCGCCGCCGAAGGGCGAGATCGTGATCGTCGTCGCGCCGCCCGGCGAGGCGCCGCCGCCCGATCCGCAGGACGCCGACGCCGCATTGGTCGAGGCGCTGACCCGCCTGCCCGTCGCCAAGGCCGCCGGCGAGGTGGCCAAGGCGTTCGGTCTGGATCGCAAGGCGCTCTACGCACGCGCGCTGGAACTGAAGGGCGAATAGCGCCACGGCGCGCCGCCCCGTGCCGGCAGGACGGTAAATAGCGCCGTCGTTCAACGACTTGTCAACGAGTCCGCGGTTATGGTCCGCGCATGCAGATGTGGAAGACCGGCGTCACCTCGGCGCTCCTGATGGCCCTGGCGGGATGCGGCGGCGGCGACGGCAGCAGCGGCGGTTCGACCGCGGTGCCCGTGGTCAGCGCACCGGCGCCGACCCCCACGGCGACGCCCGCACCCAGCCCCACGCCGACGCCGGTACCATCACCGACCCCGACACCCGCTCCGACGACCTGGGCAGGTGCCGCCGCCGCGCTCTACGACGCCCAGCCGGATGCCGCGACCTGCCGCTCCGGCATGCTCAAGGCGAGCGTCAAGGCCGACTTCCTCGCCAAGCTCAACGCGATCCGCGCGCTGCACCAGCTCCCCGCGGTCACCTATTCGGAGGCCGAGGACGCGCAGGAGGCCGATTCGTCGCTGATGATGGCGGTCAACAAACAGCTCAGCCACACGCCGCCGACGAGCTGGACCTGCTATACCGCGAGCGGCGCCACCGCTGCCGGCGCGAGCAACCTGATCGGCGGCTGGGGCACCGGCCTCGGCTTCGACAGCGAGGACAGCTATCTCGGCCTGTGGCTGACCGAGGGCGGCAGCGCCTCGATCGGCCACCGCCGCTGGATCCTCAACCCGTTCCTCGGCAAGACCTCCTACGGGCGCGTCGCGGTCGTCCTGCCCGACGGCAGCCGCGCCAGCGCCGCCTCGATGCGCGTCTTCAACTTCGCCGGCGGCGTCACCGCACCGGCCGGCCTGCCCGCCTATGTCGCCTATCCGTCGGGCGACTATCCGGCGCGCTATTTCACGCTGTCGAGCTATCTGTCCTTCAGCGTGGTCGCGGGGACGACGAGCACGTTCGGCGCCAATGCCAACGTCCGCTACGATCGCGCGACGATCACCGTCACCGGCCCCGGCGGCGCGCTCGCCGTATCGGACGTGACCAGCGACAACGAAGGCTACGGCCTCGCCAACAACGTGCAATGGCGCGTCGCCGGTCTGCAGGCGGGCGTCACCTATACCGTGACCATCGCCGGCGTCACCGGCGCACCCCGCACCGATTACAGCTACACCTTCCGCGTCGTGAGTTAGGCGGCGCTGGTGTGGGGATGGTGCGCCCTACCAGTTGATCTTGTAGCTGTTGATGGCCTCGGTCTCCCCCACGACGCGGCTGATGAGGTCGACCTTCAGGTCGTATGGCGATTGATCGAGCTCTACGCCGCGCCCCACGCCAGTACGCCAGTCAAAGCGCACCTCGTGATTTACTGGCTTATCCGGATTGATCGGTCCCAGTGTGACGCGCGGTTGTCCTTCGGTGATGTAGACCGCAGGATGATCCCGCAGTTTCTCGATGATCCTCTGGATGTCGGCGTTAGAGAGATGTTGCAGCACCTGCCGGACGAGATAGACGTCCGCCTCGGGCAGGGGATCGGCGACCGCGTCCAGAATCTGGAACGACACGCGGTCGCCCGAGTGCACGGCCTGATTGTGCTCGACGAGTTCCGGCACGATGTCGCACCCGATATAGGTGTCCGGCGTATGCCGCGCGATCTCGGCACCGATCACGAAGTCGCCACAACCGATGTCGACGATCTTCAACGGACGCTGCGCCGCGGTCCGTAACGCATCCAGTTCCGCCAATATGGCGATGACATAGGCGTCGGCAGCATAGCCCCGCGATCCCGCCCCGGAGAAAAAGCGGCGGTCGCCCTCGCTGCCCCATAAGCCCTCGGCATAGGTCCGCTGAAAGGCTGCGCGTCGAACATGAGCCTCCCCCTCCGAACGCTTGCTACCCGCGCCGCCGAACTCGTCCGGGAGGTGTTCGACATAGGGCCTGGCCCAGCGCGCGAAATTGCTGTCGAGCGCGCGGACCGCGCCGGGCGTCAAATTCTTGACATAGGGCCACCCGAACGTTTCCCAAAGGTGGGTCGCATAGCTTTCCGAAATGTCGATCGGCTCATGCGACCGAAAGATCTGCTCGATCCCCTGCTCCGTCCACAGCGGCCAGAAGAACGCGCGATGGTCGAGCACCGTGACCTCGTTCGGAAACAAGCGGCTCATGAAGAACGGCAATTGCACCGAATGCTCGTTCCAGAAAGGCCGGTGCAGGTTCGTACCCCTGAACCAATTATACTGGTCAAGCCAACGCGTAACGAACAACGAATGCGGCTGTGCCAGGATCACCGCATTGGCGGTGCCATATTGGCCATTGACGCCCTCCTGTCCCAGAACGGCGGATTCATTTAGCAGCGGGTCGAAGCTGCGGTGGACCATGACGTCTGCGTCGAGATAAATGCCGCCCCGGTCCAGCAGCGCGACCAATCTTACGACATCGGCCCGGTGCGCGGTGTTCAGCAACGGATGACCGAATATCTCACGCGGCGCTTCCACCTTGACCTTGGTGACGAGCGGCTCCGTCAAACCCCACCAGACCGTGTCGGGTTCGAATTCATAGTAGAAGAACACCGAATCGGGCTTGATATGCTCGATCGCGCTGCGCAAGCACACGTAATGCATCAAACTCCACGGCTTTCCGCCGAAATCCTCGGATAGACCGAAGCAGTAATGCAAAATCTTCGGAATCTTCATCAATCGGTTCCGTCGTTATGGATTCGGGGGAAATGGCGTCGGGCGTAAGCGGCCTGCACGCGACGTGGCTGCGCCGCATCTTGCAGACCTCCATTATAGGCCGGTCGAGCAAGAGGTTGTGTCGGAGCCTCACCGAAATAGCCTTGCCCTCAAGCCGGGCATGCTTGTGCGACGGGAGCCGGTGCGGCAGGGTCGATACATGCGTCCCCCTCGCCGTGCCTCCACCACCGAGCGTCGTACTGCGGAGGCGGCGGGACGTCGCGGCGAGCGGCTGGCCGGCTGGTGGTTGCGGCTCAAGGGCTGGACGGTGCTCGATCGCCGCGTCCGCACGCCGGCGGGCGAAGTCGACCTCGTCGCGCGCAAGGGCAGCCTGATCGCCTTCGTCGAGGTCAAAATGCGCCGGACCGCCGCCGAACTCGACTTCGCGATCGACGAACGGCGCCTTGCCCGCGTCGCGGCGGCCGCCGAGCTGCTGATGCCGCGCTATGCCGGTCCCGGTGACGACATCCGCATCGACGTGATCCTGCTCGCCCCCGGCACCCGGCCGCGGCATATCGAGAATGCGTGGATCGGCGGCTGACGTTCAGGAATAACGCGCGGGTTGCGAAGCGGGTGACATTCCCCCCACGCCACCCTAAGTCCCGCCCCCAGACCAACAGCCCGCGAGTGTCCCGATGTCCCTCACCGTCGCCGTCCAGATGGACCCGCTCGACAGTATCAACATCGCGGGCGATTCGACTTTCGCGCTGATGCTCGCCGGGCAGAAGCGCGGCCACCGGCTGTTCCATTATGACGCCGGGGATCTCAATTATCGCGACGGCCGCGTCTGGGCGAAGGCGCATCCCGTCACCGTGCAGCGGGTCGAGGGCGATCATTTCCGGTTCGACGCGCCGGTCAGCCTCGACCTCGGCGAGGAGGCGGATGTCGTGCTGATGCGGCAGGACCCGCCGTTCGACCTCGGCTATATCACCGCGACGCATCTGCTCGAGCGGATCGCCGACCGGACGCTGGTGGTCAATGACCCGGTCAGCGTCCGCAACGCGCCCGAAAAGGTGTTCGTGCTCGATTATGCGCGCTTCATGCCGCCGACGCTGATCACCCGCAGCCTCGACGAGGCGCGCGCCTTCCTCGCCGAACATGGCGAGATCGTCGTCAAGCCGCTCCACGGCAACGGCGGCAAGGCGATCTTCAAGGTCGGCAGCGATGGCGCCAACCTGTCCGCGCTGATCGAGGTGTTCAACCAGACGTGGCGCGAACCGCATATGATCCAGGCCTTCCTGCCGGCGGTGGCGAAGGGCGACAAGCGTATCGTGCTGGTCGACGGCGTGGTGGCGGGGGCGATCAACCGGCTGCCCGGCGAGGGCGAGATCCGCTCCAACCTCGCGGTCGGCGGTTCGGCGGTGAAGACCGAGCTGACCGACCGCGAGCGCGAAATCTGCGACGCGCTGGGCCCCGAGCTGAAGCGCCGCGGCCTGATCTTCGTCGGCATCGACGTGATCGGCGGCGAATGGCTGACCGAGATCAACGTGACCTCGCCGACCGGCATCGTCGCGATCGAACGGTTCGACGGCACCGACGTCGCCGGCCTGATCTGGGATGCGATCGAGCGCAGGGTGGCGGAACGCGGCTGACCCCCGCGCCGTTACCCACCGGCATGACGGAGCTTATCCTCAACGGCATCGCCTGGGGCGGCTATATCGGCATCTTCCTGCTGATGGCGCTGGAGAATATTATCCCGCCGATCCCGTCGGAGGTGATCATGGGCCTTGGCGGGATGGCGGTCGCCCGCGGCGACATGGCAATGGTGCCGCTGGTGCTATGGGGCACTGCGGGCACGACCGCGGGCAATTACGTCTGGTATTATATCGGCCGCCACGTCGGCTACACGCGCTTCCGCCCCTTCGTCGAGCGGCACGGCCGCTGGCTGACGATGGAATGGGAGGATGTCGAGGCGCTGCACCGCTTCTTCGTGCGTCGCGGCGGCTGGGTGGTGTTCGTGTTCCGCTTCATGCCGACCTTCCGGACGATCATCTCGCTGCCAGCGGGGATCACCTGCATGCCGGTGTGGCGGTTCCTCGTCTGGACCTTCGCGGGCAGCCTGATCTGGAACAGCATCCTTGCCGGCGCAGGCCTCTACCTCGGTGCGCGCTTCGCCGAGCTGGACCATTATGTCGGGCCGCTGGCGGTGGCGATCATGGTGCTGATCGTGCTGGGCTATATCTGGCGCGTGGCGAGGTGGAAGCCGCGGGAGCGGTGACGTCGGCTGACGGAGGGTGGGAAAGAGCGGAAGCCCTGCGATGCTCCCGCCCTGTCCTCCCCCTCCACCACCACGCTGCGCGTGGCGGTCCCCCTCCCCCTGGCGGGGGAGGATTTCCTCATCCGTGCGGGTGGGCGTTGCGGTAGACGTCGAGCAGATGCGCCGCGTCGACCGCGGTATAGACCTGCGTCGAACTCAGGCTGGCATGGCCCAGCAACTCCTGCAGTGCGCGCAGGTCCGCGCCCCGGCCGAGCAGATGCGTCGCGAAACTGTGCCGCAGCGCGTGCGGCGTCGTCCGCTCGCCGAGCCCCAATTGCCCCCGGGCGCGCTGCACCGCCTTGCGGACCATGCCGGGGGACAGCGGCCCACCCTTGGCGCCGCGGAACAAAGGTGCCGCCGGATCGAGCACCCACGGCTGCTGCGCCGCATAGGCTTCGATCGCGTCGCGGACCTGCGCCAGCAGCGGCACGATCCGCGTCTTGTCGCGCTTGCCGGTCACCGCCAGCGTCTCGCCGAGCGGCAGCACCGCCGCCGGCAAGGCGATCGCCTCGCCGATGCGCAGGCCGGCACCGTAGAGCAACAGCAGCATCGCCCAATCGCGCGCGCCGATCCACGGCTCGACCGCCGCATCCGCCACCGCGCCGGCGAGCGCCAGCGCCTCGTCGGGCGACACCGGCCGCGGCACCCCGACCTTCACCCGCGGTCCGCGCAGCCGCGGCACGTCGCCATCGGGCACGACGAAGGCGAGGAAGCCGCGCACCGCCGACAGCTCGCGCGCGGCCGAGGCGTTGCCCAGCCCTTCCGCGCGGCGCGCGGCGAGGAAGGCGCGCAGGTCCGCCGCCGTCACCCGCGCCAACGCCGCCGCATCGACGCGCTCGCCCCAATGCGCCTGGAGGAAGGCGGTCAGCCGCTCGGCGGTCGCCTGATAGGCGCGCACGGTATGCGCCGACCGCCGCCGGTCGCGCGCGAGATGCGCGGCCCAGCGAACCGATGGAGGCGGCTCGGCAGCGCTCATCGCCGGGCCGCCGCGGCGCGCGCATCTAGGGTCAAGAAGAACATTTTAACTGTTTTGGGACAACACCATAGCGGCCATGAATGATCATCCGTCGTCATCCCATCCCTCCTATGACGAAACCGGCCGGCTCGCCGCGTTGCATGCGCTGGCGCTGCTCGACAGCGAACCCGAGAAGGAATTCGACGCGCTCGTCGCACTGGCGGCGGAGCTGCTCGGCTGCCCGATCGCGCTGCTTGCGTTGATCGACCAAAAACGGCTGTGGATCAAGGCGAGCACGGTGCCCGGCGCACGCGAGCTCGATCGCGACGTCGCCTTCTGCGATCGCACGATCCGGCAGGACCGGCCGCTGATCGTCGACGATCTCACCCAGGATACGCGGTTCGACAGCTTCCCGCTGGTCACCGACGCCGGCATGCGATTCTATGCCGGGACCGCGATCCACGTCGCCGACGGCGCCGGCGTCCGCCAGCCGATCGGCACGCTCTGCGTCCTCGACACCAGCCCGCGTTCGCTCAACGCCGCCGGCCATGCCGCCTTGCAGCACCTCGCCAGCCTCGCCGAGGCGCTGATCGCGGCGCGGCGCACCGCGATCGAGGCGATCCGCATCGCCACCACCGGCGAGGAGCTGGTCCGCCGGCTGGCGCGCAAGGAGCGCATCTTCCGCCAGGCGGAGCGGATCGCGATGATCGGGTCGTGGCGCATGTCGGTCGCCGATTCGGCGCTGGAATGGTCGGAGAACGTGTTCCGCATCCACGGCCTGCCGGTCGGTGCGGTCCCGCCGCTCGACAACGCGCTCGATTTCTACCCGCCGCACGCCCGCATGATGGTCGCCGACACGATCCGCCGGACGCTGGAGACGGGCGAGCCGTTCGAATTCGACACCGACCTGATCACCGCCGACGGCCACCGCCGCCGGGTCCGCGCCGCCGCCGAGGTCGAGGCATGCGACGGCATCGTCCAGGCGCTGGTCGGCGTGTTCCAGGACATCACCGGGCAGCACGAGTTGGAGACGCGGCTGCGCCACTCCGCCGATACCGATGCGCTGACCGGCATTCCCAATCGCGCCGCGTTCGACCGCGAATTGGATCATGCGATGCGGCGGGCGCGGGTCGACGGATCGCCGTTGATGCTGGCGCTGATCGATCTCGACGGCTTCAAGGACATCAACGACGCGCTCGGCCATGGCGTCGGCGACGACGTGCTGCGGCTGACCGGTGCGGCGCTGACCGAACCGTGGCTGCGCGACTGCTTCACCGCGCGGATCGGCGGTGACGAATTCGCGGTGGTGATCACCGATCCGGCGATGATCGCCGATCCCGATCGGCTGCGCGACCGGCTCGAGGCGGCGTTGCACATCCCGGTCGAAAGCGGCGGCATCACGATGACCAGCGCCGGATCGGTCGGGCTCGCGCTGTTCGACGCCGATTGCCACTCGCTGCGCGACTTCGCCCGCCGCGCCGACGTCGTCCTCTATGCGGCGAAACGCGCCCGCGTCGGCCAGGCGCAGCGCGCGAACGTCCGCAAGGCCGCTTAACGCTTTCCGACGAGTCGCCGAGCCCCCATATGGGCTCGGCCATGTCCTCGCGTGCCCGCGTCCTCGTCCTCAACTCCGCGCTCGGCCCGCTCGATTATCGCGTGCCGGCGGGCATGGCGGTCGAGCCCGGGTCGGTCGTCATCGCGCCCCTGGGGCCGCGCCAGTTGCTCGGCGTCGTCTGGGAACCCGAACGGCTGCCCTCGGATGCGGAGGTCGGCGACAACCGGCTGCGGCCGCTGCTCGGCGTGGTCGAGGTGCCGCCGCTCGCCGCGCCGCTGCGCCGGCTGGTCGAATGGACTGCGGATTATTATCTCGCGCCGCCCGCCGCGGTGGTGCGGATGGCGCTCGCCTCGACCTCGGCGCTGGAGGGGAAGCGGACCGCGACCGAATATCGCGTCACCGGTCACGTCCCGCCGCGCCTCACCCCGCAGCGCGAACAGGCGCTGGAGCGGATCGGCGACCGCCAGGGCCTGATCCGCGAGCTGGCGACGATGGCCGACGTCTCCGACGCGGTGATCCGCGGGCTCGTCAAGACCGGTGCGATCGAGGCGGTCGAGGTGGCGATCGACAGCCCCTATCCGCATCCCGATCCCGATTTCGGCCCGCCGGCGCTGGCCGGCGAACAACAGGCCGCCGCCGCGACGCTGGTCGCGGGCGTCGCCGCGCATGACTTCCGCCCCACTTTGCTCGACGGCGTCACCGGCTCGGGCAAGACCGAGGTCTATTTCGAGGCGGTCGCCGAGGCGATCCGGCAGGGCCGGCAATGCCTCGTCCTGCTGCCCGAGATCGCGCTGACCGAGCCGTTCCTCAAGCGCTTCCACGACCGCTTCGGCTGCGAGCCGGTGGCGTGGCATTCCGGGCTCCGCTCGACGCAGCGCCGCCGCGCGTGGCGGGCGATCGCAACGGGCGAGGCGCTGGTGACGGTCGGCGCGCGCTCGGCGCTGTTCCTGCCCTATCGCAACCTCGGGCTGATCGTCGTCGACGAGGCGCATGAGACCAGCTTCAAGCAGGAAGAGGGCGTCCATTACCACGCGCGCGACGTCGCGGTGATGCGCGGCAAGTTCGAGGGCTGTCCGGTGATCCTCGCCAGCGCGACCCCGGCGATCGAGACGCGCCAGCAGGTCGCGCTCGGCCGCTATGCCGAACTCAAGCTGCCCGGCCGCTACGGCGCCGCGGAGATGCCGACGATTGAGGCGATCGACCTGATCCAGCAGCCGCCCGAACGCGGCCGCTGGCTCGCGCCCAAGCTCGTCACCGCGCTGGAGGAGACGCTCGCCAAGGGGGAACAGTCGCTCCTCTTCCTCAACCGCCGCGGCTATGCGCCGCTGACGCTGTGCCGCACCTGCGGGCATCGCTTCCAATGCCCCAATTGCACCGCCTGGATGGTCGAGCATCGGCTGACGCGGCGGCTCGCCTGCCATCATTGCGGCCATGTCCTCCCGACGCCGCGCGCCTGCCCCGAATGCAAGGAGGAGGATAGCCTCGTCGCCTGCGGCCCCGGCGTCGAGCGGATCGCCGACGAGGTCACCGCGCTCTTCCCCGAGGCGAAGACCGCGGTCGTCACCTCCGACACGATCTGGTCGCCGGCCAAGGCGGCGGAGTTCGTCGGGCGGATGGAGGCGGGCGACATCGATATCGTCGTCGGCACGCAATTGGTCACCAAGGGCTATCACTTCCCCAATCTGACGCTGGTCGGCGTGGTCGATGCCGACCTCGGGCTGGAGGGCGGCGACCTGCGCGCCGCCGAGCGTACCTTCCAGCAGATCCGGCAGGTGTCGGGGCGCGCCGGGCGCGGTGCCAAGCCCGGCCACGTGTTCATCCAGACGCACAGCCCCAAGGCGCAGGTGATGCAGGCGCTGATCACCGGCGACGCGGACGCCTTCTACGAGGCGGAGACCGAGGCGCGCCGCGACGCCGGGGCGCCACCGTTCGGCCGCTATGCCGCGATCGTCGTCTCGTCGGAGGAACAGGCCTGCGCCAACGAGATCGCGCGGCTGGTCGCGCGCTCGGCGCCGCAGGTCGAGGGGATGGCGGTCTATGGCCCCGCCCCCGCCCCGTTGGCGATGCTGCGCGGGCGGCATCGCTACCGCCTGCTCGTCCATGCCCGCCGCGCACTCGACGTGCAGGATGTGATCCGCGATTGGCTCGGCGCGCTCGACTGGCCGGCGAAAGCGCGCGTGACGGTGGACGTCGATCCGTATAACTTCCTCTAGCAGACCAATACAGGTCCAACAGGGGTGTGGCGAATGACGACACGGCGCGGATTTCTCGGTGGGGCGGCGGCGACCGCCGGTGTGGCATCGCTCGCCGGAGCGGCGCCGGCGGGCAGCGGCGCGATGATCGTCTCGACCTGGGATTTCGGCGCCGCGGCGAACGACGCCGCCTTTGCGCGGCTGAAGGCCGGCGGCACGCTGATCGACGCGGTCGAGGCGGGCGGCATGGTGCCCGAGGCGGACCCGAACAACCATTCGGTCGGCTATAGCGGCTATCCCGATCGCGACGGCCACGTCACGCTCGACGCGGTCATCATGGACGATCGCGGCGGCGTCGGCGCGGTGGCGGCGCTGGAGGACACGGTCCACGCCATCTCGGTGGCGCGACGGGTGATGGAGAAGACGCCGCACACCCTCATCGTCGGCGAGGGCGCGACGCGCTTCGCGCGCGACCAAGGCTTCCCCAAGGTCGATCTGCTCACCCCCGAGGCGGAGAAGGCGTGGCGCGACTGGCTCAAGACCTCGCAATACAGACCGGAGGCCAATATCGAGAACCGCCGGCCGCGCGGCGGTGCGCTCGACCACGATACGATCGGTCTGCTGGCGCGGACGGCGGACGGGCGGATGGCGGGGGCGTGCACGACCTCCGGCATGGCGTTCAAGATGCGCGGGCGCGTCGGCGATTCGCCGCAGGTCGGCGCGGGCCTCTATGTCGAGGCGGGGGTCGGCGCGGCGACCTCGACCGGGCTCGGCGAGGAAGTGACGCGGGTCTCGGGCAGCGCGCGTGTGGTGGCGTCGATGCGCGCCGGCCTGTCGCCGCAGGCGGCGTGCGAGGAGGTGGTCCGCCATATTGCCACGCTGCGCGGCGATGCCATCAAGGGCACGCAGGTCGGGTTTCTGGCGCTGTCGCCGAAGGGCGAGGTCGGCGCCTTCTGCCTGCTGCCGGGCTTCACCTTTGCGGTGACCGATGCGGCGGGCGTGACGGTGGTGAAGAAGGGGCCGTCGCTGTTCAAGGCGTGAGGGTCGGGCGCGGGCGATCATGCCCTCATGCGCCGAGGTCGCCGCGCCAACATGGACAAGTTGGACACCTTAATGGAAACGATCGCCTCCCGATCGTTTCCGTTTCTGCACGGATGGGAAGGAGCCGGGTGTACGGCTCCTCCCCTAGCAGCGGCGCGCCGTGTAGGACAGCGCGGCCAAATCAGGCCGACAGGTCAGCGACTTACCGGCCGGTCGGGCCTCAAGCGGCCTGTTCGGCCAGCACGGTCAGGCCCTTGGCGTTGACCTCGGCGAAGCCGCCCTGGATCGCGATCGTCTCGGGCTGGCCGCCCTCGGTGCGATAGACCGACAGCGCACCGTCGCGGACCGTCGACATCAGCGGCGCATGGCCTTCGAGTACGCCGAAGTCGCCCTCGGTGCCGGGCACCACGACCATATAGACGTCCTCGGAGCGGACCAGTTTCTCGGGCGTGACGAGTTCGAAATGGAGCATGTTATCGCAAGGTCCTGAGCGCGATGCCCGTGATGCAGGCGTTGATGTACATGGCGGCGACAAACTGGGCGATCACCCAATTTCCGCGCGCGCGGAATGGATCGATCACAGCTTCAACACCGCGATCAGAATGCCAGCCGTGGCGACGATGACGCCCATCAGCCAAGTCAGCAACTGCGTCTTCGCGCTTTCAAGTCGCGCGCTGAGCCGTTCTTCCATGAGTTGGATATCGGCTTTAGTAGCGACCCCGTCCGTCACCGACCGGCCGATGGCAGCAGCGATCGCTTCCGCCTGCGCGGCGGGAAGTTCGGTGGCCTTCAGGTCCCGGGCGATCGAGAGCGTATCGACGTTCACGGACCCAGCCTAACCGAACTTCCTGCCGAAGTCGATTACGCCTCCTGCGCGAGCTTCTCGGCCTTGGCGACGACTTCGTCGATGCCGCCGACCATGTAGAAGGCCGCCTCGGGCAGATGGTCGTATTCGCCGTCGACCACCGCCTTGAACGAGCGGACCGTGTCCTCGATCTGCACGAACTTGCCGCTGATGCCGGTGAAGACCTCGGCGACGTGGAACGGCTGGCTGAGGAACTTCTGGATCTTGCGCGCGCGCGTCACCGTCAGCTTATCCTCTTCGGACAATTCGTCCATGCCGAGGATGGCGATGATGTCCTGCAACGATTTGTAGCGCTGGAGCAGCGACTGGACCGCGCGGGCGGTGTCGTAATGCTCCTGGCCGACGACGCGCGGTTCGAGCACGCGGCTGGTCGAATCGAGCGGATCGACCGCCGGATAGATGCCGAGTTCGGAGATCGCGCGGTTGAGCACGGTCGTCGCATCCAGATGGGCGAACGAGGTCGCCGGGGCCGGGTCGGTAAGATCGTCCGCGGGGACGTAGACCGCCTGCACCGAGGTGATCGAACCCTTGTTGGTCGAGGTGATGCGCTCCTGCAGGGCGCCCATGTCGGTCGACAGCGTCGGCTGATAGCCCACCGCCGACGGGATGCGACCGAGCAGCGCCGACACTTCCGCGCCCGCCTGGGTGAAGCGGAAGATGTTGTCGACGAAGAACAACACGTCCTGCCCTTCCTGATCGCGGAAATATTCCGCGATGGTCAGGCCCGACAGCGCGACGCGGGCGCGGGCGCCCGGCGGCTCGTTCATCTGGCCGAACACCAAGGCGACCTTCGAGCCCTCGCTGGTCGGATTGCCCTCGGCATCCTTGGCGATGACGCCCGCGTCGAGGAATTCGTGATAGAGGTCGTTGCCCTCGCGGGTGCGCTCGCCGACGCCGGCGAACACCGAGGTGCCGCCGTGGCCCTTGGCGATGTTGTTGATCAGTTCCTGGATCAGCACGGTCTTGCCGACGCCGGCGCCGCCGAACAGGCCGATCTTGCCGCCCTTGGCGTAAGGCGCGAGCAGGTCGATGACCTTGATGCCGGTGACGAGGATGGCGTTCTCGGTCGACTGGTCGACGAACAGCGGCGCCTCGGCATGGATCGGCGCGCGCAGGTCGGTCTGCACCGGGCCGCGCTCGTCGATCGGCTCGCCGATGACGTTCATGATGCGGCCGAGCGTCGCCGGGCCGACGGGAACGCTGATCTGCGCGCCGGTGTCGCGGACGGTCTGGCCGCGGGTCAGGCCCTCGGTCGCGTCCATCGCGATCGTGCGGACGGTGTTCTCGCCGAGATGCTGCGCGACTTCGAGCACCAGCTTGTTGCCGTTGTTGTCGGTCTCGAGCGCCGAGAGGATCGCCGGCAGATTGTCCGGGAAGTGGACGTCGACGACGGCGCCGATGACCTGGGCGATCGTGCCGGTGGTGTTGCTGCTGCCCGTCGACTGGGTCGGGCGGATGTCGTCTGCGGCGGTTGCCATGGCGGTTCTTCCTGCTTCGGATTCGTTAGAGCGCTTCGGCGCCGGAGATGATCTCGACCAGCTCGGTCGTGATCGCGGCCTGACGCGTGCGGTTATACTGGATCGACAGGCGATTGATCATGTCGCCCGCATTGCGGGTGGCATTGTCCATCGCGTTCATGCGGCTGCCCTGTTCGGATGCGGCATTTTCGAGCATCGCGCGGAACACCTGGATCGCGACGTTGCGCGGCAGCAGGTCGGCGAGGATATGCTCCTCGTCGGGTTCGTATTCCACCACGGCGCCCGCCGAGGTGACCGGCGTTGCCGCCGCATCCGTCCTGGCCTCGTCGACCGCGACCGGGATGATCTGGCGGCCGACGGGGATCTGCACCAGCGCCGAGACGAACTTCGCGTAGAACAGATGCGCGACGTCGAACTCGCCCGCGGCATAGCGCGCGAGCAGGTCGTCGGCGACTTCGCGGGCCTGCTGGAAGCCGAGCGTCTTGTGGCCGCCCAGCTCGTGATCGGCGAGGATCGCCTTGGGATAGAAGCGTTTGAGCACCCGCCCCTTCTTGCCGGCGAGATAGAAGCGCACGGTCTTGCCCTGCGCCTCCAGCTCCTCCGCCTTGCGGCGGGCGGCGCGGACGATGTTGGTGTTGAACGCACCGGCCAGGCCGCGCTCCGACGTGGCGACGACGAGCAGATGCACCTGGTCCTTGCCGGTGCCCGACAGCAGCGGCGACACGGTCGCCCCGCCGGCGAGCTGGCGCGACAGGCTGGAGACGACCGCCTCCAACCGCTCCGCATAGGGACGGCCGGCCTGCGCCGCCTCCTGCGCGCGGCGCAGCTTGGCGGCGGCGACCATCTTCATCGCCTTGGTGATCTTCTGGGTCGATTTGACCGAGTTGATCCGAATCTTGAGGGCCTTCAGGCTTGCCATCTATTGTCCTCTTGCCGTCATGCCGGACTTGATCCGGCATCCCGCTTCTTCCTGCATCGTCGGAAGGGCAGCGGGACCCCGGCTCGAGGCCGGGGTGACGTGGTTGGCTTTACGCGAAGGTCTTCGCGAACTGGTCGAGCGCGGCCTTCAGCCCCGACTTGGCCTCGTCGCCGAGATCGCGCGTCTCGCGGATCTTGGTGAGGACGCCGGCGTGGTTGGCGCGCAGGTCCTGCAGCATCGCCTGCTCGTAGCGGACGACGTCGGTCACCGCGACCTTGTCGAGATAGCCCTGCGTGCCGGCGAAGATCGACGCGGTCTGCTCCTCGAAGGGCATCGGCGAGAACTGCGCCTGCTTGAGCAGCTCGGTGAGGCGCGCGCCGCGGTTGAGCAGGCGCTGCGTCGAGGCGTCGAGGTCCGAACCGAACTGCGCGAACGCCGCCATCTCGCGATACTGGGCGAGCTCGAGCTTGATCGAGCCCGACACCTTCTTCATCGCCTTCGTCTGCGCGGCCGAGCCGACGCGGCTGACCGACAGGCCGACGTTGATCGCCGGGCGGATGCCGGCGAAGAACAGGTCGGTTTCGAGGAAGATCTGGCCGTCGGTGATCGAGATCACGTTGGTCGGGATATAGGCCGACACGTCGCCCGCCTGCGTCTCGATGATCGGCAGCGCGGTGAGCGAACCGCCGCCGTTGGCGTCCGACATCTTGGCGGCGCGCTCGAGCAGGCGGCTGTGCAGATAGAAGACGTCGCCCGGATAGGCTTCGCGGCCCGGCGGACGGCGCAGCAGCAGCGACATCTGGCGATAGGCGACCGCCTGCTTCGACAGATCGTCGAACACGATCAGCGCGTGCATGCCGTTGTCACGGAAATATTCGCCCATCGCGGTGCCGGTATAGGGCGCGAGGAACTGGAGCGGTGCGGGCTCCGACGCGGTCGCGGCGACGACGATGGAATAATCCATCGCGCCATTCTCTTCGAGCGTCTTGACGAGCTGCGCGACGGTCGAGCGCTTCTGGCCGACCGCGACATAGACGCAATACAGCTTCTTCGATTCGTCCGACGACTGGTTGATCGTCTTCTGGTTGATGAAGGTGTCGATCGCGACCGCCGACTTGCCGGTCTGGCGATCGCCGATGATCAGCTCGCGCTGGCCGCGACCGACGGGGACGAGCGCGTCGATCGCCTTGAGGCCCGACTGCATCGGCTCGCTGACCGACTGGCGCGGGATGATGCCCGGTGCCTTGACCTCGACGCGGCTGCGCTTCTCGGCGACGATCGGGCCCTTGCCGTCGATCGGGTTGCCGAGGCCATCGACGACGCGGCCGAGCAGGCCCTTGCCGACGGGAACGTCGACGATCGTGCCGGTGCGCTTGACGATATCGCCCTCGCGAATCTCCGAGTCCGAGCCGAAGATCACGACGCCGACGTTGTCGGCCTCGAGGTTGAGCGCCATGCCCTGCACGCCGTTGGCGAATTCGACCATCTCGCCCGCCTGGACGTTGTCGAGACCGTAGATACGCGCGATGCCGTCGCCGACCGACAGCACCTGACCGGTTTCGGTGACCTGCGCTTCGGTGCCGAAGTTGCTGATCTGGTCCTTGATGACCTTGGAGATTTCTGCGGCGCGGATATCCATCGTGAGTTAGCCCTTCATCGCGTGCGCGAGAGTATTGAGACGGGTGCGGATCGACGAATCGATCATCTGTGAACCGATGCGGACGACCAGGCCGCCGAGCAGTTCGGGGTCGACCGACAGGTCGACGGAGACGTCGCGGCCGACGCGCTGGCGGAGCTGCTGCTTGAGCTCGACGACCTGCTCGTCGTTCAGCGGATGCGCGCTGGTCACCTCGGCGGCGATCTCGCCACGGTGGCGCGCGGCGATCTGGCGGAAGGCGCGGATGATCGCGGGCAGCTGGCCGAGGCGGCGGTTCTCGGCGAGGACGCCGAGGAAATTCTTGGTGGTCGCGTCGACGCCGAGCGCATCGGCGGTGGCGAGCACCGCCTTCACCGCGGCGCCGCGGGCGACCAGCGGGCTGACGGTGAGCGCGCGGAAATCGTCGCTTTCGTTCAGCGCGTCGCGCACATTGGCGAGGCTGGATTCGACGGTGTCGATCGTCTTGGCATCGCGCGCGAGATCGAACAGGGCGATCGCGTAGCGCCCACCCAAGCTCGCCTGAATACCGCCGCCAGAAGTACCGATGGATGTCTCCACGGAGCTGAAGTCCTCGTGCCGAATGTTGGCCCATGGGGAAGAGGGCGCGCGATGCACACCTGCTATGGGTGGCGGGCGGCTAGCATGAGGGGGCGGTTAGTGCAAGTACGGGGGATGCAAAGTGGTGTGCGGGCGGGGGTTTGAGGCGGCCAAATTCCTCCCCCGCAAGGGGGAGGGGGCCGTTCGGCGCAGCCGAATGGTGGAGGGGGAGGTAAGGGTGGGAGCCTGGACAATGGGCCTCCCGCCCTTCCCTCCCCCTCCGTCACGCCTTCGGCGTGCCACCTCCCCCTTGCGGGGGAGGAATTGGGGGCTTTCGTTCAGGGTCGGGCGAGTAGGCTCGATCCGGGCAGATGGAGACACGATGATGCGGTGGTGGGCGGCGGTGGCGATCGGAGCGATGCTCGCCCTGCCCGCGGCCGCCGAGACGTTGCGCGTCGAGGGCGTCTTCGCCGCGCAGGCGCGCGAGGCGAGCCTGTTGCCGACGATCGGCGTCGGGCCGTTCGCCGGGCCGGACGGCGCGGACCTCGCCGATGCGATCGAGCGGCGGCTGGCGAAGCTGGGTACGGACGGGCTGCCGCACGTGCGGCTGATCCCGCCGGCGCTGCGCCCCGACGGGATGCTCACCGGACGCACCGGCGTGCAGGTCGCGAGCAGCGACTATCGCGAGGGGCGCGAGCGGTGCGCCGAGAAGAAGGACGGCAAATGCGTCCGCAAGGAACGCTACAGCGTCGCCTGCGTCCGCCGCACGATCGCGTTGCGCGCCGATGTGGAGGTGCGGCGCCGGACCGGCGCGCTGCCCTATTCGGCCACCAAGACGCGCGACGACCGCGCGGACTGGTGCGAGGACGGCGGCGTCGCGACCAGCGCCGAGGCTGTGGTGAGCGGCATGATCGAATCGGTCGCCGCCGAGGTGCAGCACGATCTCGCCCCGCATGCCGAGGATTACACGATTCGCGTGATCGAGACGCGCGAGGGCCTGCCGCCCGATGCTGCGGCGCGGTTCAAACAGGCGGTGCGGCTGACCAAGCACGATCCCGCCGCCGCCTGCGCCGCCTTCGCCGACGTCGACCGGATGGCGCCCGACCATGGCGCGACGACGTTCAATCTGGCGCTCTGCGCGGAAGCGGCGGGGCGATATCGCGAGGCGGCCGACCGGTATGCGCGCGCGCGGCTGTTCGCGCCGGCTGCCGGCGGCGAGATCAGCAAGGGACTGGCGCGCGTCGCCGCGCTCGCAGCAGGGGCGCAGGACGTCGCGTCGATGCGGCGGCGGCCACTGCTGACGGGCAGCGGGTTTTGAGCGCAAGCGGCGGGATGGGGCGGCGTGCGCGATCGGCTATCGCGGTGGCATGACGATGATCGATCAGGACGCGGCCTGGGCCGCCTTCGCATGCCGCGACCGGGCGCGGGACGGCACCTTCGTCGCGGCGGTGCGGACCACGGGCATCTATTGCAAGCCGAGCTGCCCGGCGCGGCATCCGCGACGCGAGAACGTGTCCTTCCTTGCCGACGGCGCGGCGGCACGCGCGGCGGGCTATCGCGCCTGCCTGCGCTGCAAACCCGACGACGTCGCGCGCGACAGCCGGGCGGTGGCCGAGGCGATCGCGCTGATCGCCGCGGCAGAGGCGCCGATCGGGCTCGCCGCGCTGGCCGCCGCGGTCGGTTATGCGCCGCATCATTTCCAGCGGCTGTTCACCCGCGCGACCGGGGTCAGCCCGGCGGGCTATGCCCGCGCGCTGCGCGCCGGGCGGGCGGCGGACGCCTTGCAGCGCGAGGGCCGCGTCACCGACGCGATCTACGACGCCGGTTATGGCGCGGCGAGCCGCTTCTATGCCGACGGCGCCAAGCGGCTGGGGATGGCGCCGAGCGCCTGGGCGCGCGGCGGCGCGGGGGTGACGATCCGCTGGACGCAGGCGGCGACGACGCTGGGGCCGCTGCTGGTCGCGGCGACCGACAGGGGCCTGTGCCGGGTGGCGTTCGACGAGGATGCGACGGCGCTCGCGGCGCGCTTCCCGCGGGCGGAGATCGCGCCGGGCGACGATGCGCTGGCGGCGCTCGCCGCGGCGGTGGTGGCGCTGGTCGAGGCGCCCGGCCGCGACACCGCGCTGCCGCTCGACGTGCGCGGCACCGCGTTCCAGGAGGCGGTGTGGCAGGCGCTCAAGACGATCCCGGCGGGAGAAACGCGCAGCTACGCCCAACTCGCCGCCGCCGCCGGCCAGCCGGGTGCGGTACGCGCGGTGGGCACGGCCTGCGGCAGCAACCCGATCGCGGTGGTCGTCCCCTGCCACCGCGTCACCCGCAGCGACGGCGGGCTCGGCGGCTATGCCTATGGCGTCGAGCGCAAGCGCGCCCTGCTGGCGCGCGAGGGCGGGTGAGCGGGATGCTTTGGGTGAACCGACGGTCTTTCCGGAAAGCGCCTGCGTAGAAGACGTTCTATGTTCGCGCAGAGGCGCAGAGGACGCAGAGGTGTTGCGCTCGCCGCATCCACGGCGCTTCCCTTCCAGCTATTGCGATGACAGGGCCACGCCACCTTGAGCGGTAGACCTCCGCGTCCTCTGCGCCCTCTGCGCGACACCTTCTCCCTTTCGTCACCCCGGGCTTGACCCGGGGTCCCGCTTCTCCCCAATGGCCAGCGTGAAGGACGTAGCGGGACGCCGGATCAAGTCCGGGGTGACGGATCTGACGTCGCGGGCGCCGATGAAGTCGACCTGCCTAATCCTCGATCGTCACCTTGGCCGCGTCGCCGCCGAGCGAGGCGAGCGCCTGCGGGCCGGTCTTGCCCGTCGCGAGTGCGGCGATGAGCTTGGCGGCGGCATTGTCGGGATTGCTGTGCGCCGAATAGGCGAGCGGACGCAGCGCCGCGCGTGCCTCATCGCGCTTGTCGTCGATCAGCATCTGCGTCGCATAAGCGTAGGCGAGACCTTCGTCCTGCGGCACCAGTTCGTGCGCGCGGCGCAGCGCGGCCTTGGCGTTGTCGGTGGCCGGCGTGCCCGCCATGCCGAAGCTCGAATAGAAGAGCATCAGCGCATAAGCGTCGTTGGTGTCGAGCTTGTTGGCGCGGAGCAGCCAGCCGCGCGCCTCGCGCCAGACGAGCGGATCGGTCACCTTCGCGTCGCGTGCCCGGCGCAGATGCACCTGCGCCTTGTAGACCAAAGCCTGCGACGATTTGGGATCGATCGCCAGCGCGCGGTCGGCGGCGGCGTCGGCGAGGTCGTTGCGGCCGGCGTCGAGCGCCATTTCGGCGAACCAGCCCTGCACCATCGCATCCTTGGGATAGCGGTCGGCGATCGGCAACGCTTCGGCGAGGATCGGCTGCGCGGTTTCGCGGTTGACGCCGCGGTCGGAGCGCATGCGCAGCGTGATCATCTCGCGCTCGCCCGCCGACAGCGGCCGGATGGCGACGACCGGGGTGGTCAGCCGCGTTAGCGGGATCTTGTAGGCCGACATCGTCGACTTGTGGAGATAGGACGACAGCGCGCGATTGAGCGCATCGAGATCGCCGAACGCCGCGCGCGCCGCCTCGACCCCCGGCTTGCCGTCGTTGATCGCGAGCAGATAGGAATTGAGCTGCGCGGACCGCTTGGGATCGATCATCAGGTAATGGGTGAGCAGCCAGCCGCGCGCATAGAGCGCGGCGACCTTCGCATCGCGCATCTTCTTCGACATATCGAGCGAGAAGAGCTGCTCGGCGGTCAGCTCGGTGCCGAGCAACAGGTCGTAGGCGCGGTGCTGCGCGGGCGCGCCGAGCCAGACGAAGTCCTTCTCGAACCGCGCGGTAGACAGGAATTCGGGATAGCCCTCGGCATACCAGGCCGGGAGCGCGACCGAGATATTGCCCAGCATGAGATGATGGGTATATTCGTGGAACAGCACGATCTGCGGCTGGAGCGCGTTGATGTCGCCGGGCTCGCCGCCCTGCGCCGGGGTGAAGGCGACCGATCCGCTCGCGCGGCCCTGATAGAAGCCGGCGATGTTCTTGCCGCCGGCGCCGAACAGCCGCCGGACCGCCGCGTCGTTGGCGACGACATAGACGGTCACCTTGTTCGAGCCGTCGCCCTCCTGCGAGGGGATCGATTGATAGTAACGGACCAGGCTGTCGAACTGTTCGAGCCGCTCGGCGCGTTTGCGCACCGACTCGGCGGTGCCATTGGCGTATACGATGAAATGCTTCGAGGTCGCCTCGAACCATTCCGCCGCCGCGGGTTGCGCGCAGCACATCGCCACCAGCGCCGCAGCGAATTTCAACCGACTCATATCATGCCCCCCAACATGCCCGGTCACAGCCTAGACCGGCCCGGATACGTTTGTCAGCCCGTCCGACAACTATAGACGAGCTTCTCGTTGGGCAGCGGCGGCAGCGTGGTGCGGATCGCCGCCTGCTGCTGGGCGAGGCGCTCGATCGCGGCGGGATCGACGGTGCAGCGCGGCGCAGCGCCCTGCCCCTGCTGCAGCTTGCGCGCCTGCGCCATCGCCTGCGCGCCGAGCATGTAGCGGGTGTCCGTGTAGCGCCGGGTGAGCGGATCGAAGGCGACGACCGACACCGTCTGCTCGCCATCGGGCACCACGACGCGTTCCCAGCGGTCGCCGGTCGGCAGATACTGGATGCCGCCGCCGCAGCCGCTGCGCCCCCATTGCATCGCGACGTCGCTGGTCGGCGAGACGGTGACGCGGCTGCGATCGGGCTGGAAGACGCAGGTGAGCTTGCCGAGCGGGGCGTTGGGCACGATCTGGCTGACCGCAGCGGGCGGCGGCGGAAGGGCGGGTTCGCTCCTGGGCCGCAGCACGAAGACGACGATCGCGGCGATCATGACCAAACCGCCGAGGCTCGCCGCCCAGCGCACGCGCCGCCGCTGCCCCTGCACCGCGAACAGCCCCGCCGCGCCGACGCCCATCGCACCGACGACGAGCAGCAGCCCGGCGAAGCCGATGACGTTCTCGCGCCGGGTCTGCGCGGCCTCGCGGGCGCGGGCGAGCGCCTCCTCGCGGCCCATCGCCGTCCGGGTGGCGGCGTCGCGCTGGCTGGTCAGCGCATCGGCGCGGGCGCGCACGTCCGCCTCGCTGTCGTCGCGCAGCCGTTCCTCGATCGAGGTGCAGGCGGTGCCGACGCTGGCATAAGGCTGTTTCGCCTCGCGCAGGAAGGCGGAGAGTTCGGTATCCGCGATCGCAAAGCCGAACGAGCCGTCGCCCTCCTCGCCGCGGGTGATCGCCGAATTGATGCCGATCACCCGGCCGCAGCGATCGAGCAACGGCCCGCCCGAATTGCCGCGGGCGATGCTAGCGGTGTGGAGCAGCACCTCGATCCCGGTCAGGCTGCGCCGACCGGAGAAGACGCCCTCCGAGCGCACGGGCGAGGTCGGGCGGATGTAGTCGGCGGCGGATTGCGCGGTGGCGAGATCGACGTTGCCGGGATAGCCGAGCGCGACCACCGGATCGCCCTCGCTCACCGGCCCCGTATAGAGCGCCGCGGTCGGCAGCCGCGCGCCGGCGAATTCGATCAATGCGAGGTCGCGCTTGGCGTCATAGGCGACGACGCGGCCCTGGTAGCTCTTGTCGCCTTCCGACGGCACCACGCCGATCACGACATTGTCGGGATAGCGTTCCGCCAGCTCCATGACGTGCGCGTTGGTGACGATGCGGTTGGGTGCGATCGCGACGCCGCTGCCATGGCCGAAGCCGACCACCTGGCCATCGACGACCGCGATGGTGACGACGCGGACGACACCGCGCGCGGTCGCGCCGATGTCGTCCGCGGCGGCGGGCACCGTCCAGAGCGAGGCGCCGAACAGGGCGAGGAGGAGGAGCAGGAACCGGCGCATGTCGCGCCTTCCGAACGGCCTCGACGCGCCGCTGTCAAGCACGGCGATCGGGTCCCTTTCATACCGTTCTGGTTTGGTTAGGAAATTCTCAAACTCTGTTGCCTACCCCCTACCAGCGAAGTTCGAGGATTGGTGTATGAGCGCGTTCGGGCGTCGGAACGGAATGGGTAACGGGCAGCCGGCGCGGCCGGCATTCGGCGTGGCGCGCCCGATGCAAGGCGGCGCGGCCCCGCGCGCCGACGAGCCCGCACCCGGCAGCCAGTTCCCGCCGATCGAGACGATGCCGCTGCCCGGCGGCATCTCCGGCGACGATCCGCTCGCCGGCAGCCTGCCCGCCGGCACGCTCGACGCGATGCAGCGGCTCACCGACCGCCAGAACGCCAGCGGCGACGCCGGCAGCAGCCGCGGCGAAGGGTTCGAGGCGTCGATCCACAAGATCAAGGAACAGGTGCTGCCGCGCCTGCTCGAACGCGTCGACCCCGAGGCGGCCGCGACGCTCGGCAAGGACGAGCTTGCCGAGGAATTCCGCCCGATCATCGGCGAGGTGCTCGCCGAGCTCAAGCTGACTCTCAACCGTCGCGAACAATTCGCGCTGGAAAAGGTGCTGGTCGACGAGCTGCTCGGCCTGGGGCCGCTCGAGGAATTGCTCGCCGATCCCGCGATCACCGACATCATGGTCAACGGTCCCGACCAGACCTATGTCGAGCGCAAAGGCAAGCTGGAGCTGGCGCAGATCCAGTTCCGCGACGAGGAGCATCTGTTCCAGATCGCGCAGCGGATCGTCAATTCGGTCGGCCGTCGCGTCGACCAGACCACGCCGCTCGCCGACGCGCGCCTCAAGGACGGCAGCCGCGTCAACGTCATCGTGCCGCCGCTGTCGCTGCGCGGCACCGCGATCTCGATTCGTAAATTCTCCGCCAAGCCGATCACGCTCGACATGATGGCGGGCTTCGGCAGCATGAGCCCCAAGATGGCGACCGCGCTCAAGATCGCGGGCGCGAGCCGGTTCAACGTCGTCATCTCGGGCGGCACCGGTTCGGGCAAGACGACGATGCTCAACGCCTTGTCGAAGATGATCGACCCCGGCGAACGCGTGCTGACGATCGAGGACGCCGCCGAACTCCGCCTGCAACAGCCGCACTGGCTGCCGCTCGAGACGCGGCCGGCCAATCTCGAGGGGCAAGGCGAGGTCAGCATCCGCGATCTCGTCAAGAACGCGCTGCGTATGCGCCCGGACCGCATCATCCTGGGCGAGATCCGCGGCAGCGAGTGTTTCGACATGCTCGCCGCGATGAACACCGGCCACGACGGTTCGATGTGCACGCTCCACGCCAACTCCCCGCGCGAGGCGCTGGCGCGTATGGAGAACATGGTCATGATGTCGGACATCAAGGTGCCCAAGGAGGCGATCAGCCGCCAGATCGCCGATTCGGTCGAGCTGATCATCCAGGTGAAGCGTCTGCGCGACGGCTCGCGCCGCGTCACCAACGTGACCGAGGTGATCGGCATGGAAGGGCCGGTGATCGTGACGCAGGAATTGTTCAAGTTCGAATATCTCGACGAGAGCGCCGACGGCAAGATCATCGGCGAATATCGCTCGATGGGGCTGCGGCCGTACACGCTCGACAAGGCGAAACAGTTCGGCTTCGACCAGGCGTATCTGGAGGCGTGCCTGTAGGGTCGGGCGTTATCGACCGAACGAACCCCTTGTGGCAGCGCCGGCGTTCCGCCGTTAGGATCGGCCGATGCACCTGCTCCTGCCCCTCGCCCTGCTCGCCGCCGCGCCCCAGCCTGCGGGGCGCGAGGGCGTCGTCACGCTCGCCGCCGACAGCGAGGCGCGCTGGGTGGCGTTCGATCTGACGCCGGGCAACCAGATCCGCTTCACGCTGACGCTCGACGAACGGCCGGTGACCGCGATCCTCGACACCGGGGTGAGCTATTCGGTGCTCGCCGCGAAATCGGCCGCCGCCGATCCGGCGCGGGTCACCGCCAACGGTCAGGCGACCGCGATCGGCGGGGGCGGCAACGGCGCGGTCGCGGTCGGCTGGCTGGCGACGCGGCGACTGGCGATCGGCGGGCTCACCCGCACCGGCGGCGGCGTCACCGTCGCCGACCTGCCCGCGCTCGCCACCGGCAGCGCGCAGGCGGTCGACATGCTGATCGGCCGCGACGTCACCGGCGGTCAAGCGCTCGACATCGATTACGCGAACCACCGCTTTCGCCTGTTGCCGTCGGGGCGGCTGCCGTTCGTCGGGGCGATCGCGCCGCTGACCATCTCGCCCGGCCGCCGCGTCTATGAGAGCAGCGCGACGATCGCAGGCAAGCGCATCGCGCCGATGATCGTCGACACCGGCGACGGATCGGCGCTGACGCTGTCCGCCGCCTCCGCCAGGACCGCGGGGATCGCGAAGCTGCCGACCACGACGACGATCTCCTTCGGCCTCGCCGGCGAGACGGTGAGCACGCTCGCCATCCTGCCGGCGGTGTCGCTCGGCCAGCAGGTGGCGCGCAACGTCGAGGCGCGGGTGGAGCCGGCCGCCGGTTTCTCCGAGACGATCGGCGTGGCGGGGCGGATCGGCTCCGGGCTGTTGCAGAATTACCGCGTGCTGCTCGATCCCGGTGCGGGGCGGATGGTGCTGCAGCCCGGCCCCGACGCCAACACCCCGCCGCTGCGCTCGACCAGCGGGCTGCTGGTCGGGCTGGAGCGCGACCGGCTGAAGGTGCTGCACGTCATGCGGGGCGGACCGGCGGCGGCGGCGGGCTGGCAGCCCGGCGAGACGATCTGCCGGATCAACGACCAGCCTGTCACCGCGGACTATCCGACCAGCGCGCTGGCGAAATGGGCGATCGGCGCGCCGGGGACGGCGGTGCGGCTGGGCCTGTGCGACGGGACGGTGCGGACGCTGACCTTGCGGCAATTCTATTGAGGCGGACGGCAGCAGGAGAAGATTGGTTCACGCGAAGGCGCGAAGGCGCGAAGAGAAGAAGAAGGGATTTGCGCGCAGGGGCGCAGAGGCGGTCCGGCCGCGCCAGCGGCCTTCAGTCTTCCTGATCGCTGAATGTATGGCGCTGCGCGCCGGGCGTAACATCTCTGCGCCTCCGCGCCTCTGCGCGAACCGATCTTTTTCTTCCCTTCGCGCCTTCGCGCCTTCGCGCCTTCGCGTGAACACTCCTGCTCACTCCGCGGCAAAGCGCAGGCATCGTGACACCTTGCTTCTCGCGATTCTCCGTCCCGGTCGCGGAGGACACCTCACCTACCGCGTATGCAGGCCGATGCTCACCAGCAGGATCGTCGCGAGCAAGGCCGCCATCTGGACGGTACGCCAGTCGACGAAGCCGACGCGGTCGGGATCGGCGCGCAGCCGGCGGCGGCGGTCGGCGATCCCCGCTGCAAGCGCGAGCAGCACCGCGGCGCCCGCCGCCCAGAACATCGCCGGCATCCTCCGCGCTCAGCCCAGCTTCTCGACCTTGTCCTGCAAGCGCGTCAGTTCCGCCTTCAGCGCGGCGATCTGGTCGTCCTTGCTCGCCGGGGCGGGCGACGGTGCCGGTGTGACGGGTGCGACCGCCGGCGTCTGGAACGCCTGCGCGGCGACTTCGAGCATCTGCAGATTGCGCTTGGCGATTTCCGCGAAGGGAGAATGCGCGAAGGCGCCCTCGACCGCCGACTTGAACTGTTCCTGGTTGCGGCGGAAGCTGTCCATCGACGCCTCCAGATAGCCCGGCACCATCGCCTGCATCGAATCGCCGTACATCGAGATGAGCTGGCGCAGGAAGCTGACTGGCAGCATCGTCTGGCCGCGGCTTTCCTCTTCCATGATGATCTGGGTCAGCACGTTGTGCGTGATGTCGTCGTCGGTCTTGGCGTCGACGACCTTGAAGTCGCGCCCTTCGCGGGTCATCGTCGCCAGATGCTCCAACGTGATGTAGGACGAGGTCTCGGTATTATAGAGGCGCCGGTTGGCGTATTTCTTGACGATGACGAGTCCGTCGGCCCTGGCCTGCTTCTTCATACCGCTCCCCTGTCGCGCGACGGTCCTTTGCCGTGACTGAGGCCGATGGTACGCCGCAATTTTTCGCACCGCAACACGGCCCGCGCCCCCTGCCGCTGTTCCTCGACATGCTGCGCAGCGAAACCGCAGCAGATCCGGCACGGACCGCGGCGGCGCTCGCCGGGCTCGCCGCCTATCAGCAGGCGCCCCGCCCTGCCCCGCCCGCGCCGATGCCGGCGCTCGCCACCGCCGGGCGCGCGTGCCTGCGCTATTACGGCGGGCGTGGACGGATGGTCGTGTTCGTACCGTCGCTGATCAACCCGCCCGCGATCCTCGACCTCGGAGAGGCGTCGCTGGTGCGCTGGATGGCCGGCCAAGGCTGCCGCGTCGCGCTGGTCGACTGGGGCGAGCCGGGCGCCGCTGACCGCGATATGGGCATGACCGGCCATATCGAATCCTTGCTGCTGCCGCTGATAGAGCAGCTCGACGAGCCGCCGGTGCTGGTCGGCTATTGCCTGGGGGGAACGATGGCGATGGCAGCGGCGGGGGCGACGCCGGTCGCCGGCCTCGCGACGATCGCCGCGCCGTGGCATTTCGCCGGTTATGGCGATGCCGCGCCCGGCATGCTCGACCTGTGGCAGGCGGCGAAGCCGACCGCCGAGGCGCTGGGCGTGCTGCCGATGGAGGTGTTGCAGGCGGGCTTCTGGCGGCTCGATCCGGCGCGCACCGTCGCCAAATACGAATCGTTCGGGCGGCTCGACCCCGACGGCGAGGCCGCGCGCGCCTTCGTCCGGCTGGAGGATTGGGCCAATGCCGGCGCGCCGTTGCCGCTCGCCGCGGCGCGCGATCTGTTCGAGCGGTTCGTCGCCGCGGATGCGCCGGGCACTGGCGCCTGGATCGTCCGCGGCGGCGCCGCAGCGCCGCAGCGGCTCGGATGCCCGGCGGTCGAATTCGTCTCGCTCACCGACCGGATCGTACCCGCGGCGACCGCGGCGGGGCTCGCCGACCGGCGCGACCTCGGCCTCGGCCATGTCGGGATGATCGTCGGCGGGCGCGGCCGCGCGATGCTGTGGGAGCCGCTCGCGCACTGGATCGCGGCGCTGCCGCCGGGTAGACACGGATCACAATAGGAGCAGGATCATCATGACCGAGATCGTCATCACCGCCGCCAAGCGCACGCCCGTCGGCAGCTTTCTCGGCGCCTTCGCCGCCACCCCCGCGCACGAGCTGGGCCGGATCGCGATCGAGGCGGCGCTCGCGCAGGCCGGCGTCGACGGTGCCGACGTGTCGGAGGTGATCCTCGGCCAGGTGCTGACCGCGGCGCAGGGCCAGAACCCCGCGCGGCAGGCATCGATGGCGGCGGGCATTCCCAAGGAGGTGCCGGCGTGGGGCGTCAACCAGGTCTGTGGTTCCGGGCTGCGCGCGGTCGCGCTCGCCTGTCAGGCGATCCAGACCGGAGACGCCTCGATCGTCGTCGCCGGCGGGCAGGAGAGCATGTCGATGAGCGCGCATGCGCAGACGATGCGCGGCGGCACCAAGATGGGCACGGTCAGCCTCGTCGACACGATGGTGGTCGATGGCCTGACCGACGTGTTCAACGGCTATCACATGGGCATCACGGCGGAGAACCTCGCCGAGCAATATCAGGTGACGCGCGCCGACCAGGACGCCTTCTCGGTCGCCAGCCAGAACAAGGCCGAGGCCGCGCGCGGCGGCGGTCGCTTCAAGGACGAGATCGCACCGGTGACGATCAAGGGCCGCAAGGGCGATACGATCGTCGCCGACGACGAATATATCCGCGCCGGCGCGACGATCGAGAGCGTCGGCGGCGTTCGCCCGGCGTTCAAGAAGGACGGCACCGTCACCGCCGCCAACGCCAGCGGCCTCAACGACGGCGCCGCCGCGCTGGTGCTGATGAGCCGCGCGGAGGCCGAGCGGCGCGGCACGCCGGTGCTGGCGACGATCAGGAGCTGGGCGAGCGCCGGCGTCGACCCGTCGGTGATGGGCATCGGCCCGGTGCCGGCATCGCGCAAGGCGCTGGAAAAGGCCGGCTGGACGATCGCCGACCTCGACCTGATCGAGGCGAACGAGGCATTTGCGGCGCAGGCGCTGTCGGTCGGCAAGGAGCTCGGCTGGGATGCGGAGAAGGTCAACGTCAACGGCGGCGCGATCGCCATCGGCCACCCGATCGGCGCCAGCGGCGCGCGCGTGCTGACCACGCTGCTCTACGAGATGCAGAAGCGCGACGCGAAGAAGGGCCTGGCGACTTTGTGCATCGGCGGCGGGATGGGGATCGCGATGTGCGTGGAGCGGTGATGCACACGCTGACGAATGCGCAACATCCGGACATATAAGCTGTAATTTTTGTGTCATTTTAGCGACACTTTTGGTTAAACCGCTCGATTACAATTGTTTCCACTTTAAACCGGCTTGTCCGGATCGGTCCGGGTACGCCAACAAGGCCTCCTGACAAGGCGCAAAGCCTGAAAACAGGGGACTGACATGAAGAACTGGTTGCTCTCCGCGAGTGCGCTCGCGGGCGGGATGTTGCTCGCCACCAACGCCTTTGCGCAGACGGCGCCCGAAGCCGGTGCGCCGCAGGCTGGCAGCAACACCGCTGGTACGTCGATGGCCGCGCCGGATCAGGATGAACCGGCTCAGCGTTCGGGCGAGGAGATCGTCATCACCGGGTCGCGCATCCGTTCGCCCAACGCCGTGTCGGTCGTGCCGATCACGACGGTGTCGGCCGCCGAACTGACGCAGACCGCACGAACCTCGATCGGCGACGTACTCAACGACCTGCCGCAGCTGACCAGCACCTATAGCCAGTCGAACTCGACGCGCTTCCTGGGTACCGGCGGCCTCAACCTGCTCGACCTGCGTGGTCTTGGCACGTCGCGTACGCTCGTCGTGGTCAATGGCCGCCGCCATGTCGGTGCGGACATCCTCAACAACGCGGTCTCGGTCGACGTCAACACCATCCCGACCGATCTGGTCGACGGCGTCGATCTCGTCACGGGCGGCAACTCGGCGGTCTATGGCTCCGACGCGATCGCCGGCGTGGTCAATTTCCGTCTTAAGCAGAATTACGAAGGTCTGCAGATTCGTGCACAAGGCGGCGTCAGCGACGAAAAGGACGCCGGTAGCTATTTCGTCAGCCTGACCGGCGGCAAGAATTTTGCCGACGATCGCGGCAATATCGCGGGCAACCTGGAATATGCCCGCACGGAGGCGTTGTTCGCTTCCGACCGCAAGGCCTATCGCCAGAACGACACGTTCG
The DNA here is from genome assembly GCF_034556155.1 of Sphingomonas sp. CD22. Taxonomy (NCBI): domain Bacteria; kingdom Pseudomonadati; phylum Pseudomonadota; class Alphaproteobacteria; order Sphingomonadales; family Sphingomonadaceae; genus Sphingomonas; species Sphingomonas sp. CD22. Next base: position 59,450 of record NZ_JAYDYX010000003.1, on the reverse strand, counting down.
TCACGACCAACGTCGATCCGTCAGGCGTGGGCGTCGACGGCAAGCTGAATTACGACGGCGTTCCCGACGCGGTCTTTTTCCGCAACGTGCGAAGCGCCACGATCTATGACGGAGGGCTCGTGTCCTTCGCGGGTGCACCCGGCGGCGCAAACTCCCAAGCGCTGTGCGGTCGCGATCCGCTGGGACGCGCCTATACCTGCAACTATTTGTTCCAGCCCGGCGGCTCACTGGTGCAGGAGACCGGCACCCGCGTCGGCATCGCCAACGGTTCGGCGGCCGCACCCTCGGCCGCGCCGTCCGGCGCGTTCATCGGTGGCAACGGCAACACTCGCCGTGAAGGCACGCTCGTCCAGCTCCTCCCGCAGCTCGACCGGTATTCGGCCAACCTGCTCGGGCATTTTGCCGTATCCGACGCGTTTGTGCCGTTCTTCGAGGCGAAATACGTCCGCGTCGACTCGGTCAGCCTCGGCGGCTCGGGCCCGGCATTCTACACCGGTCAGACGATCGATGCGCTTTATGAGCGCCCCCGTCTGGACAACCCCTTCCTCAGCACCGACTCGCGTGCGGTCCTGACGGCGCAGGCATTGCAGGCGGTCAACGCAGGCCTCAACCCCACCACGGGTGCGGCGATCACCGCCGCTCAGGCGGATACGTTGCGCGCGCAGATCAACAGCGGCGCCTATCGCTTCATCCTGCGCAAGAACCTGACCGACCTGGGGTCGCGTCGCGAGGATGCGCGGCGTGAAACCTACCGCTTCGTAGGCGGCGTGCGCGGCGACTTCGCCGAGACGTTCAACTACGAAGTGTCGGCGAACTACGGCGAATTCAAGGAGCGGACCCGCGTCCTCGGCAACGTCGACGTACAGCGGCTCAGCCTCGCGCTCGACGCGGTGCGCAATCCTGCCGGGCAGATCGTCTGCGGGTCGCAGCTCGATGCCTCCCGCTTCGCTTTCGGTGAGGATCTCGGCGGGAACGCTGCAAACCTTGCCAGCGATATCGCCAATTGCCAGCCGCTCAATCCATTCGGCACCGGCGGCATCTCCGATGCATCGCGCAACTACGTGCTGCGCAACACCGTATCGGAAGGCAAGATCACGCAGCTTGACCTGCTCGCCAACGTCTCAGGCGATTCGTCGAAGTTCTTCAATCTGCCGGGCGGCGCCGTGGGCTTCTCGCTCGGCGCAGAATATCGCCGCGAGACGAACTACTTCCAGGCGGATCCCTACGTCCAGGCCGGCTATACCTTCTACAACGCGCTGGCAAAGTTCGACCCGCCGTCGTTCGAAGTGAAGGAAGCGTTCGGCGAGTTGCGCGTTCCGCTGCTCAAGGACATCACGCTCATCAAGGAGCTGACGGTCGGCGCCGCCGGCCGTGTCTCGGACTACAAGGGTTCGGCGGGCACCGTCTATACTTACAACCTCAATGCCATCTACGCACCGGTCGAGGGTGTACGTCTGCGCGCCAATTACGGCCGGTCGGTGCGCGCGCCGAATCTGAGCGAATTGTACGCTTCGGCTGGACAGAACTTCGCACCGAATTTCAGCGACCCCTGCTCGGCGGACAACCTGGGCCGCGGCACCCAATTCCGGGCGGCCAATTGCGCGGCGGCGGGCATCCCGACGTCGTACAATTACCAGTATGTGCAGTCGCTCGAGATTCTCAGCGGCGGCAATGCCAATCTGCGCGCGGAAAAGTCCGACTCCTACACTTACGGCGCCGTGATCTCACCGACCTTCGCGCCGGGATTGGTGCTTTCGGTCGATTACTACAATATCAAGGTGAACAACGTCATCACCTCGGCCGGTGCTCAGGGAACGGTCAACAATTGCTACGACTCGCCGTCGATCACGGACAATCAGTTCTGCGCCCAATTCCAGCGCGTGGCAGCGGGGCAGACCGGGCCGAACGGCGAACAATCCTACCGCATCATCGAAGGTGCTTTGCTGGACAACCCGCTCAACTACGCGAGTCTGAAGCGCCGTGGTATCGACGCCAATCTTTCCTACTCGCACCGGGTCGGCGAGACGCGGCTCTCGGGCCAGGTGATCTATACGCATCTTCTGGAGAGCAGCAGCTTCCTCAACCCGCTGCAGCCGGGCTTCGCCGACACGGTCGTCGGGGAGCTGGGTTATCCCAAGGATGAGGTCACGGTTAATCTCGGGGCGGACTTCGGCGTGATCTCGCTGGATACGCAGTTCCGCTATCTGTCGAAGCAGTCCGTCGGGGCCATCGAGAACCGTGTCGCGTTCCAGGGTCGCCCGGCACAGAATCTCGACGACTATGACATCCCGTTCTACCCGGACGTGCTGTACATCGGTGCCAAGCTTGGCATCGACATCGGCGAGCGCTCCACCTTCTATCTCGGTGTGGACAATCTGACCGATCGCCTGCCGCCGCTCGGGGCGACCGGCATCGGCTTCGGCAGCGCCATTTTCGACAACATCGGCCGCCGCTTCTACGCGGGCGTGACCGCTCGCTTCTAAGTCGCTTAGATAGCAACGACAAAACTAGGGCCGGTGGTTTCCACCGGCCCTTTTTTCGTTCAGTCTCCACGGATGCAGAACGACCCGATGGCCGCTGTGGATGCGATGATGCGCGCCGGCCGCGTCGCCGAAGCAATCGCCACGGTCGCCCGGCTCGCGGCGGCCGATCACGGCGACGCGCTATTCCAGCAAGCGTTGTGGCTGCTCCAGGGCAGCCCCCTGCCCCGCGATCTGCCAGCGGCACGCGCGGCGTTGCGGCGGGCAGCGGAGGGCGGCCATGCCGAGGCACGGCTGATCGAGATCGCGCTCGCGGCGAACGGCACCGGTGCGACCGCCGACTGGCGCCGCGCGATGCGGCTTCTCGCAGTAGCGACCGCGGCAGGCGACCCGCATGCCCGGCATCTCCAGATGCTGCTGTCGGCGATGGCGATCACCGACGACGGCCTTCCCGCCGGTCCGCCCGAGATCGAACCCCTCACCAGGGACAGCAGCGTTCGCCGCGTGTCCGCGGCACTGACCGCCGCCGAATGCGCGCACATCGCCAATGCCGCGAACGACCTGCTGGCCCCGGCCGCGGTCGTCGACCCGCAAACCGGACGGCCGATCCCGCACCCGATCCGCACGTCGGACGCGGCGGTGCTCAGCCCGGTGCGGGAGGACCCGGTGATCCGTGCGATCAACGTGCGGATCGCCGCGCTCAGCCACACCCAGGTGTCGCAGGGCGAGGCGCTGACGATATTGCGCTACCGCCCAGGCCAGCAGTTCCGGCTTCACGCCGATATCCTGCCCCATGTCCGCAACCAGCGGGTCACAACGGTCCTCGTCTATCTCAACGACGGGTTCGGCGGCGGCGAGACGACCTTTCCCGACCACGGCCTGACTATCCGCCCAAAAGCCGGCGATGCGATCATCTTCGATAACGTCGACGCGCAGGGTCGGCCACTCACCACCGCCCGCCACGCCGGCGAGCCCGTCCGCAGCGGCGTCAAATGGCTCGCGACGCGGTGGATCCGCGCGCGGCCGTTCGACGTGTGGACCGGCCCCGAGGCGGTCTGATCACACCCACCCCCGCGCATAGCGCTGCCCCAGCAGCGTCAGCAGCTCATATTGCGACATCCCGCTCGATGCCGCCGCCGCGGGCAAAGCGAAATCGAGCGTGACCCAATCCCCTTCCGCCAGACCGGGCGCGGCGGTGACGTCGAGCGCCATCAGGTCCATCGAGACGCGGCCGATCACCGGCAACGTGCCGCCCGCCGCGCTGCCGGCGTCGGAAAAGCCGCGGACATAGCCGTCGGCATAGCCGAGGTTGAGGATCGCGACCTCGGTCGTGCGCGGCGCCGTCCAGGTGGCGTTATAGCCGACCGTCTCGCCGGCGGGAACGGTGCGGCGTTGCAGCACCTGCGCCTCGGGCGTCGCCACCTGACGGATCGTGCCGGCGAACTCCGGCCGGACGATGCCGCCGTACAAGGCGATCCCCGGGCGGGTGAGGTCGAAGGCATAGTCCGGCCCAAGCGCGATGCCGGCGGAATTGGCGAGGCTCATCCGCCGCGCGCGCGTCACCCCCGCCAGCGCCGCGAAGGCGGCGCGCTGGCGATCGTTCATCGCGCTGTCCTCGTCGGCGCAGGCGAGATGGCTGATCAGCGTCTCGATCCCCAGTCCGTCGAGCAGGCCGTCGCGCACCGCCGCGGGCGACACGCCAAGCCGGTTGATGCCGGTATCGACCATCACGTCGCAGGCGCCGCCGCCCGCCGTCCGCCAGCGCGCGACCTGCGCCTCGCTGTTGAGCACCGGGCGCGCGATGCCCTGTAGCGCCAGCGGCATATCCTCGGCGCGGACGCCGTGCAGCACCGACAGCGGCAGGCCGAGCGGCGCCAGCCGCGCCGCCTCGGCCCAGGTCGCGACGAAGAAGTCGCGGCAGCCGGCGGCGGCGAGGTGTTCCGCAACCGCGGTCGCGCCGAGGCCGTAGCCGTCCGCCTTGATCGCCGCGCCGCACGCCGCCGCGCCGCTCATCCGGTCGAGCGCGCGCCAATTGTCGGCGAGGGCATGGCGGTCGAGGCGGAGGCGGAGGGGAAGGGTCACGCGGGGGCGTGTAATCGCCCCGATGGCCGGCGTCGAGGTACGGCGGCTCAGTCGAGCCGCGCGCGTACCCCGATCCACAGCGTCCGCGGCGTCGCGCGTTCGACGATATCCGCGCCGCTGATCCCCGCCTCGACGCGGGCGTCGAAGACGTTCTCGGCGCGCGCCTCGATCGTCAGCACGCGCGTCAACGGCAGCGCGGCATAGCCGTCGAGCGTCGTCGCGGGGGCAAGGCTGCGGCTGTTCTGGTCGTCGTCGAACTGGCGCGCGACATGGCGCAGCGTCGCCGACACCGCCGCGCGCCGCTGCCGCCAGCCGAGCGTCCCGGATAGCGCGTCGCGCGGCGTCTGTGCCGGACGCAGGCCGTCGAGCGCCACCGCCGCGCCCGATGCGCGCACCCGCGCGTCGACATGGCTCCACGAGGCGAGCGCGGTGAACGGCCCGGTCGCATAACGCGCATCGACCTCGACCCCGGTCGAGCGGATCGCATCGAGGTTGCGGCGGACGCGCATGGCGCTGGTCGGCGTCGAGGAGAGCGTGACGTTGGCGATCGCGTCGTCGAGCCGGTTGTGGAACAGCGTCGCCGCCAGGCTGGCGCCGGCGAACGGGGTCAGCGTGACGCCGCCTTCGATCCCGGTCAGCCGTTCGGGCGAAAGCCCGGCATTGGCGGTGGTGACGTCGTTGCCGACCCGGAACGGACGATACAGCTCGTTGAGCGTCGGCAGCCGCCAGCCGCGATAGCCCGCGGCGCGCAGCGTCACCGCGGCGGCGGCGCGCCAGGCGGCGCCGAGCCGGCCGGTGAATTCGCTGCCGTCGCGATCGGCGAAGCGATTGTCGGTCAGCGCCGCGCCGCCGGCGAGCGGCCGCTCGCTGAGATAGCCGCCGTCGATCCGCCACCAGTCGACACGCCCGGCGCCGGTCAGCGTCAGGTCGCCGAGCGCGACGCTGCCATCGGCGAACAGGCCCTGAGTGCGGGTCGATCCGCCCGCCTCGCGGCGGCGGGTGGGGCTGGCGTTGACGAAGGTGAACAGCTCCTGCGTCTTGCCGGAGACGTCGCGGATGTCGGCGCCGAGCCGCAGGTCGATCGCCGCGCCGACCGGCGGCTGCACCTCCAGCCGCGCGCCGAGGCCGGTAGCCGGCGTGTTATATTGGTCGAGCGACTGGCTGATCGTCGTCCGCGCGGCGTTGATGCTGGCGAAGCTGGAGGCGAAGGCACGGGTCTGCAGATAGGCGAGCGCCGACCAGCCCCAGGCGCCGCGGCCGACGAGGCGCAGGCTGGCGTCGGCGCCGTCCGAACGATTGGCGGTGAACGCCGTGCCGCGGTCGCGTCGGTCGGTGAAGGCGCTGACATTGGCCTGCACTTCTGTCGACGGCGCGACCGTCACGACGGTGCGCAGCGCGCCCGACGCCTGTTCGTAGGGCGCGGCGCGATCGACCGGGCCGCGGCGCGACGCGACCGTCGGCACGAAACCGTCGCCGCGTGCATAGGCGCCCGACAGCGTCGCGAAGCCGCCGTCGCGGACGAGCGCCGCCGACCCCTGCGCCTCGACCGAATCGCGGCTGCCGTAGAACAGGCTGGCGTCGAGCGGCGCCAGCTGGTCGGGGGTCGCACTGTCGAGCTGGACCGTGCCGGCGAGCGCGCCGGGGCCGAAATAGCCGCTGCCGCCGCCGCGCGTCACCCGCACCTGGCCGAGCCGCCCGGTGGCATAGGCCGGAAAGGCGACCCAGCCGCCGAACGGATCGGCCTGCGGCACGCCGTCGAGGATCAGCAGCGCGCGGCTGGAGGCATTGCCGCCGATGCCGCGCAACGTGATGCCCTGGCTGGTCGGATTGGCGGTGCGGCTGTCGGAGCGGCGGAACTGCTGCAACCCGGCGACGTCGGCGAGCACGCTCTCCAGCCGCGCGCTGGCATTGGCCTGAAGCCGGTCGCGATCGATCGTGACGATGTCGAACGCGCGCTCGCCCGGCGAATCGGGCAGGCCGCGGCCGGTGACGACGATATCGGGCGCCGGGTCCGGGCCGGCCTGTGCGAGAGCGGGGACGACGATCGCCGAAGCGAGCAGGACGGCGGCGGGAAGCAGGAGACGCATCGCGCCCCCATGGCGGTTTCCGTCGGCGAGGAGAATGAAGAACCGCACTGATTCAGGTGGATGTACCGGCAAGCGCCTGCGGGATTACGGATTGGTTCGCGACCTCATCACCTACTACGACCGATCGACATTCATGTCGTGGACGATGACAATTCCTCCCCCTGGCGGGGGAGGAATTTCGCTCCGACGATGAATGTCGATCTCGCCCAAGCCGCCGCCATCCCGCCGGTATGTGACACGGACGTTGCAACGTCGCCGCGGATCGGGAACGATCTGGGTCGCGCTGCGCTTGCTGCTGAATCGAAGGAGACGATCATGGCCGGTCCTTATTCTCTGCCGCTCGCGCCAGTGCCGCAGCCGGTGTCGCGATGAGCCGGCCGGTGCTGGGGGCGTCGGCGCTGCGCGACGAGCTCAATCAGGCGGCGTTGCGGCTGTCGCTCGATAGCGAGGGAGCGAAGATCGAGTTCATGCTGCCGACGCTCGCCGATCCCTGGGACGGCAAGGCCGGCCACAATTGGGACGTGCAGGCCTTTTGCCCCGAAGAGCTGGACGCGATCGCGCGCCGTGCGGTCGAACAGGTCGCCGCGGCGTGGGACCTCGACCCGCACAATACCGAGGATGAAGTGACGTTCGTCGCCGACCGCTGATCGCGGTGCCTGCGTCTCTTGCGTCTCAGGTGCGCGATCGGCGCGACGTGCACCATTGTCGCGGGGCGATCGGGTCCCTAGAATAACTCTGACAATTTCCGAGAGAGGTATTTCCATGATCGACGGCGCCCTGCTGATCGGTGGCGAAGCACGCCAGGCCGCGAACCGGTTCACCGCGGTGAACCCGGCGAGCGGCGAGACGCTGACCCCGGACTTCTCGTCGGCGAATGCCGATGCGGTGACCGAGGCCTGCACGCTCGCCGAAGACGCGTTCCCGACTTATGCCGCGACCGACCTCGAAGCGCGCGCCGCGTTTCTGGAAGGCATCGCGCAGAACATCCTCGAAATCGGCGACGAGTTGATCGAGCGTGCGATCGCCGAAAGCGGCCTGCCGCGCGCCCGCCTGGAAGGCGAGCGCGGCCGTACGGTCGGCCAGCTCAAGCTGTTCGCCGGCGTCGTGCGCCAGGGCGATTTCCTCGACGCGACGATCGATCCCGCCCTGCCCGACCGCGCGCCGCTGCCGCGCCCCGACCTGCGCCGCGTCAATCTCGCGATCGGCCCGGTCGCGGTGTTCGGTGCGTCGAACTTCCCGCTCGCTTTCTCGGTGGCGGGTGGCGACACCGCCTCGGCACTCGCCGCCGGCTGCCCGGTGGTGGTGAAGGGCCATCCCTCGCACCCCGGCACCGGCGAGCTGGTCGCGCGCGCGATCCAGAAGGCGGTCGCGGACGCCGGCCTGCCCAGTGGCGTCTTCTCCTATCTGCCCGGCGAGACCAACGAGCTGGGCGGCGCGCTGGTCGCCGATCCCCGCATCCAGGCGGTCGGCTTCACCGGTTCGCGCGGCGGCGGCCTCGCCCTCGTACGCATCGCCGCCGAGCGTGACGAGCCGATCCCCGTCTATGCCGAAATGTCGAGCATCAACCCGGTCGTCCTCTTCCCCGCCGCGCTCGCCGCGCGCGGGGCGGCGCTGGCCAAGGAATTCGTCGGCTCGCTGACGATGGGCGCCGGCCAGTTCTGCACCAACCCCGGCCTCGTGCTGGCGGTCGACGGCCCCGATCTCGACGCCTTCGTCGAGGCGACAGGTTCGGCGCTGACCGAAAGCGCGCCGGCGACGATGCTGTCGCCCGGCATCCACGCCAGCTTCGAAAAGGGCGTCGAGGCGCTCGCCGGCCATCAGGCGGTGCGCACCGTCGCGCGCGGCAAGAGCGGCGATGGCGTCAACCAGGCGGTCGGCGCGTTCTTCGAGACGACCGCCGACCAGTTCCTCGCCGACGTCAAGCTGTCGCACGAGGTGTTCGGCTCGTCGTCGATGCTGGTCCGCTGCCGCGACCTCGGCGAGATCGCCTCGGTGATCGCCAAGCTGGAAGGCCAGCTCACCGCGACGCTGCAGATCGATCCTGCCGACGAGGCGGAGGCGGCGAAGCTCGTGCCCGTGATCGCGCGCCGCGTCGGCCGCATCCTCGCCAACGGCTGGCCGACGGGTGTCGAGGTGGCGCCGGCAATGGTCCACGGCGGCCCCTTCCCCGCGACGAGCGACGGGCGGACGACCTCGGTCGGCACGCTGGCGATCGCGCGCTTCCTGCGCCCGGTTTGCTTCCAGAACCTCGCGCCGGCGCTGCTGCCCAAGCCGCTGCACGACGACAACGCCTGGAGCATCGCGCGCCGCCTCGACGGCAAGCGCGAGGCGAGCCCGCGGTAAACCGAAACCGATCCCTCCCTCGCTTCGGCGGGGGAGGGCTATCGAACCGGATTGCCGGTCTGGGGTTCGCGTCCGCTTCCACCCGTTACCCCGGACGTGTTCGAGACGTCTGCGAAGCGCCTGACGTATCGCTGGTGTGGAGCGCACCGACTTTCGTAGAAGTCTCGACCCGTTCCGAAGTGACGAAGATGGTGGAAAACCGTTCCGAGCTTCAGGGACTGCCCGCCGAAACCGGCACCCCCTACAGCGCCACCGGCGTCACCGGCACGCCCGCCACACCGGGATCGAAGGCGAAGACGTTGCCCGCCTCGGGTTGGTCCGCCAGCGCTGCCTCGTCCAGTCCCTTGCGCGCGCTCGTCGCATAGGCCGTGCGCAGGTCTGCGCCGCCGAACGCGATCTTGGTGATGTTGGATGCCGGCAGCCTGACCGTGCCGATCAGCCGACCCGACGGGTCGTAGCGCCGCACGCCCCAGCCGCCCCACAGCGCCACCCAAAGGCAGCCCTCGGCATCGACCACCGAGCCGTCGGGATGCCCCGTGCCCTCCTCGATCGTGACGAACGGCACCGCCTCGCCGAGCGTGCCGTCGGCATCGATCGTCGCGCGCCAGATCGTCTTGCCGATCGTGTCGGTGTGGTAGAGCGTCACGCCGTCGCCGGCGATCGCGGGGCCGTTGGTGATGCACACCGGCGCGAGGCCGCTGTCGGTGACGACGCCGGTGGCGTGGCGATAGACGCGGCCGCTCCTATCGGTCTCGGCATCGTCCATCGTTCCGAACCAGATCCGCCCCGCACCGTCGGTCGCGGCGTCGTTGAGCCGGTTGCCGGCGGGATCGCCCTCGGGCCGGGCGAGGAAGGTGAAGCTGCCGTCCGCGGGGTGGAAACGGTGCAGCCCGGTGCGCAGGCCGGCGATCATCCCGCCATCGGCGCTCGGCAGCATCCAGCCGACCTGGTCGGGCGCATCCCAGCGCTGCGTATCGCCGGTCGCCGGGTCGTAGCGGTGGATGTGGCGGCTCTTGATGTCGACGAACCACAAGGCCTGTTCGCGCGCGACCCATACCGGCCCCTCGCCGAGCACCGCCTGCACCGGCACCACGGTACGAACATTATGATCGGTCATCGCCATTCCTCTCCTGATCTGGTCGCGCGCTTCATCCACCGAAGGGCGGCATCCGTCTAGTCTGACAAATGCCGCCGGACGCTTCAATCCATGTCGAACAGGTCGCGATACTGGCGCGGTTGCGAGCGCAGATACTGGTCGGGTGCCTTGACGTGCGCGCCGAGATGCGCGGCGGCATGCCACGGCCAGCGCGGATCGTAGAGGATGGTGCGGGCGAGCGCGATCATATCGGCATCGCCGGTGCCGACGATCGCCTCGGCCTGTTCGTATTCGGTGATGAGGCCGACCGCGACGACCGGCAATCCGCAGCCTTGTTTGACCGCACGCGCGAGCGGCACCTGATAGCTCGGGCCCGCCGGGATCTGCTGCCGCGGATCGAGCCCGCCGCTCGACACGTGGATCGCCGCGCAGCCGCGTGCCTCCAGTGCGCGGGAGAAGGCGACGGTCTGTTCGGCGTCCCAGCCGCCCTCCACCCAGTCGCTGCCCGAGACGCGCATCGTCACCGGCTTGTCCGCCGGGAAAGCGGCGCGCACCGCATCATGGACTTCGAGCGGGAAGCGCATCCGGTTCTCCAGGCTGCCGCCATAATCGTCGGTGCGTCGGTTGGAGAGCGGCGAGAGGAACTGATGCAGCAGATAGCCGTGCGCGCCGTGGAGCTGCACCGCGTCGATGCCGAGCCGCGCGGCGCGGCGGGCGGATTCGGCGAAGGCCTCGACGAGGCGCTTGAGATCGTCGGTGGTCAGCTCGGTCGGCGGATTTTCACCCTCGGCGAAGGATAGCGGCGACGGGGCGACGGTCTGCCAGCCCTCGGCGTGGGTCGGCGCGATCTGCTTGCCGCCCTTCCACGGCAGATCGGTCGACGCCTTGCGGCCGGCATGGGCGAGCTGGATCGCGATCGGCATGTCGGAATGGCGGCGGACCGATTCGAGCACGCGCGCCATCGCTGCCTCGGTGGCATCGTCCCACAGGCCGACGTCGCCATAGGTGATCCGCCCCTCCGGCACGACCGCGGTCGCCTCGATCGTCAGCAGCCCGGCGCCGGACAGCGCGAGATGGCCGAGGTGGATCAGATGCCAGTCGGTCATCCGGCCATGCTCGGCGGAATATTGGCACATCGGCGCGATGACGATGCGATTGGACAGGGTCGTGCTGCCGATGGCGATCGGCTGGAACAGGGCAGAAGACATGGAGACCTCGCGAAGGGGATGCAGGCGTTACGCTTCGGACGGCGATTGGTGCCGTGCGGGTACGCTGACCCGTGCCTCCAATCCGCCGCCCTCGCGCTCGGCGAGCGTCAGCCGGCCGCCGTGCAGCTCGGCCAGTTCGCGCACGATCGCGAGGCCGAAGCCATGGCCCTCGCCGCGCTCGTCGAGCCGCACGCCGGGCTGGGTGACGCGGGCGCGGTCGGCGGCGGGGATGCCGGGACCGTCGTCGGCGACGATCAGGTCGAGCCGGCGCGCGTCGCCGGGTTGCGCCCGTACCGCGACGGAGACCTGCGTCGCGGCGTGACGCGCGGCATTGTCGAGGAGGTTGCCGAGCAATTCGTCGAAATCCTGCGCGTCCATCGCCGCGACCGGATCGCCCGCGACCGCATGCGTGACGGCGATGCCGCGCCCGGCGTGCAACCGGCCGATCGCCACCGCGAGATCGGCGACCGCAGGGGCGACGCGGGTGCTGGCGCGGGCGTCGACGGTCCCGGCGCGGGCACGCGACAGATGGTGGCGGATCGTCGCGTCGATCCGCGCGACCTGAGCCGCCCGCGCCGGATCGTCGCGCACGCTCAGCGCCAGCGTCGCCACCGGCGTCTTGAGCGCGTGCGCGAGGTTCGCGGCGGACTGGCGCGCGGTGGCGAGCGCCGCGGCGCGATCGGCGGCGAGCGCATTGAGTTCGGCGGCGAGGCCGCGCAGCTCGACCGGCTGGTCCTCGTCGACCTGCGTCAGGTCGCCGTTGCGGATCGCGGCGACCTGCGCGCGCATCCGGCCGAGCGGCTTCAGGCCGAGCCGCAGCTGGACGATCGTGGCGAGCGCGAGCAGCCCGGCCAGGATCGCCAGCGCCGCGAGCAACGGCACCAGCGCATCGCGCAACGGCCGCGCAATCACCGACCGCGGCGCGGCGGCGAGCAATGCCACGTCGCCGCGGCCGGTCTTCAGTTGCAGCCGGCGTGCGTGGACGCTGCGCCCGGCATGATCCCAGCCCTCCAGCACCTGCGGACCCTCCGCGGCGTCGCGCAGCATCGGCGGCGGACCCGGCGGTCCTTCCCCCGGCTGCGGTCCGGCGCGGAGCAACGGCGTATCGGTCGAGCCGATCGCGCCGTCCGGCCCCTCGATCCGCCAGTGCCAGCCGCGCCCCGCCTCCAGCGCGCCCGCGCGCGCATCCAGCCGCGCGCGATCGACGCGGCCGTCGCGGTCGACCGTGCTGGCCAGCAACGCGATCTCCGCATCGAGCCGCCGGTCGATCCCCTCGGTCACGACGCGTTCGAGCACGCCGGCGATCGCCCAGCCGGCGATGGCGAGCGCGGCGAGGATCGCCACCGCCGACAGCAGCAGCATCCGGCCCTGAATTGATCTGGGCATAGGTTCAGCCCTCGCCGCAGGTCAGGCGATAGCCGCGACCGCGGATCGTCTCGATCATCTCCGCGCCGATCTTGCGGCGCAGTCGGCCGACGATCACCTCCAGGCTGTTCGAATCGACATCGGCGTCGCCTTCGTAGACGCGTTCGAGCAGGTCGAGCCGCTCGATCACCGCCTTGCGCCGCAGCATCAGCGTCGACAGGACGCGCCATTCGAACGCGGTGAGCTTGAGCGGCAGTCCGTCGAGCTCGAAATGGCCGATCTGCGTATCGAACGACAGCCGCCCGCAGGCGAGCACCGGTTGCGCATGGCCGGCGGCGCGGCGGACGAGCGCGCGCAACCGCATCACCAGTTCCTCGACGCGGAACGGCTTGACCAGATAATCGTCGGCGCCCGCCTTGAAGCCGGCGACCTTGTCCGACCAGCCGTCGCGCGCGGTGAGGATCAGCACCGGCAGCGCGCGCCCCGCCGCGCGCCAGTCGCGCAGCACGGTGATGCCGTCCTTGCCGGTCAGTCCGAGGTCGAGCACCGCCGCGTCATACGTCTCGGTCTCGCCGAGATGGCCGGCGTCGATGCCGTCGGCGACGAGGTCGACCGCAAAATGCTCGGCGCGCAGCGCGCGCGCGATCGCCGGGCCCAGTTCGTCATCGTCTTCGACTAGCAAGATACGCATGATGTGGCCCTATCCTCCCCCACTAAACCGAAACTGAACCGCCCGGTTCAGCGGGGGTCGGACGAATCACCCTAGAAGCCTGTCATCGACACACGAAATGGAGACGATCGATGGCAAGACTACATATCGGAACCCGCCAGCGTCTGGCACTCGGCGCAGCGGCCTTGATCGCGGTCGGCGCCGCCGGCGGCGCAGGTGCGGTCGCCCTGACCCGGCCGAGCATCGAAATGGCCCCGACGATCGCGACGCCGATCGCCAAGCTGGCGAACACCGGCGGCATCGTCACGATCAAGGGCCGCGTGGCGGAGGTGTTCGGCGACCGCTTCGTCGTTCAGGACGGCAGCGGCCGGGCGATGATCGACGCGGGGCGTGACGGCACCGCCAACGTCGCCCGCGGCAATGCGGTGCTGGTGCAGGGCCGCTACGACGAGGGTCAGCTGCGCGCCCACTTCCTCGTCGGCCCGTCGGGTCAGGTGAGCGAAGTCGGCCCGCGCCCCGGTCCGCACGGCCCCGGTGGTCCGGGTGGTCCCGGTGGCCCCGGCGGTCCTGGCGGCCCCGGCGGCCCCGGCGTCGGTCGCCCGGACGGCCCGCCGCCGCCCCCGCCGGGTGCAGGCCCCGCCGGCACCCCGCCGCCGCCGCCCGTCGCCGGTCGCGACGCACCGCCGCCGCCGCCGCCCGCCAACGGCCGCGACGTGCCCGCGCCGCCGCCCGCGGCCAATGCCCCGGCCGCAGCGCCCGCCCCGGCACCCACGCCGGCGCGCTGAAGCAACGAAGGACCGGTCGCCGCGTGCGGCCGGTCCTTTTCTTTGGGCGGACGGGAAGAGGTTCGCGCGAAGACGCGAAGACGCGAAGATGTTGCGCCTGCTCTCCCGCGAAGGCGAAGGGCAGTCGCATGGGCTGCGGTGATGAGGCTCGATCGATCGGTCCGAACGCCCCGTCACCCCGGACGCGTTCGAAACCGCTGCGAAACACCGGATGCACCCCGGCGAAGGCCGAGGCCCAGTTGGGAAAGCCGTTGTGGTCATTACAAACCTTCGCCCAACTGGGCCCCGGCCTCCGCCGGGGTACAATGCTGGTGTGGGGCGTACCGGCTTCCGCAGAGCGAGCGAGCAGCAAAGTGTTCCTGCGGAAGCAGGAGCCTAGGGCCACGCAGAACAACGTCTTACGGCGATCGAGACTCCTGGGCTCCTGCTTTCGCAGGAGCACTGGGGCGGTTGCAGGGGTCCAGACCGATACAGGGCGACGGGTCGGACGTCCGCGCCCAAGCCGTTACTTCGTCACCGCATTCGCATTGCCGACATCGTCGTCGGTGTCGCCGTCGCCGGTGCCGGAATATGGCATGCCGCTCTGCCCGCCGTGCCCCATGAAGCCGCCACCGACGTCGTCCTTGCTGCTCTTGCCGGTATGCGGGTTGGGATAGGCGCCGCCTTCGCTCTCGCCGGCGGACTTGCCCGACGGTTGCTCGACGCCGTCGTTACGGGCGGGCCTGGCGGCGGAATCAGGGTCGGTCGCTTGCATCGGCTGCTTGTCGGTCATCTCGAATCTCCTCGACTCCACCAACGATGCAGCGAGCGATTGCGTTGCGCGCCGCCCTCCCCCACATAGGTCCGTAATACACCAATGGGGAACCAATGGCCGATCCATATCAAACCTTGGGCGTCGCCCGCGGCGCGTCCGAGGCGGACATCAAGAAAGCGTACCGCAAGCTTGCCAAGGAACTGCATCCCGACCGCAACAAGGACAATCCCAAGGCGTCGGAGCGGTTCAGCCAGGTCACCAATGCCTACGACCTGCTGAGCGACAAGGACAAGCGCGCGCGCTTCGATCGCGGCGAGATCGACGGCGACGGCAACCCCGCCGCGCCGTTCGGCTATGGCGGCGCCCGGCCCGGCGCCGCGCGCGGCGGACCCGGCGGGTTCAGCAGCGCCGGCTACGAATTCGGCACCGGCGGCGACGCCGACATGAGCGACATCTTCGAGGGCCTGTTCGGCGGCGGTCAGGCGCGTGGCGGCGGCGGGGGCTTTGCCAGCGGCTTCGGTCGCCGGCCGCAGCCCAAGGGCGCCAACATCACCTATCGGCTGCAGGTGCCGTTCGTCGATGCCGCGACGCTCGCACCGCAGCGCGTGACGCTGGGCGACGGCAAGACGATCGATCTCAAGCTGCCCGCCGGCGTCGAGAACGGCACGCAGATGAAGCTGGGCGGCAAGGGCGAACAGGGTCCCGGCGGCGCCGGCGATGCGATCGTCTCGATCGAGGTGCAGCCGCATCGCTTCTTCGCCCGCGACGGCGACGACGTGAGGCTCGACCTGCCGATCACGCTCAAGGAAGCGGTGGCGGGCGGTTCGGTGCGCGCGCCGACGGTCGACAAGCCGGTGATGCTGACCATCCCCAAGGGCACCAGCTCGGGCAAGACCCTGCGCCTCAAGGGCAAGGGCTTCCACAAGAAGGACGGCACGCGCGGCGACCAGCTCGTCACGCTGATGATCGACGTGCCCGCGGATGATGCAGCGTTGCAACAGTTCGTGGCGGGCTGGACCGATCCGCGGAACCCGCGGGGTGCGATGGGCGTCTGACGGCGACGTGACCGACGAAACCGCCCTTACGCCCGAGGCCCGCGCGCATCAGCGCCACGGCGCTCGCCACCAGCTCGCGAAGCTGAAACCCGGCCCGGCCGCTTGGGAGATCACCAAGCGCGCCGTGCTCGGCGTCTTCAACGACGGCTTCATCCACGCCGGCAACCTCGCCTATCTGGCGTTGATGACGGTGTTCCCGTTCTTCATCACCGCCGCGGCGGTGCTGTCGCTGCTCGGCCAGAGCGCGGAGACGCAGCGCGCGGTCGCCTCGTTCCTCCACGTACTGCCGCCCAACGTCGCCGACATCCTGCGCAAGCCGATCGCCGACGTGCTGATGGCGCGGACGGGGTCTCTGCTGTGGCTGGGCGGGCTGGTCGGCCTGTGGACGGTCGGCAGCTTCGTCGAGACGATCCGCGACATCTTCCACCGCGCTTATGGGCTGAAGGCCACCGCGCCTTTCTGGCGCTCGCGCTTGTCGTCGTCGGGGGTCATCATCCTGTCGGTGATCATCGCGCTGATGAGCTTCCTGGTGCAGGGTATCCTCACCGCCGCCGAACAGTTCATCTACCGCCTGCTGCCCTTCGCCGAAGGCGTCGCCGGCTGGGTCGGCCTGTCGCGGGTGATCCCGGGGCTCGTCATGTTCGGCGCGCTCTATCTGCTCTTCTATTCGGTGACGCCGTCGAAATACCGTTATTCCACCTGTCGCAAATGGCCGGGCGCGGCGTTCACCACCGTCTGGTGGGTGGGCATGACGACGTTGTTGCCCTGGGTGCTCGGCCAGCTCGGCGGCTATGACCTGACCTATGGTAGTCTTGCCGGGGTGGTGGTGATGCTGCTGTTCTTCTATCTGATCGGATTGGGCTTGGTGTTCGGCGCGCATCTCAACGCGGCACTGGCGGAACCCCCCGAACCGGCGCTACAGGGGACGCCGACGACTATGGAGGCGAAGACGGCGTGACGGGTTTGATGGCGGGCAAGCGTGGATTGATCATGGGCCTGGCGAACGACAAGTCGCTCGCCTGGGGAATCGCCAAGCAATTGTCCGAACACGGCGCCGAGCTCGCCTTCTCATACCAGGGCGCGGCGATGGAAAAGCGGGTGCGCCCGCTCGCCGAACAATTGGGCGTGGCGCGACTGTTCGACTGCGACGTGTCCGACATGGCGGCGCTCGACGCGACCTTCGCGGCGCTGGCAGCGGAATGGCCGACGATCGACTTCGTCGTCCATGCGATCGGCTTTTCCGACAAGTCGCAGCTGCGCGGCCGCTATTACGACACGACGCTCGACAATTTCCTGATGACGATGAACATCTCGGCCTATTCGCTGGTCGCGGTGGCGCAGCGCGCGCGGCGGCTGATGCCCGAGGGCGGCTCGATCCTGACGCTGACTTATTATGGCGCCGAAAAGGTCATTCCGCATTACAACGTGATGGGGGTCGCCAAGGCGGCGCTGGAGACCAGCGTCAAATATCTCGCGGTCGACCTCGGTCCGGAGAATATCCGGATCAACGCGATCTCGGCTGGCCCGATCCAGACGCTGGCGGCGCGCGGCATCGGCGACTTCAACTATATCCTGAAGTGGAACGAGCTGAACGCACCGCTGCGCCGCACCGTGACGATCGAGGACGTCGGCGGCGCCGGCCTCTACATGCTCAGCGACCTGGCGAGCGGCGTCACCGGCGAGATCCACCACGTCGACGCCGGCTATAACGTGATCGGCATGAAGGCCGAGGACGCGCCGGATATCGCGCTGGCTTGAGTTACGCCAAGATCAGGTAGCTTGACCCCATCGTCCGCTAAGGAGATGGCCGGAAAATGAGCATCAATTCCTTCGGTCATCTGTTCCGCTTCACCACCTGGGGCGAGAGCCACGGGCCTGCGATCGGTGCGGTCGTCGATGGCTGCCCGCCGGGGATCGCGCTCGGCGAGGCGGATATCCAGCCGTGGCTGGACAAGCGCCGCCCCGGCACGTCGCGCTTCACCACGCAGCGTCGCGAACCGGATCAGGTGCGCATCCTGTCGGGCGTGTTCGAGGGCCGCACCACGGGGACGCCGATCAGCCTGATGATCGAGAACGTCGACCAGCGCTCGAAGGATTATTCGGAGGTCGCGCTCGCCTATCGCCCCGGTCATGCCGATTACGCCTATGACGCCAAATACGGTTTCCGCGACTATCGCGGCGGCGGCCGTTCGTCGGCGCGCGAGACGGCGTCGCGCGTCGCCGCGGGGGCGGTGGCGCGCGCGGTGATCCCGCAGGTGCGCATCCGCGGCTGGGTCGAGGCGATCGGCGGCGACGCGATCGACTATGCCGCGTTCGACGACGCGGCGATCGACGCCAACCCCTTCTTCTGCCCCGATCCCGCCGCCGCGATGCGCTGGGAGGCGCTGGTCGACGGCGCACGCAAGGCGGGATCGTCGCTCGGCGCGGTGGTCGCGTGCGAGGCGACGGGCGTGCCCGCCGGCTGGGGCGCGCCGCTCTACGCCAAGCTCGATGCCGAGCTGGCACATGCCTGTATGGGGATCAATGCGGTCAAGGGCGTCGAGATCGGCGACGGCTTCGCGGCCGCGGCGCTGACCGGCGAGGCCAATGCCGATGCGATGCGCCCCGGTGCAGACGGCCCCGATTTCCTCGCCAACCATGCCGGCGGCATCACCGGCGGCATCGCCACCGGGCAGCCGATCCGGCTGCGCGTCGCGTTCAAGCCGACCAGCTCGATCCTGACCCCGGTCGAGACGATCGACCGCACCGGCCAGGCCGCCGATATCGCCACCAAGGGCCGCCACGACCCCTGCGTCGGCATCCGCGGCGTTCCCGTGGTCGAGGCGATGATGGCGCTGGTGCTCGCCGACCAAGCGTTGCTGCACCGGGGCCAGACGGGGCGCTAATCGTTAACCAAATGGAACACTCTCTAACCCAACCCGTTGGGGGCCTGCAAGATTTTGCAGGAGAGAACGATGCGTAAGATCATTCCAATCATGGCAGCGGCCATGCTGATCCCCGCCGCAGCTTATGCTCAGACGACCACGGGTGGCACCGCAGGCGGAACGATGGGTGGCACGACGTCCGGCAGCCCGACCGGAACGATGGGCGGCTCGATGGGCGGTCAGACGACCACCTCGCCGACCGACTCTTCGGCAACTTCGGGCACGATGACGCAGAGCCGTTCGGGCAAGAAGTCGCGCAGCAGCCGTAGCAGCCGTTCGACCGGCACCGGTTCGACGTCGACCACCGATAGCGGCTCGACCACGGGCACCATGGGCGGTTCGACCGACACGATGGGCGGCACCACGGGCACCGGCACCGGTTCGACCACGGGCACGATGGGCGGCGGCACGACCGGCACCATGGGTGGCACCTCGACCACCGGCACGATGGGCGGCACGACCGGGTCGACCACCGGCGGCACCCCGACGCCGCAATAAGCATCCTAACCGATGAAGCAAAAGCCGGGCGGGTCACACCGCCCGGCTTTTTCGCGTCCGGCGTCAGTCGGCGAAGGGATCGCGGACGAGGATCGTGTCCTCCCGCTCCGGGCTGGTCGAAACCAGCGCCACCGGGCAGCGGATCAGTTCCTCGACGCGGCGGATGTACTTGATCGCCTGCGCGGGCAGATCGGCCCAGCTCCGCGCGCCCGCGGTCGATTCCTGCCAGCCTTCCATGACTTCGTAGATCGGCTCGACCGCCGCCTGGTCCGCGGCATGCGCCGGGAAATAGTCGAGCTCCTGTCCGCGCAGGCGATAGCCGGTGCAGATCTTCACCTGCTCGAAGCCGTCGAGCACGTCGATCTTGGTCAGCGCGATCCCCGTGATGCCGCCGACCGCCGCCGACTGGCGCAGCAGGACGGTATCGATCCAGCCGCAGCGCCGCTTGCGCCCGGTCACCGTGCCGAATTCATGCCCGCGCACGCCGAGCCGCTCGCCGGTCTCGTCTTCCAGCTCGGTCGGGAACGGCCCCGAGCCGACGCGGGTGGTATAGGCCTTGGCGATGCCGAGCACGAAGCCCACCGCTGCCGGCCCGAGCCCCGACCCGCCCGCCGCGGTGCCGGCGATCGTGTTGGACGAGGTGACGAACGGATAGGTGCCGTGATCGACGTCGAGCAGCACGCCCTGCGCGCCCTCGAACAGGATCCGCTTGCCCGCCGCGCGTGCCGCGTTGAGGTCGCGCCACACCGGCTTGGCGAAGGGCAGTACGAAACCGGCGATGTCGCGCAGCTCGGCGATCAGGCCGTCGCGGTCGATCGCCGGCGAGCCGAAGCCGGCGCGCAACGCATCGTGATGCGCAAGCAACCGGTCGAGCTGCGGCCCGAGATCATCGAGATGCGCGAGGTCGCAGACGCGGATCGCGCGACGGCCGACCTTGTCCTCATAGGCCGGGCCGATGCCGCGACGCGTGGTGCCGATCTTGCCCGCACCCGACGCATCCTCACGCAGCCCGTCGAGGTCGCGGTGGAGCGGCAGGATCAGCGCGCAATTGTCGGCGATGCGCAACGTCTCCGGCGTCGCCGAGACGCCCTGCGCCGCCAGCCGCTCGATCTCGGCCTTGAGCGCCCAGGGATCGAGCACGACGCCGTTGCCGATCACGCTCGGTGTGCCGCGGACGATGCCCGAGGGCAGCAGCGACAATTTATACACGTTGTCGCCGACGACGAGCGTGTGCCCGGCGTTGTGGCCGCCCTGAAAGCGGACCACCATGTCGGCGCGCTCGGCGAGCCAATCGACGATCTTGCCCTTGCCTTCGTCGCCCCATTGCGCGCCGATGACTGCTACATTGGCCATGGATACAGGTCTCCGCCTGCCGGCGTTGATCCGTGCGCCCTTCGACAGGACTCGGCACACGAACGGTCCTGAGATGCGAAGGCGCGCCTACCGGGGTGCGCCCGCGGGGTCAACCGTTGGGCGGGCGATTGTCATCGCCGCGCGGATTCGCTATAAGGGTGGTGCCAAACGACATGGCTTTGCCATTGGATGAACCCCCGCCACGGCAATGGCGGGGGTTCTTTCGTTGGGGACGCGCGGCAACGCGCCCCCGCCCGTGGCCTACCTGTGACGCGCCACCTCGACAACCTTCAACAGGAGGGTGCCGAAGCCGAACAACGCCGCCAGGAAAAGGCACAAGTCGCCAAACGACATGATGCTCTCCATCGGATCGACGGCAGGATCGCCGCCGCGGACAGCCTAATCGTCGGCCTGCGACTTTGTCATCGGTCTTTACGGCAGCGCAACGATCAGAGTGCCCGCGCCTCACCTTCTGCGTAGAGGTGCGTGCACAATTGCGCTTCGGGCGTGTCGCCGGGCGTCAGTGCCGCGACCGCTACCCAGCCGGCGGCGCGCATCGTGGTGCCCGCCTCGGCCGGCGTGCCGAAGGGCAGGAACAGCCGGCGGCGATCGACCGTGCCGGCGGTGGCGAGGATCGCATCGGCATAGAGCGAGAAGCCGGTCGCCGCCTCTTCGGCGCCATCCTCGTGCATCACCGCATAGGTGCCGCCGCGGCCGACCTCGCGCGCCGCACCGGCGATGAACAGCGAGAAGCCGAGCCACGACTGATATTCAAAACCATGCCGCTCGGTCGGATCGAGCGTCAGCGCGACGCCCTCCCCCAGCCCCGCCGCGATCGCGGCAAGCCCGTCGAGCCGGCTGGCGAGCACCTGCCCGGTATCGAAGGCGCGCAACCGCGCGATCGCGCTGTCGAACGGCCCCGCCGCCT
The DNA here is from genome assembly GCF_034556155.1 of Sphingomonas sp. CD22. Classification (NCBI taxonomy): domain Bacteria; kingdom Pseudomonadati; phylum Pseudomonadota; class Alphaproteobacteria; order Sphingomonadales; family Sphingomonadaceae; genus Sphingomonas; species Sphingomonas sp. CD22. The sequence goes on along the minus strand of NZ_JAYDYX010000003.1, from coordinate 37,822 downwards.
CGATCAGCGGCAGATAGCCGGGGGCGATCGCGGCGACCGCGCCGGCATCCTTGGCGTCGAGCCGGTCCTGCAGCAATGCGATCCGATCGGCGGCGACCGGCAGCGGCCCCGCCGCCAGCGTATCGACCAAATCGGGCAAGGTGAAATCGATCGACAGGCCGGTCGCCCCCGCAGCCGTCAGCGCCGACACCGCGACCCCGACCACCTCCTGCGCGGCGGGGATCGAGTCGAGCCCGATCAGCTCGCAGCCGATCTGCCGCCATTCGCGCGCCGGGGCGAGTTCGGGGCTGCGCAGCTTGAGCACCGGCCCGGCGTAGGACAATCGCACCGGGCGCGGGTGATGCCCCATGCGCGTCGCCGCGATCCGCGCGATCTGCGCGGTGACGTCGGGACGGATCGCCAGCGTCCGCTGCGACACCGGATCGACGTAGCGCACCGCATCGGTCAGCGCGCCGTCCTTGAGCCGCGAGCCCAGCGCATCGGCATATTCGACCAACGGCGGATCGGCGCGCTCATAGCCGTAGAGGCGCGCCGCCTCGATCACGCGCGTCTCGACGGCGGCGGCGGCATCGGCGTGCGGCGGCAATCGGTCGCGAAAGCCTTCGGGAAGCAGGGGTGTCATCGTGCGCTTCCCCTATCCATGGGCGGGAACGGGGGCAACGCCGTATCGCGACGGCATTGCCCCTGCCCCATCAGCAGGAAGCGATCAGAACGTTAGGCCCATCGCGGTCTTGACGCCGGGCAGCGCCTTGACCTTGGCGAGGAGTTCCCCGTCGACCGGCTCGTCGACCGAGAGCAGCAGCACCGCCTCGCCACCCGCCGAGCGGCGGCCGAGGTGGAAGGTGCCGATGTTGACCCCCGCCTCGCCCAGCGCGGTGCCGAGCCGGCCGATGAAGCCCGGCGCGTCCTCGTTGACGACATACAGCATCGGCCCGACCAGATCGGCCTCGACCTTGATGCCGAACAGCTCGACAAGGCGCGGCGCCTGATCGCCGAACAGCGTGCCGGCGACCGAGCGCTCGCCGTCGGCGGTCTTCACCGAGACGCGCAGCAGCGTGTGGTAATCGCCCTCGCGCTCGGTACGCACCTCGCGCACCTCGACACCGCGGTCGCGCGCCAGCAGCGGCGCGTTGACCATGTTGACCGTGTCGGTCTGGTTGCGCAGGAAACCGGCGAGCACCGCGCTGGTGATCGGCTTGGCGTTCAGTTCCGCCGCCGCGCCCTCGGTATGGACCGAGATACGCGTGATCGCGCCGGTGGTGAGCTGGCCGACGAGCGACCCGAGCTTTTCGGCGAGCGCCATATAGGGCTTGAGCTTGGGTGCTTCCTCCGCCGACAGGCTCGGCATGTTGAGCGCGTTGGTGACGCCGCCCGACACGAGGAAATCGGCCATCTGCTCGGCGACCTGGATCGCGACGTTGACCTGCGCCTCGGTGGTCGACGCGCCGAGATGCGGCGTGCTGACGAAATTGGGCGTGCCGAACAGCGGCGAGGCCTTGGCCGGCTCCTCGACGAACACGTCGAGCGCGGCGCCGCCGATATGGCCACTGTCGAGCCCTGCCTTGAGCGCCGCCTCATCGATCAGGCCGCCGCGCGCGCAATTGATGATCCGCACACCCTTCTTGGTCTTGGCCAGCGCCTCGGCGGACAGGATGTTGCGCGTCTGGTCGGTCAGCGGCGTGTGCAGCGTGATGAAGTCGGCCCGCGCCAGCAGCTCGTCGAGCGTCACCTTCTCGACGCCCATCTCCACCGCGCGCTCGGGGGTGAGGAACGGATCGAACGCCACCACCTTCATCTTGAGCCCGCGCGCGCGATCGGCGACGATCGAGCCGATATTGCCCGCGCCGATCAGGCCGAGCGTCTTGGCGGTCAGCTCGACGCCCATGAAGCGGTTCTTCTCCCACTTGCCCGCCTGGGTCGAGGCATCGGCCTCGGGCAACTGGCGGGCGAGCGCGAACATCAGCGCGATGGCATGTTCGGCGGTGGTGATCGAATTGCCGAACGGCGTGTTCATCACCACCACGCCCTTGGCGGATGCCGCGGGGATATCGACGTTGTCGACGCCGATGCCGGCGCGCCCGACGACCTTCAGATTGGTCGCATGTTCGAGGATCGCCTTGGTCACCTTGGTCGAGCTGCGGATCGCGAGGCCGTCATACTGGCCGATGATCGCGATCAGTTCGTCCGGGGTCTTGCCGGTGATCTCGTCGACCTCGACGCCGCGCTCGCGGAAGATCTGCGCGGCCTTGGAGTCCATTTTGTCGCTGATGAGGACTTTGGGCATGGGTATGTCTTTCGAATAGGGAAGTCGGGGGACGCCCCCCTCTCGTCACCCCGGCGAAAGCCGGGGCCCATGGACACGGCGCGCATCATTGGCGCACGGACCGCATCCATGGGTTCCGGCTTTCGCCGGAATGACGAAGGTGGGGCGGAAAGGGTTAGGCCGCCGTCTTGGCGGTGGCGTAGGCCCAGTCGAGCCACGGCCCGAGCGCCGCGATATCGGCGGTGTCGACGGTCGCGCCACACCAGATGCGCAGGCCCGGCGGGGCATCGCGATAGCCGGCGACGTCGAACGCCGCGCCTTCCTTTTCGAGCAACGACGCCATCGCCTTGATCAGCGCCTCGTCGGCACCCTCCACGGTGAGGCAGACGCTGGTCTTCGATCGCGTCGCCGGATCGGCGGCGAGATGGCCGAGCCAATCGCGCTCCGCCACGATTGTGTCCAGCGCGGCGGCATTGGCGTCCGACCGGCCGATCAGGCCCCGCTCACCGAGCGACTTCGCCCATTCGAGGCTGACGATGACGTCCTCGACCGCGAGCATCGACGGCGTGTTGATCGTCTCGCCCTTGAAGATACCTTCGGTCAGCTTGCCCTTGGAGACGAGGCGGAACACCTTCGGCAGCGGCCAGGCCGGCGTATAGCTTTCCAGCCGCTCGACCGCGCGCGGCCCGAGGATCAGCACGCCATGGCCGCCCTCGCCGCCCAGCACCTTCTGCCAGCTGAACGTCGCGACATCGATCTTCGCCCAGTCGATGTCATAGGCGAACACGCCCGAGGTCGCGTCGGCGAAGCTCAGGCCCTCGCGATCCGCCGGGATCCAGTCGGCATTGGGTACGCGCACGCCGCTGGTGGTGCCGTTCCAGGTGAACAGCACGTCGTTCGACCAGTCGACCGCGTCGAGGCCGGGAAGCTGGCCGTAATCGGCGCGGATGACGGTGGGATCGATCTTGAGCTGCTTGACCGCATCGGTCACCCAGCCCTCGCCGAAGCTCTCCCAGGCGAGCGTCGTGACCGGCCGTTGCCCGAGCATCGTCCACATCGCCATCTCGAACGCACCGGTGTCGGAGCCGGGGACGATGCCGATACGGTGCGTGTCGGGCAGACCGAGCGTCTCGCGCATCAGTTGAATCGCATATTGCAGCCGCTGCTTGCCGATCTTCGAACGATGCGAGCGGCCGAGCGAGTCGGTGGCGAGCTGCGATGCGTCCCAGCCCGGAGGCTTGGCGCAGGGACCGGAGCTGAAAAAGGGGCGAGCCGGCTTCGTGCCAGGCTTGGTCGCACCCAACGCGGGTGCGGTAGCGGTATCCGTCAATGTATCTCTCCTCACAGAGAGCACGCGCCGCGTTGGGGCGGCGTGGCCCGTCGACCGCCCTAGAGACGGTCGGTGCATCGCGCAAGCCGGGATCGTGCCGGGGCGGACTTGTTTGTGGCGGGCCGTCTGGCGCATGATCGCGGTCGTGTTCCAGTATCCGCGTATCCTCGGCATCGTCATGATGCTGACCCTGCTCGCCGCCTGCGGCCGTCGCGAACGGCCCGCGCCCGCCCCGCGTGATTCGATCGTCACCGTCTCCGCCCGCCAGACCGCGCAATGCCTTGCCGACCTGCGCCAGATGGACGTCAGCTACCGCGTGCTGCCCGACAAGGATTTCGGCAACGGTTGCGGTCTTTCCGGCGCGGTGCAGCTCACCGACATCGGCGTGCCCGTCACCGGCATCACCGCGATCCGCTGCGGCGAGGCGCGTGCCTTCTCGGGCTGGGTGCGTAATGCGCTGGCACCGGCGGCGTACCAGATCCTCGGCAGCGAACTCGCCAGCGTGCAGAGCATGGGCAGCTATGCCTGCCGGAACGTCGTCGGCACGCGCCGCGGCGGCGACCGCCGTTCGGGCCATGCGATCGCCAATGCGATCGACGTCGGCGGCGTGACGCTCAAGGACGGGCGGCGGGTGACGATCCTCAATGACTGGACCTCGCCCGACCCGCAGGTGCAGCGCTTCCTCTCGACGATCCATGCCTCGGCCTGCAAGCGCTTCGGCACGGTCCTGTCGCCGGCCTATAACGCCGCGCACCGCAACCATCTGCACCTCGAAGACGATCGCGCCGGCCTGTGCCGGTGACGATCGCGAGCGGATCCGGCATCTCGCTGGCGGCGAGCAGAACCGAGCGCGACCACGGCGCAAGGCCGGGGTGCCGAGGGCGACGACACTGCGCCAGGCAGATCGGGCGTTGAGCCCTTTCGGGCTTTGCTCTAACGCCCGCGGATGACCGATACACGCCTTCCCGAACGGGTCTTCCCCCGCGCCAGCCAGGACGCCGCGAGCGCGCAGCAGGCGATCTCGACGCCGCAGACCGAGCATCCCGCCTATAAGCTCGCCTTCCAGGACATGGACTTCCTGCTGCGCGAGGACCTGCGTCCCGTCCGCTTCCAGCTCGAGCTGCTGAAGCCCGAATTGCTGCTCGAGGAGGCGCAGATCGCCTCGACCTTCGTGATGTACGGCTCGGCACGCATTCCGGAGCCCGCCAAGGCGCATGCGATGCTGGAGATGGCGAGCGACGACGCCAGCCGCGCGATCGCCGAGCGACTCGTCGCCAAGAGCCGCTATTACGACGTCGCCCGCGAGCTGGCGCAGATCGCCAGCCGGGTACCCCGCGATCAGCGCGGGATGCGCCAGTTCGTCGTCTGCTCGGGCGGCGGCCCGTCGATCATGGAGGCGGCCAATCGCGGCGCGGCGGATGTCGGCGCCGAATCGATCGGACTCAACATCGTCCTGCCGCACGAACAGGCGCCCAACCCCTATGTCACGCCGTCGCTGAGCTTCCAGTTCCACTATTTCGCGCTGCGCAAGATGCACTTCCTGCTGCGCGCCCGCGCACTGGCGGCGTTCCCCGGCGGCTTCGGCACGTTCGACGAATTGTTCGAGCTGCTGACGCTGATCCAGACCGGCAAGATCAAGCCGATTCCCGTGTTGCTGTTCGGCCGCGAATTCTGGGAGAAGGTCATCAACTTCCAGGCGCTGGTCGACGAAGGCGTGGTCAGCCAGCGCGACCTCGGCATCTTCACCTATGTCGAGACCGCCGAAGAGGCGTGGGACGTCGTGCGCGAATTCTACGAGGAACAGGCGAAGAAGGAGGGGTAAGGCGGGCAGCGGCATTCGCCCTAAAACCGTTCGATACTCAGGTTTCCAACTAAAATCCTCCCCCGCCAGGGGGAGGTGGCATGCCGAAGGCATGACGGAGGGGGAGGTAAGTGGCACGTGTGTTCCGTGTCCTCCCCCTCCGTCACGGCTGCGCCGCGCCACCTCCCCCTGGCGGGGGAGGATTTTAACTTGAATGTTAATTCCGCCGGCGCAGGGTGAAAGCGAGCGGGGGCTCTCGCGTCCTCACCGATAAACCCGCTTACTTCCCCGCCTTGGCGCCTTCGATCGCGGCGTTCGGATCGACCGACGGCGCGCCCGAGGCGGGCGTGCCGGTGTTGCCGAGGTTGTTGACCGCATCGGTGTTGGTCACCGAATCCTTGCCCGCCGGCGCCTTGGCATCGGGCTTGGCGGCGGCCGCCCCGGCCGGCGGCGCCGCGGGCAGCGGCAGGTTCGACCCCTGCGAATTGAGATAGGCGATCACGTTCGCGCGATCCTGCGGATTGCCGAGCCCGGCGAAGGTCATCTTGGTGCCCGGCGCGAACTTGCGCGGGCTGGTCAGCCACGCGTTCATCTTGTCGAAGTCCCAATTGCCGCCGACGCCCTTCAGCGCGTCGGAGAAGGCGAAGCCGCCCTTGCCCTGGCCGATGCCCTCGCCCAGCGTGCCGTAGAGGTTCGGGCCGATGCCGTTCGGGCCACCCTGCGTCACGGTGTGGCAGGCAGCGCATTTCTTGAACACTTCCGCGCCCTTGGCGACGTCGGCGGTGGGCAGCAGCGTGGCGATCGGCACTTCGGCGGCGGCGCCGCCGGCGGCACCTTCGGCCTCGACGCCTTCGATGGCATAGCCGAGCTTCTCGGGGCGCTCGCTGTGGAAGGCCATGCCGCCGACGATCGACAGACCGAGCGCAATCCCGCAGGCTGCCAGCGTCCACCCGGCGATCGTGTTGGTGCGGTTATCCATCTGCCTAACGCTGCCCCTATTTTTTGCTTTGCGCCGTGAACCCATAGGAAACGGCGTCTGGCTCCGCAAGCATGCGCTTGCTGGCCGGCGGCAGGCGCTCTACCGCCTCGGCGCGATGGAGACCTATGCCGCCCCCGCCCGCCCGCTCGTCGCCGCGATGACCGCCGCCGCCGCCGCCAGCCCGGATCGCGCGGTCGCCTTTCAGGGCGCGCCCGGCGCCAACAGCCATGTCGCGGTATCCGAAGCCTTTCCCGACGGCCTGCCGTTGCCCTGCTTCACCTTCGAGGATGCGATCGACGCGGTGCGCGACGGCCGCGCCGATTGCGCGATGATCCCTATCGAGAATTCGCTGCACGGCCGCGTCGCCGACATCCATTTCCTGCTGCCGGAATCGGGGTTGGTGATAACCGGCGAACACTTCCTGCCGATCCGCCACGCGCTGATGGCCACCGGCAGCCGCGACGAGGTGCGCGAGGCGATGAGCCACCCGCAGGCGCTCGGCCAGTGCCGCCACTGGCTGAAGGCGCACGGCATCCACCAGGTCTCCTATCCCGACACTGCCGGCGCCGCCGCCTATGTCGCCGAGCGCGGCGACCCGCGGATCGCCGCGCTCGCACCGCCGGGCGCGGCGGCGCTGTACGGGCTCAACCTGCTCGGCGTCGACATCGCCGACGCGGACCACAATACGACGCGCTTCGTCGTGCTCGCGCGTGGCGGCAAGCCGCCGGTCGGCGACGGCCCGTGGATGACGACGCTGATCTTCGAGGTGAAGAACGTCCCCGCCGCGCTCTACAAGGCGATGGGCGGCTTCGCGACCAACGGCGTCAACATGACCAAGCTGGAAAGTTACCAGCGCTCGGGCACCTTCGCCGCGACCGAATTCTACGCGGATATCGAGGGCCGGCCCGGCGACCCCGCGGTCGACCACGCGCTGGAGGAGCTGGGCTTCCACTCCAAATGGCTGCGGCTGCTCGGCACTTACCGGCGGGCGCGAGAGCGGGGGTAACCCAATCCCTCCCCGCCAGGAGGGAGGTGGCGGTGCGAAGCACTGACGGAGGGGGAGGATACGGTAAGCTTCCCGTTTGCGGCAAAGCCCCCTCCACCACCCGGCTCCGCCAGGCGGTCCCCCTCCCCCGCTGCGCGAGGGAATTACTTGGTAAAGCTGATCCGGATGCGCACCCAGGCGCCGATCTGTGGCTTGCCGTTGATCCGCGGCGGGCGGACCTTGAACTGCCACGCCGCCTCGCGGATGCTGCGCGCGAGCCCCGATCCCGGCTGCGAATCGCCGAGCTGGACGCAATCCTCGACCGTGTATCTGGCGGCGGTGCGGCACGCGATCTCCGCCCAGGCGCCCTTGGGCACGTTGGGCGGCAGATAGGGCGACAGCTGCGACTGCGCCGGCTCGACATACCATTCGGCGTTGTACAATCGCTGCCCGCCCGGTCCGACGCCCGCCGCCGCGCTCGAATCGCCCGCATCGCCGTCGCCCGCGCCATCCGCCGCGGCGAGCTGCTTGCCTGCGCTGCCGCCCGATTTGCGCGACGGCATCTTGCCGACGTCGGAGGCGGCGAAATCGTTCTTGTTGAGCACCAGATAGCCGGGGAACGGCGTATCGACCGGCGGCGGCACGGAAGTGTCGGGCGCCGGCGTCTTGGGCGCGGCGGGCGGCTCGGGCGCGGTGCGGCGGCTCGCCTTGGCAGCGGCGCGCGCGGGCGCCTTGGTCGACTTGGTCGCGGTCGATTCATTGTCGCCGACCGGCAGCATGTTGACGGTCAGCGACCGCCCCGGCTCCTTGGTCTGGTCGAACACCGGCGCGAGCTGCCACAGCAGGAACGCGATCAGCAGATGCGCGGCGATCGTGAGGGCGAGGGAGATTGCCCGGCGACGGTCCGACGAAGGCTGATAGGACCGCATGGGACGCTGCGCGTAGCGCGCGGATCGGCGCGCCGCAACCACTTGCGCGCCGCCATGCCAATGCCACCTTCGCTTGTCATCGCGACGTCATGCAGCCGACAGCCTACCCGCCTGAAACGCGTCGACGAATCGCGATCTACGACCTCGACCGGACGATCACCCGCGCGCCGACCTGGACGCCGTTCCTGCTTCACGCGGTGCTGCGGCACGCGCCGTGGCGGCTGGCGCTGTTGCCGGTCGTGCTCGGCGCGGCGGCGCTCAAGGGCGCAGGGCTGATCCACCGCGACCGGCTGAAGCAGGTGATGCATCGCGCGGCGCTCGGCACGCTGTCGCCGGCGCGGGCGGAGCGGCTCGCGGCGGACTGGCTCGTCCGCTTCGGCCCGGCGCAGATCCGCCGCAAGGCGCGCGCGCAGATCGCCGAAGACCGCGCCGCCGGCTATCGCATCGTCGTCGCCACCGCCGCCTATCGCTTCTATGCCGAGGCGATCGCACGCGACGTCGCCGCCGACGCGCTGATCGCCACCGCCACAGCGATCGACGCGCGCGGCCATCTGCTGCCGCGGATCGCGGGCGGCAATTGCTACGGCCCCGCCAAGCGCGCGATGATCGAGGCCTGGCTCGCCGACCAAGGCATCAACCGCGCCGCCGCATACGTCCGCGTCTATTCGGACCATGTCTCCGACGTGCCGAGTTTCGACTGGGCGGACGAGGCGATCGCGGTCAATCCGCATGCGGCGCTGCGCCGCGTCGCCGGGCAGCGCGGCTGGCGGATCGTCGACTGGAACGACTGAGCGTCAGCCCCGCTCGACCAGCCCGCGCACCAGATCGAGATCGGCGGGCTTGTCGACGTCGACCGCCGCCAGTCCGTGCCGCGCCGCCACCGCCGCCGCCCGCACCCCGACCAGCGCGCCCAGCCGCGCCAGCGCGCCATCCAGCGTCAGCCGCCCGGTGGCATAACGCAGCAGCGTCCCCGGCCCCAGCCGCCGGACGATCCGCCACGGCCGTTTGCGGTCCCGCTCGACCGACATCCACAGCCCGATCGCCGCCTCCGCCGCGGGAGTGCGCAGCAGGAACAGATTGCACCCCGACCAGCCGCCATCGGCGAAGCGCAGATAGGTGCGGCGCGTCGGCGGCGCGTCGCGCTCGACCAGGTCGCGCCGCGCCAGCAGCGCCGCGACATCGGCCTCCGCCGGCGCATCGGCGAGGAAGTCGGTGATCCATTCGGGCCGCAGCAGCGCATGGTCGGCGGTGGTGACCAGCAACGGCGCGCCCAGCGCGCGCAATCCCTGCAACGTGCTGAGGCTCGGCCCCGCCGCCGCATCGACCGGCTCGGCGCCCAGCCGCAGCGCCTCGGCACGCACCGCAGGGGCATTGGCCGACACCGCGATCCGCGCCACCCCCGCCGCGCGCAGCGCCACGACCACCCGTTCCAGCATCGTCGCGCCATCGATCCGGATCAGCGCCTTGTCCGCGACCCCGGCATAGTCCGCCAGCGGATCGACGCCACCGCGCGATCCCGCCAGCACCAGCGCGTTGACGCTCATGACGCGCGCGTCTGCCACACCCGCCACATCACCCCCGGCGCGGCGAGGATCGGATGCCGCTCGCGCCAGCGCGTCAGCGGCAGGTCGACGCCGGTATGGCGTTGCAGCTTCCACAAGCCGTAGCGGCCCGCCCCCTCGAAGGTGAAGGCGGCCTTCATCAGCCGCGCCGCATTGAGCCATTTGCCGAGCCGCTGGCGCAGCCACCAGGCGGCGAGCGTCGCGCGCGCGTCGCGCTCGGCGACGACGGGCGCATAGTCGCCCCCCCGCCGCTCGTGCCCGATCCCCGCCCCCTGCCACGCCAGCGGCAGCAGCGCGTCGAACCGGTCGGGGACGAAGGCGAGGATCTGCCGTTCGCGCCCCGGCGCCTCGACGCGCAATTCGGCCGAATAGGTCTGCCGGAACAGCGCCAGCCAGAAATCCGCCGGCTGGCCATATTGCGGCCCGAGCACCGCGGCGAACCGCGCCGCCGTCGCCGCGGCATAGGCCACCGCGCGCACCACCCGCGCCTGCACCAGCGGATCGGCCGCCCAGACCAGCGCTGCGGGCTGCGCGAAGCGCGTCCAGATCGTCGTGTCGATCGTCCGCCCCTCGACCGCGCGGCAGAAAGTGTCGAGCGGCATCGCTGCCACCTTGGCGCGGATCACCCGCGCGCCGAGCGTGATCTCGTGGAAGCTGACGTCGGGCCACAGCGTCCGCGTCGCCCAGGCGCGCAATCCCCAGCCGCGCGCTGGCGGGGTCAGCACGTAGAAGTCGAGCACGCCGTCCAGGTCGCCGGTGCGCAGCACCGATCCGTAGAACAGCACCGCGACACCGCCCAGCCGCCGCGTCACCTCGCGTGCCGCCGCGGCGATCGGCGCGCTCACCTCCGCCTCCAGTTCGTCGGCGACGAACGACAGCAGCGTCTGCGTCACGGGGCGGCGAACCGGATCGGCGCTCCCGCCCGGATGGTCAGGTCGCCGCCGGCGAACAATTCGCCGTCGAGGATGAAGCCCTCGTCCGCGGTGACGCGGAGCTGGTGCGGATCGGTGCGCGCGAAGCCCTTGGCCACCGCCGGGCTGCCCGCGGTGCCGGTCAGGATCGGCGACAGCATCCGGAACAGGTGGCGCGGCGGCGCATCGACCGTCAGCAGCTTGAGCCCCGGCCGCGGCCGCCCGAACGGCTTCAGCCCGACCGGCATCCGCTCCAGCGTCGAGGCGAGCAGCAGATAGAGCTGCCGCGTCACCGGCGTGCGGCCGTCCTCGCCGACGCGGATCGTCGTGCCGCGGCGCCATTCGTTGTCGGCGCCGCCGAACAGCGTCTGCGCCATGCTCCAGCCGAGCGACAGCGCCACCGCGACGCCGTTGAACGCGCCGACGCGATGCGTGCTCTGCGCCAGTTCGGTGGCGCGGACGAAGCCGCCCATGCCGAGCAGAAAGCCGCGCGCCGCCGGCCGCCGGTCGTCGCCGCGCAGGATCTCGACCGGCGCCCGCTGGACGAATCGGCCGGCGCGCGCCGCCGCGATCGCGTCGCGCACCGTCCAATCGTCGGGAATGCCAAGGTCGAGCGCCAGCGCATTGGTCTTGCCCGACGGGATGATCGCCATCGCCGGCAGCGTGTCGAACACGCGCGCCGCCGCGGTCATCACGTCGCGCAGCGTGCCGTCGCCGCCATTGACCACCAGCAGCCCGATGTCGCGCGCCGCATAATCGCGCAGCGTCTCTTCCAGTGCCTCGAACGTATCGGGCGCGGCATAGGAGACGTCGGGCCAGTGGTCGAGCCGCATGCCCTGCTTGAGGTTGCGATGGCTGCGCCCGTTGGCGATCACCCCGACGCGCAGTACCGCAGGCGCCGGCGCCGGCACGCGCGGCACCGACAGGCGACCGGTGCGCGGCGCGTCCGGCAGCGCGTTGCGGCGGCACAGCGCGTCGCCAACGCGTTCCGCCATTGTCTGCCCGGCCGGCAATCGTCCATCAATCCGAGTCGCCAACCTGCGCCCTTCCGTCACGAGTTCTTCATCAAACTGTCACAGAGGAAATGGGCAGGATTACGGCCCCAACAAGAATTTGCGCCGATATTTTCGCAATTTCGCTCGTTCAGCCTGTCGCGGTCAAACTCGCGCCGGGTCGCTTGGTTTCACCCGCAGCAGCGATTGCGTCGCCAGGCCGAGCAGGATCGCGACGACGAAGGCGTTGACCAGCACCGCGATCGACACGCCGATCACCTCCAGCGACGGGCTTAACCAGAAGCTGACGCCGAACAGCGTGACGATGCCGACGGCGCGCGCGATGAACGTCGCGCCGATCCGGTTGGCGGCGAGCAGCAACGGTTCGAACCCGACGGTGACGAGGTCGATACATCCCGCGGCGGCGAGCCACAGCAGGATCGGATAGGCGCGGCCGAACGCCTTGCCGCCCATCAGCGTCAGCACCGGATGGCCGAGCAGCACGACGAGCAGGAACGCGACCGCACCGACGATGGTCGCCATCAGGAACGAGCGCAGGATCATCCGCCGCACCCGCGCGAGTCCCCCCGCGGCGACCGCGCGCACGATCTCGGGGAAAGCGGCGCGGGCGAGCAATTGCGACACTTTGGTCAGCGCCTGCGCCAGTTGCAGCGCCAGCCGGAACGCGCCGGCCGAGGCGGTGCCGACGGTGCCGCCGACCAGCAGCAGCGGGATCTGCTTGCTCGACAGGCCGAGCGACGAACTGGCGTTGGTGGCGAGCGAGAAGCGGATGATCCCCGGATGATCGACGACCACGTCGCGCACGCCGATGCCGCGCGCGAACAGCAGTTTCAGGTCGCCGGTCCGCGCCAGCGCCGCCCAATAGGCCGCCGCGGTCAACACCTCCGCCAGCCCCCAGGCGACGAGGAAGCCGCTGACGCTCGGCACGAACACCGCCGCGACGACTGCGCCGAGCAGCCGCATCACCGGCGTCACGCTGTCCGCCGCCGCAGCGAACGAGAACCTGTCGCGCAGCCGCAGGATGCCGAGCGGAGTCGAGCGGATCGAGAGCAATTGCGCGATCGTGAACAGCATCGTCGCTCGCATATGCACCGGCCGCACGCCGAGCGGCTCGCCCCAGGTGCGGATGATGATCGCGGCGAGGATCACCCCGATCACCGCGCTCGCCATGTCGAGCAGCCCGCACGCCTTGAACAGGCGTGCCAGCCGCGTCTCGCCGCCGGGAGCGAGATGTTCGGTGCCGTATCGGACGATGATCTGCCACGTCTGGAAGCCGACGACGGTGGCGAGCGCCTGGCTCGCGCCGGTGATCAGCGCGAACCGGCCGAACCCCGATACGCCCAGCGTCCGCGTGACGATCGCCAGATAGACGAGGCTGAGCACCGCCAGCACGCCGCGGCTCGCCAGCATCCAGCCGAGATTGCGCGCGATCGCGCGCATCGGCCCGCCGGGGAACATCCCCGCCTCGATCCCCGCCTCGACGCCGGCGTCGGGCAATTCCGGGGTCACGCCAGCCAGCTGACGATCCTCCGCCCGCGCGCCTTCGCCGCCATCGCCTGCCCCAGCCGGACGAGGTGGACGACCAGCGACAGCATCGTCCACACCGCCACCGCGACGATCCCCCAATCGGGCCGCCCGATCAGCAGCCCGGCGAACAGGATCACCATATTCGGGTTGCGCCGCGCGGTGACGAGCCGGAAGCGGCTGTCGAACCGCTCCCAGACGTGGATGTGCATCCCGAACCTGGCGATGAACGCGCCCTCGATCAGCCGCTGCGCGACATAGCCGAACAGCATCGCCGCGATCACCGCGACGAACGTGTCATGGTCGAGCGGCCGGCCATAGGCCGCGCACCCCGTCGCCCACGCCCACCACCAGAACGGCGGATGGACGAGGTCGACGCCATGATCCCAGGCATTGCCCAAGGCCGACGACGTGATCGTACACCGCGCCAGCTTCCCGTCGACGGTGTCGAGCACCATGAAGACGAGGCCGATCGCCAGCCCGCTCCAGAACCAGCCATACCAGAAGGCGATTGTCGCGACGATGCACAGCACCGATCCGATCGCGGTCACCTGATTGGGCGAGATCCCCGCCCGCGCGCACAGTCGCGTCAGCCACAGCGCCCATTCGGGCCAGAGATATTTGGTGAGGAGATCGGTGACGCCCTTGTACGCGCCGGTATAGCTTGCCCGCTCGATTGCGGGGACGCTCGCCGGGGTCAGCCGATCGGCGAACGGCCGCTCGCGCTTGCGCAGCGCCTCGTTGAAGATGCCGTTCTCATCCTCCGCCTCGATCACCGCGAGCCCGTCGAGCGCCACCGGCCGGTCGGCCAGCATCGCGGCCTTCACCCGCTCGGCGTCCCCGGCGGCGACATGCCCCAGTACCGGCACGCCCGCGCGGGTCAGCACCGTCCCCGGCCGGCCCAGCAGATGCGGCAGCCACGACGGATCGAACGCAAAGGCGAGATTGGCGAGCAGCACGTCGTCGCCGACCGCCTCGCCGAAGCGCAGCTTGCGCGCGACGGCCATCCGCCGCAGCCGCTCGGCGTTGGTCATGCCCCAGATCGGCGTGGGATTGTCGCCGACCGGGACGACGGTCGGCAGGGTCGAAGGATTGGCAACCATCCCCGCCGGATAGCGCCACCCGCACGATCCGGATAGCCGTTGGTGGTCGCAGCCGCATGTGGGGGCTGCCGGTGTGGCATTTCGGTTCGCGCGAAGCCGCAACCGCCCAGTGCTCCGCGCACGCAGGAGCACTGAAAATTCGCTGAGGTCTCGGATCAGTCCCGGTTTACGCGGCTTCGCGCGAACTACCCCCGCAACACCGCCAGCACCGCCGCCGCCGCCCGCGCAGGCGCGACCCCGCTGACATCCCCCAGCGACTCCGCCGCGAACCACCGCTGTGCTTCGACGAACCGCGGATGAATCGCGACGGCCCGCTCCAGCGCCGGCAGCAGCACGTCGAGGTCGGTCACCACCTCCCCCGCCCGCCACATATCGTAGCTCGCATCCCCCGCCCATGCGACGCCGCGCGGATCGAGGAACACGCACGGCCGCGGCCGCATCAGGAATTCGACCACCTGGCTGGAGGTATCGCCCAGATAGACGTCCGCCGCCGCGGTATAGCTGCCGTCGACCATCGCGAAGCTGTCGAGATCGACGTGCACGTCCCCCCGCCCCGCCAGCCCGGCCGCGAATCCGCGCAGCCCGGGCGCCTTCTCGGTCAGCCGCTGATGCGGCGCGAAAATGAGATTGTAGCGCCCGGACGCGACGATCCGCCGCACCGCCGCCTCGCCCCAGTCCCACCACGACGAGCGATGCCGCTGCCAGTGCGGCGCATACAACAGCAGCGGCCGCGCCTCCGCGAACTGTAGCGCGGCCCGGCTGCGCTGCCGGAACCCCGCCTTGATATATCCCGTCACCGCGACCGCGGCGGGATCGACCCCATGCGCCGCCAGCGCCGCCCGCTCGCGATCCGCCGCGACGATCGTCAGCGTCGCCGCCTTCCGGCGCCGGTCGTCGCGATTCATCATCGACCCCGCGCCGTGCAGGATGTTCACGTAGCGGCCGCGCGTCGGCAGCAAGGCGGGGATCCACAGGCTGGTCTGCTCGGCGGACACCACCACCCGCGTCCCCCACAGCAACGGCGCGAGCCGCGCGAGCAGCGGCAGCTTGGCGGGCAGCGGCGGATTGCGCCCCGCCGCCCACGCGCCGAGATCGCGATAGCCCGGCGCCCGCCGCACCCGCACCCCCGGCCGCGCGCCCAGCCAGCCGCGCACCAACCCCTCGTGCATCGAGGTCGCCACCCATATGTCGACGCGCAGTCCGGGCGCCTGCTCCACCAGCGCCTCCAGCACCGGATACAGATGCGGGATCAGCAACGTCTCGCCGAGGAACAGGAACGCGACGTCGGTCCTCATCCGTGCCGGCCGGTCCAGGCGGCGATATCCTCGGGCTGGTCGATCTCCTGCCACGCCCCCTCGCCCGCGACGATCGCGCGCACCGGCGCATAGCCCGCCAATTCGGCGATCACCGCATGATGGAAGGCATGGAGCCCGTCGGGGCGCGCGATCACCCGCTCCAGCGCCTCCGCATAGGAGTCGCCGCCCTGCGATACGATCACGCCGAGCGAGCGATGCGTCGCGACGTCGAGCGGCAGATCCTTGGCGACCGCGCAGACCTGCCGGTTGGCGACGGTGACGAGCATGTCGTCGGTCACCGCCGCGCGCAGCGGCTCGACCAGCAGGCCGACGCCGTCGCCCGGCGCATCGATCGCCGCGGCGACCAGCTCGGCCGCGAACACCGTGTCGCCGTTCATCAGCACGAAGGGATCGCCGAGCAGGTCGCGCGCCATCCACACGCTGCCGATACTGCTCGCCACCGACCAGAAGGGGTTGAACAGCAGCCGCACCGGCAGCGGCGGCGCGGCCCGCGACAGATGCGCGCCGATCTGCCGATAGCGATAGCCGCCGACGATCACCGCCTGCGCGACCCCCGCCGCGTGCAGCGCCGCCAGCTGATGGTCGAGGATGCTGCGCCCGCCGACCTCGACGAGGCATTTGGGGATTTCGCGCGTCAGCGGCAGCAACCGCGAGCCGATGCCCGCGCTGAGGATCACAGCTTGCATCGGCGAGCCTGTAGCGCGGCTGGCAAGCCAGGCCAAATCAGCGCACTAGGCCCGGCGGTTCCCGCCCGGCGAAATGCGCGTCGAGATTGGCGACGACCATCGCCGCCATCGCCCCGCGCGCCTCCACCGTCGCCGAGCCCTGGTGCGGGGAAAGCACGACCGCGTCGCGGATCAGCGCGGCGGGTACCGTGGGTTCGTCGGCGAACACGTCGAGCCCCGCCCCGGTGATCCCGCCCGTATCGAGCGCCGCGATCAACGCCGCCTCATCCACCAGCGACCCACGCGCGACATTGACCAGCACCCCCTGCGGCCCCAGCGCCGCCAGCACCCCGGCGTCGACCGCGCCGTCGGTTTCCGGCCCGGCGGCGGCGGCGAGGAACAGCACGTCGCTCGCCGCCGCCAGCGCGCGCAGGTCGGGCACGAACCGCCACGCCACGTCCTTCTCGCTACGTGCAGTATACAGCAGCTCGGATGCGAACGGCGCCGCCCGCGCCGCGATCGCCCGCCCGATCGCGCCCAGCCCGAACACCCCGATCCGCCGCCCCGACGCGCGCCGCGCGAGCGGCACGTCCCAGCCGCCGCCGCGCACCGCAGAATCGTTGCTCGCGATCCGCCGCTCGACCGCCAGCCACAGCCCGATCGCGAGATCGGCGACATCCTCGGTCAGCGTCCCCGCGGTGATCGCGAGCGCAACACCGCGTGCGTCGAGCGCATCCTTGTCGATCCCGTCATGCCCGACGCCATGCACCGCGACGAACTCGAGCATCGGCAGCCGCGCGAGCATAGCGGCATCGAGCCGCATCGCCCCACCGCCGACCAATGCGCGTATGCGGTCGAGCGGCGCGGCGTCGAGCCCGACATGAACGGTGAACCGCCCGGCCAGCGAGGGGGCCAGCGTGTCGGGCAACGGCGAAAGCGCGAGGATGTC
Organism: Sphingomonas sp. CD22; assembly: GCF_034556155.1. Classification (NCBI taxonomy): domain Bacteria; kingdom Pseudomonadati; phylum Pseudomonadota; class Alphaproteobacteria; order Sphingomonadales; family Sphingomonadaceae; genus Sphingomonas; species Sphingomonas sp. CD22. The sequence continues at coordinate 20,492 of NZ_JAYDYX010000003.1, read as the reverse complement.
GATCAGGGGAGGCTCAACGCATCCGACGTCGATCCGTCCCCTCCGTTCGTCATCCCGGCGAACGCCGGGATGACGAACGGGAAGCCCCCCTCACACGCTGACCACGCTCTCCCGCCGCCCGTCCGTCCCGAAAATCCGCAGATAGCGCGCGATCTCCGCCGGCTCGCCGGTCGCCTTGGCGGGATTGTCGGACAGCTTCACCGCCGGCCGCCCGTTCGCGCGCGTAACCTTCGCCACCAGCGAGATCGGTTCCAGCCCCGCCGCGCCATCTGGGTCGCAGCCGCGGAAGTCGTTGGTCAGGTTCGTCCCCCAGCCGAAGCTCATCCGCACCCGGCCATGGAAATGCCGGTAGACGCGCTCGATCGAATCGACGTCCATCCCGTCGGAGAAGATCAGCAGTTTCTCGGCAGGGTCCTGGCCGTGCGCCTGCCACCAGGCGATGATCTGCTCGCCCGCCTCGACCGGCGGCGCGCTGTCCGGGCGAAAGCCGGTCCAGCCCGCCACCCAGTCGGGAGCATCGCGCAGGAACGCCGCCGTCCCGAACGCGTCGGGCAGTACGACGCGCAGGTTGCCGTCGTAATGCGCCTGCCATTCCTCCAGCACGCGATACGGCGCGCTCGCCACCCCGGCATCGTCGTCGGCGAGCGCGGCGAGCACCATCGGCAGCTCGTGCGCATTTGTGCCGATCGCCTCCAGATCGTTGTCCATCGCCAGCAGCACGTTGGACGAGCCGATGAAGCGGCTGCCCAGCCCCTCCTTCAGCGCCTCGACGCACCAGCGCTGCCACAGGAAGCCATGCCGCCGCCGCGTCCCGAAATCGGAGATCACCAGATCGGGCAGCGCGCGCAGCCGCTCCACCTTGTCCCACAATTTCGCCTTTGCCCGCGCATAGAGCACGTCGAGCGCGAACCGCCCCTTGTCGCGCAACGCCGCGCGCGCGCGCAGCTCGTTGACGATCGCCAGCGCCGGAATTTCCCACATCGTCGTATGCGTCCACGGCCCGTCGAAGGTCAGCTCGAACTGGCCGTCGACGCGGTGCAGCTCGTAGGGCGGCAACTGGAATTCGCTCAGCCACTGGATGAAGTCGGGCGCGAACATCCGCTGCTTGCCGTAGAAGCTGTTGCCCGCCAGCCAGATCAGCTCCTTCTTGGCGAAGCGCACGCTGCGCGCATGATCGAGCTGCGCGCGCAACTCCCCCTCGTCGATCACGTCGGCGAGTCGCACCGACGCGGTCCGGTTGATCAGGCGGAAGGTGGCGTCGACGTCGCCGTGCAAATGGCGGATCATCTGCAACATCAGCAATTTGTAGAAATCGGTATCGAGCAGGCTGCGCACGATCGGGTCGAGCCGCCAATTGTGATCCCAGGTGCGCGTCGCGATGTCGGTAACGGCCATGCCGCCCCGCTAGCCCGGATGCCGCGACGCGCCAAGGCTTCCCAAGGGCAGGCACGCCGCCTACGCTTGTCTGACAACAAGGGGAGAGTGGATGGCCAAGGGTGAACGGCGCGAGCCCGCACATACGGTAATCGCACGCGATCTCGGCATCGCCATCGTCACCGGCCAGCACCCGCCCGGCAGCGTCATCCCCGGCGAGATCGACATCGCCAGCCAGCGCGGCGTCTCGCGCAGCGTCGTGCGCGAATCGCTGCGCATGCTGTCGGCCAAGGGGCTGGTCGAGAGCCGGCCCAAATCGGGCACGCGGGTGCGCGAGCGCGCGCTCTGGAACCTGCTCGACCCCGACGTGCTCGCCTGGATGTTCGAGGGCGAACCGCCCGCCACCTTCGTGCGCAGCCTGTTCCAGTTGCGCATGATCGTCGAGCCCTCCGCCGCGGAGATGGCGGCGACCTTCCGCACCGCCGACCAGCTCGCCCGCATGGACGCGGCGCTGACCCGGATGGCGACGCACGGCCTCGACACGCCGGAGGGTCAGGCCGCCGACCAGACCTTCCACAATGCGATCCTGGAGGCGACGGAGAACGAATTGCTCGTCAGCCTGTCGGGCAGCATCGGTTCGGCGGTCCGCTGGACGACGATCTTCAAGTTCCGCGACCGCCGCCGCCCGCGCGATTCGATGCCGCAACACCGCCGCCTCTTCGACGCCATCGCCGCCCGCGACCCCGCCGCCGCCCGCGACGCGACGATCGTCCTCCTCCAACAGGCCCACGAAGACACCGAACGCCTGCTGCGCGCGTGAGGGGGATTGCGCCCATCGTCATCCCGGCGAATGCCGGGATGACGGATGTTGGGCGGAAATAACGTAAAAACTCGTCATCCCGGCGGACGCCGGGATGAAAGAAGGGGGGACGAGTCACCCCAGCCCCCACCCGCATCAATGGTTGTCGCGCGGCAGCCCCATCGTCTGCGCGATCCGCTGGTATTTCTCGGCGCCTTCCAGGATCGCGCCGGTGTTCATCTGGCCGACGACCGCACGCTGGATCTCCTGCCACGGCGTCTGCGATGCCGGATAGGCATAGCCCCCCGCCGCCTCGAGCGCGCGGCGGCGCTCCATCAGTTCGGCGTCGGAGATCAGCACGTTCGCCGTTCCGGTGTTGAGGTCCACCCGCACCCGGTCGCCGGTCTTGAGCAGCGCCAGACCGCCCATCGCCGCCGCCTCGGGCGAGGCGTTGAGGATCGACGGCGAACCGCTCGTCCCCGATTGGCGGCCGTCGCCGATGCAGGGGAGAGCATGCACGCCCTCGGTGATGAGATACGCGGGCGGCCGCATATTGACGACCTCCGCCGCGCCGGGATAGCCGATCGGGCCCGCGCCGCGCATGAACAGCAGCGTCTCGGGCGTGATCCCGGTCGCCGGATCGTCGATCCGGTGATGATAATCCTCCGGCCCGTCGAACACCACCGCCGGCCCCTCGAACGCGTTGAGGTCGCCGGGGTTGGACAGATAACGCTGACGGAATTCGGGCGAGATCACGCTGGTCTTCATCACCGCCGCGTCGAACAGATTGCCCGACAGCACGATGAAGCCCGCATCCTCGACCAGGGGCTGGTCGAAGGGACGGATCACCTTCTCGTCCTCGATGGCGACGCCGCGGCAATTCTCGCCCATCGTCTTGCCGTTGACGGTCAGCGCGTCCTCATGGATCAGGCCCTGGCCGATCAGCTGGTTGACCACCGCGGGCACGCCGCCGGCGCGGTAATAATCCTCGCCGAGATATTCGCCCGCCGGCTGCAGATTGACCAGCAGCGGCACCTTGTGCCCCTCCGTCTCCCAATCCTTGATCGGCAGGTCGACGCCGATGTGGCGCGCGATCGCGGCGAGGTGGATCGGCGCGTTGGTCGAGCCGCCGATCGCCGAATTGACGCGGATCGCATTGTGGAACGCCTGTTTGGTCAGGATGTCCGACGGCTTGAGGTCGTCGCGCACCATCTCGACGATGCGCTTGCCGGTGAGGTACGACACCTCCTGCCGGTCGCGATACGGCGCGGGGATCGCCGCCGAGCCGGGCAGCGACATGCCGAGCGCCTCGCACAGCGAGTTCATCGTCGTCGCGGTGCCCATCGTGTTGCAATAGCCGGTCGACGGCGCCGACGAGGCGACGAGGCGGATGAATTCGGCATCGTCGATCTCGCCCGCGGCGAGCAACTGGCGCGCCTTCCACACGATCGTGCCCGAACCGGTCCGCTCGCCCTTGTGCCAGCCGTTGAGCATCGGCCCAACCGACAGAGCGATCGCCGGGATGTTGACCGTCGCCGCCGCCATCAGGCACGCCGGCGTCGTCTTGTCGCAGCCGATCGTCAGCACGACGCCGTCGAGCGGATAGCCGTACAGCGTCTCGACGAGGCCGAGATAGGCGAGGTTGCGGTCGAGCCCCGCGGTCGGCCGCTTGCCCGTCTCCTGGATCGGATGGACCGGGAATTCGAGCACGATCCCGCCCATCTCGCGCACGCCCTCGCGCACCCGCTCGGCGAGCACCAGGTGATGGCGGTTGCAGGGCGACAAGTCGCTGCCGGTCTGCGCGATGCCGATGATCGGCTTGCCCGATTGCAGCTCCTCAAGGCTCAGCCCGAAGTTGAGATAGCGCTCCAGATAGAGCGCGGTCATGTCGATATTCGCCGGATTGTTGAACCAGGCGCGGCTGCGCAATTGCGTCATCTTATTTGGCCACCGAGAGTTTGTAGATCATGACGTGACGATACGGCTTGCCGGGATCGACCCGGGCCGAGGCGAAATTGGGGTGGTTGGGCGCGTCCGGGAATTTCTGCGGTTCCAGCGCGACGCCGTCGCCCATGCGATAGACGTGGCGGCTCTTGCCGATGTAGCTGCCGTCGAGGAAATTGCCGGTGTACATCTGCACGCCCGGCTCGGTGCTCGACACTTCGAGCACGCGGCCCGAGGCGGGGTCTTCCAGCCGCGCGGCGAGGCCCGGCGTCGCGGTCACGCCCTTGTCGAGCGCGAAATTGTGGTCGTAGCCGTGCCCCATCACGATCTGCGGATCGCGGCCGTCGCGCACGCCGTCGGCGAGGATGCGGCCGTTGCGGAAGTCGAACACCGTGCCCGCGACCGGGCGTAGCTCGCCGGTCGGCACCAGATTGGCGTCGACGGGCGTGATCGCCTTGGCCGGGATCGTCAGCCGGTGGCCGAGCGCGCCCATCGGCGATCCCTCGCCGGCGAGGTTGAAGATCGCGTGGTTGGTCATGTTGACCACCGTCGGCTTGTCGGTCTTCGCACCGAAGGCGATCGTCAGCGCGCCGTCGTCGCTCAGCGTGTAGGTGATCGTCACGTCGAGCTTGCCGGGATAGCCCTGGTCGCCATCCGGGCTGGTCAGCGCCATCGTCACCGACCCGTCCTTGATCGTGACGATCCGCCACGGCTGCTTGTCGAAGCCGACCTTGCCGCCGTGCAGCGAATTGACCTTGTCGTTGAGCGGCAATTGATAGCTCTTGCCGTCCAGCGTGAACTTGCCGCCGCCGATGCGGTTGGCGAAGCGGCCGACGGTCACGCCGAAGTAATTGGGATGTTCGGCATAATCCTTGGCGTCGTCATAGCCGAGCAGCACGTCGGCGACCTTGCCGTCGCGGTCGGGGCCGGAGAAGGCCTGCAACGTCGCGCCATAGGTGAGCACCCGCGCCGAGACGCCGTTCGCCGCCGACAGCGTCACCGCCTCGACCGCGGTGCCGTCGGCGAGCGTGCCTGCCGAGTCGCGCCGCGCGGTCGCGGCGTCCGCCTGCGCGGCGACCATCGCCATGAACCCGATGCCTGCGATGATGAGTGCCTTTCGAAGCTTCATTGCCCCCTCCTTGGATGCATCCCCGGCATTGACCCGGCGTGTCTGCGCTATATAGTCTGACAAATACCCGGCGCGCAAGGCAGCCGAGCAGCGCGACAGGCGGAGAGGACGAGATTATGGCAGGACCGATTGGGGTAACGACGAACGGCGCGGCACCCGCCGCTTCAGGCGGGGGCGGATCGTACCGTAAAGCGTTGAGCCTGTTGGCAAGCCTCTTCTTCATGTGGGGCTTCATCACCGTCATCAACGGCGTGCTGCTGCCGCATCTGCGCTCGGTGTTCGAGCTGGATTACACGCAGACGACGCTGATCGAATCGGTCTGGTTCATCGCCTATTTCTTCGCCTCGATCCCCTCGGCCAAGCTGATCGAGCGGGTCGGCTATCAGCGTGCGATCGTCATCGGCCTGCTCATCATGGCCGCCGGCGCGCTCGGCATGACGCTCGCCGCCAGCCTGCCCTCTTACGGCGTGACGCTCGTCATGCTGTTCGTCATCGCCAGCGGCATCACGCTGCTGCAGGTTGCGGCGAATCCGTACGTCACCGTCATCGGACCGCCCGAGACGGGTTCGTCGCGTCTCAATCTGGTACAGGCGTTCAACTCGCTCGGCACCACGCTGGCGCCGCTGTTCGCGGGCTATCTGATCCTCGGCCGCAGCCGCAGCGGCACCGCCGAGGCGGGCGCGACGATCAGCCAGGCGCAGCGTTATGCCGACGCGCAGTCGGTCATCCTGCCCTACGTCCTCGTCGCGATCGTGCTGGTCGTGCTCGCGGTGGTCATCGCGCGCTTCCCGCTGCCCGCTCTGGGTGGCGCGACGCAGCGTGCCGCCAAGGCCGATCGCCACCAGCATTCGCTGTGGAAGCATCGCAACCTGACGCTCGGCATCCCGACGATGATCGCCTATCTGCTCGCGGAAATCGGCGTCGCCAACCTGTTCGTCAATTTCGTCTCGCAGCCGCAGATCGCCGCGACGACGCACGAACAAGCGTCGCGCTATCTGTCGCTGCTGTGGGGCGGGATGATGATCGGCCGCTTCGCCGGCAGCTTCATCATGCAGAAGATCGCGCCGGAGCGCGTGCTCAGCGTCTTCGCCTTCGGCGCGCTGATCGTCGTCGCCATCGCCACCTTCACCACCGGACCGGTGGCGATGTGGTCGCTGATCGCGGTCGGGCTGTTCCATTCGATCATGTTCCCGACGATCTTCACGCTGGCGATCCGCGGCCTCGGCCCGCTCACCGAGGAAGGCTCGGGGCTGATGATCATGGCGATCGCCGGCGGCGCGCTCGTCGTGGTGCAGGGCTGGCTGGCCGATCATTACGGCCTGCAGAATTCGTTCTTCCTGACCATGGCGTGCGAGATCATCGTGCTCGCTTATGCTCTGTGGGGATCGAAGCCGACGGCCGACCTCGGCGACCAGACCGTAAGCTGAGGACGTCCTACCCGTGACCAGCGGAACACCGCCCCGCGACGGCGCGATCATCGCCGTCGATTGGGGGACGACCAACCGCCGCGCCTATCGGATCGAGGCGGACGGCAGCATCGGCGACCGGATCCGCGACGATCGCGGCGTGCTGGCGATGGCGGCGACGGATTATCCCCCCGCGCTCGCCGCGCTGCGCGACCGGCTCGGCGACCTGCCGGTGATCGCCGCGGGGATGATCGGCTCGACCCGCGGCTGGTATGAGGCGCCGTACGTCCCCGCCCCCGCCGACCTGCACGCGCTGGCGATGGCGGCGCTGCGCATCGACGAGGCCGGGCTGACCATCGTCCCCGGCGTCTCGCTGCTCACCGACACCCGCGCCGACGTGATGCGCGGCGAGGAATTGCAGGTGCTCGGCGCGATCGCCGCCGGCCTCGCCCCCGCCGACGCCCTGTTCTGCCAGCCCGGCACGCACAACAAGTGGATCGCCACCGAAGCGGCGCGGATCGTCGACGTCGCCACGGTGATGACCGGCGAATTGTTCGCGCTGCTCAAGGGCCACGGCATCCTCGCCGGCATGCTCGACGGTCCGGTCGCCGACGGTGCCGCCTTCCGCGACGGCATCGCCCGCGGCGCCGGCGCGACGGACCTCGGCACCGCCCTGTTCGAGGTGCGCGCGAGCGTCCTGCTCGGCCGCCGCGCCCCCGACGACGCCGCGGCCTATGCCAGCGGCGTGCTGATCGGATCGGACGTCGGCGCGCGCGCGCTCGACGGCCGCACCGTGCATCTGCTCGCCGAGGGTGCGCTCGCCGACCTCTACAAAGTCGCGATCGAGGCGCGCGGCGGCGTCACCGTCGCGGTCGACGCCACCGCCGCCTTCCTCGGCGGCGTCCACCACCTGCGCGGGCACTTAGGGCTGTGACCGCGCGCCCGTCGCATAACCCCCGTCACCCCGGTCTTGAGCCGGGGTCCCGCTACCTCATGACGGTGGAAGAAGCGGGACCCCGGCTCGAGGCCGGGGTGACGAACGATGGCGAACGTCGTTCACCCCTCATCCGCCCATTTCCGGAGCAACCCAGATGACCGATCCCGCCACCCGGTTCGCCGAGGCCTTCGCCGCCTGCCCGCTCGTCGCGATCCTGCGCGGCCTCACCCCCGCCGAGGCCGAGGGCGTCGGCGACGCGTTGGTCGACGCCGGCTTCACCCTGCTCGAAGTCCCGCTCAACTCGCCCGATCCGCTGACCAGCATCGCCGCCATGGCGAAGCGCTACGCCGGCCGCGCGATGGTCGGCGCCGGCACCGTCCTCACCCCCGAGGCGGTCGCGCAGGTCGCCGACGCCGGCGGCGAGCTGATCATCTCGCCCAACACCAACACCGACGTCATCCGCGCCTCGGTCGCGCGCGGCCTCGTCTCGCTGCCCGGCTATTACAGCCCGAGCGAGGGCTTCGCCGCACTCGCCGCCGGCGCGCATGCGCTCAAGCTCTTCCCCGCCGACGGCGCCAGCCCCGCCTTCCTCAAGGCACAGCGCGCCGTGCTGCCCAAGACCACCCGCGTCCTCGCGGTCGGCGGCATCTCGCCCGACAATATGGCGCAATGGCGCGCCGCCGGTGCCGATGGCTTCGGCCTCGGCTCCAACCTCTACCGCGCCGGTAAGTCCGTCGCCGACGTCGCGCGCGATGCCGCGGCGTTCGTCACCGCCGCCAAGGATCTCGCATGACCGCCTCCCGCCTTCTCCAGCAACGCCTGCCCGACGGCACCCGCCGCGTCCTCCTCGCCGAGGAGACCGCCAACGTCCTCACCGGCGTCGCCACCACGCGTGAGCTCGCGACGCAGGCGATCGCCGAGCGCGTGTCGCTGCTCGACGCCGCCCGCGCCCGCCGCTCCGACGAGACGGTCGACCTCGCCGGGGCGCTCGCCGCCGGCACGTTGCTGCCCGCGATCGACCATCCCGATACGGCACGGCTGATGCTCGCCGGCACCGGCCTCACCCATCTCGGCTCGGCCGCCGGCCGCGACGCGATGCACAAGGCCGCCGCCGCCGGCACGCAGACCGATTCGATGCGCCTGTTCCTCGAAGGGATGGAGGGCGGCCGCCCCGCCCCCGGCGCGGTCGGCGCGCAGCCCGAATGGTTCTACAAGGGCGATGGCCAGTCACTCGTCGCCCCCGAGGCACCCTTGGTGTCGCCGTCGTTCGCGCAGGACGGCGGCGAGGAGCCCGAACTCGCCGGCATCTATCTGATCGGCGACGACGGCACCCCCTTCCGCCTCGGCATCGCGCTCGCCAACGAATTCAGCGACCACGTCACCGAGCGGCACAATTATCTTTGGCTCGCGCATTCCAAGCTGCGTGCCGCATCGCTCGGCGCCGAATTGCTGCTCGGCGAGCCCCCCGCGGACATCCAGGGCACCAGCCGCATCGAGCGCGACGGCGCGACTTTGTGGGAAAAGCCGTTCCTCACCGGCGAGGCGAACATGTCGCACACGCTCGCCAATCTCGAACACCATCACTTCAAATATGCCTCGTTCCGCCGCCCGGGCGACATCCACGTCCATTTCTTCGGCACCGCGACCTTGTCGTGCGCCGACGGCGTGCAGACGCAGGCCGGCGACGTCTTCTCGATCCAGGCGGCGCCGTTCACGCTGCCGCTCCGCAACCCCCTCGCGCTTGCCGATGCGGCGCCCGTTCAGGTGACCGCGCTGTGAGCCAGAAGATCCGTCTCGCCCTCGTCGGCATGGGCAAGATCGCCCACGATCAGCACGTCCCCGCGATCGCCGGCAATGCCGACATCACCCTCGCCGCCACCGTCAGCCGTCATGGCGAAGGCGTCGCCGACGTGCCGCATTTCAGGGACATCGACGAACTGATCGCCAGCGGGCTCGGCATCGACGCGGTGGCGCTCTGCACCCCGCCGCAGGTGCGCCGCGCCATCGCCGCGCGGGCGATCGCGCAGGGGTGGCACGTCTTCCTCGAAAAGCCGCCCGGCGCGACGCTCGCCGAAGTCGCGCAGCTCCGCGCCGCCGCGGACGCGGCCGGGATCAGCCTCTTCGCCAGCTGGCATTCGCGCTACGCCCCCGGCGTCGAGCCGGCGCGCGCCTTCCTCGCCGATGCGACGATCACCAAGGTGACGGTGACCTGGCGCGAGGATATCCGCGTCTGGCATCCCGGACAGGCGTGGATCCTCGAAGCCGGCGGCTTCGGCGTGTTCGATCCGGGCATCAACGCGCTGTCGATCGTCACCCGCATCCTGCCGCGGCCGTTCTTCATCGAGGAGGCCGAGCTCGACTTTCCGGCGAATTGCGACGCGCCGATCGCCGCGCGCATCCGCTTCTCGGACGATGCCGGCCTGCCGATCGAGGCCGATTTCGACTTCCGCCAGGAAGGCCCGCAAAGCTGGGACATCGCCGTCGAGACCGACCGCGGCACGCTGACGCTGCACGACGGCGGCGCCCGCCTCGTCCTCCCCGACGGCAGCGAGGCCGAGCAGCAGGCGGCGCTGCACGGCGAATATGCCGGCCTCTACCACCGCTTCGCCGAGATCGTGCGCGCGGCGACCAGCGACGTCGACATCGCCCCCCTGCGCCACGTCGCCGACGCCTTCCTCCGCGGCCGCCGGATCACCGTCGAACCGTTCGTGGAATAACGGTCGCGAAGAAGGGGTTTCGCGCAGAGACGCAGAGACGCAAAGAAGAAGGACGGGCCGCGTCAGCGGTCCATTTACCGTCCCGCCGTTGGTACAGAGGGCGCTTCGCGCCGGGTCCAACACCTCCGCGCCTCCGCGCCTCTGCGCGAACAACCCTTCTTCCTTCCCTTCGCGCCTTCGCGCCTTCGCGTGAAAAATTCGACGCCGGCGTCCCGGACCGGAGCCATCGACCGATACGTACTCGGCATCGCAAAAGAAGATTATCACGCGAAGGCGCGAAGGCGCGAAGGCGCAAAGAGAAGAAGGGTTCACGCGGAGGCGCGGAGGCGCGGAGATGAACCGCACGGCGCAAAGCCCCGCCCGACAACACCGGTAGAAAAGCGGCGACGCTAACCCAACCCGTCCGTGCCGAGCCATCAAAGCACGGTGAGACTCGAGCCCTCTTCTTCTCCGCGCCTCCGCGTGAATCGCCTTCTCTGCGCCTCTGCGCGAACTCGCCTGTCCTACACCCCGCGCATTTGCTACCAAGGCAAACGACGAACACCGCTCTTTCTCATCAGTGCAGAAACGGAAACGATCAGGAGGGGATCGTTTCCATTCAGGTGTCCAACTTGTCCATGTTGCCGCATTTCAGCCGCAATTGGCCGCCGCGTCGCCGATCGCCGTATAGACCGCATCCAGATCGGCATCGTCGATGCAATAAGGCGGCATCACATAGACGGTATTCCCCAACGGCCGCAGCAGCAGGTCGCATTCGCGGAAGAACGCCAGCAATCGCGGCCCGAGCGCGGACAGATAATCCGCCCCGTCCGCGCCCAGATCGACCGCCGCGATCGTCCCCAGCACCCGCGGATTGCGCACCCCGCGCAAACCGCCGAGCCGCACCGCCTGTCGCGCCGCCAGATCGGCGACCCGCGCCAGCACCGGCTCGTCTTCCCAGATCGCGATATTCGCCGCCGCCGCCGCGCAGGCGATCGGATTGGCGGTGTAGCTGGACGAGTGGAAGAACATCCGCGCGCGATCGTCGCTGTAATGCGCCTGATAGATCGGCTCGGTCGCCATCGTTACCGCCAGCGGCACCGCACCGCCGGTCAGCCCCTTGGAAAGACACAGGATGTCCGGCACGACCTCGGCCTGTTCGCACGCCAGCAGCGTGCCGGTCCGCCCCCAGCCGGTCATCACCTCGTCGGCGATGAACAGCACGCCATGACGCGCGCAGATCGCCCGCATCTCGGCTAGCACCCACGCCGGATAGGTCAGCATCCCGCCGGCCCCGACGATCAGCGGCTCGACGATCAGCGCCGCCGGCGCGTCGCGGCACGCCGCCTCCAGCGCATCGAGCGTCGCCTGCTCCGCCCCCGCCGCGGGAAAGGGGATCGTCGCCACGTCGAACAGCAACGGCGCATAGGCCCGGTTGAACGCCCCCCGCGCGCCCACCGACATCGTCCCGATGGTGTCGCCGTGATAGCCGTGTTCGAGCACGAGGATGCGATGCCGCGGCTCGCCCCGGTTGAGCCAATAGCCCAGCGCCATCTTCAGCGCGACCTCGACCGCGGTCGACCCCGAATCGGAGAAGAACACCCGCGTCAGCGCCGCCGGCATCAGCCGCAGCAACCCCGCCGCCACCGCCTCGGCGGGTTCGTGGCTCCACCCGGCGAAGATGATCTGGTCGAGCCGGTCCGCCTGCGCCGCGATCGCCGCCATGATCCGCGGGTTGCGATGGCCGTGCGTCGTCACCCACCAGCTCGAGATCGCATCGACGATCCGCCGCCCGTCCCTGGTGAACAGCGCGGCGCCCTCGCTGCGCACGACGGTGGGGATCGGCTCGCCGAGACCATGCTGGGTGAAGGGGTGCCAGATCGGCGAACTCATACGAAATCCTCCGTCCTGAATCCCTTGGCGAACGCCTGCGCCAGCGTGTCCGCATCGAGCGGCGCGATCCGTCCCAGCCGTCCGAGCCGCCGCACCCCGCCGACCCGCGCGATCGTCGCCTCGCTGTCCTCCTGCGCATCGCCGACGAAGGCGACGCCGAGGATCGGCACGCCGCGGCTGCGCAACGCCTCGATGCTGAGCAGGCTGTGGTTGATCGTCCCCAGCGCGGTCCGCGCCACCAGCACCACCGGCGCCCCCCAGCGCGCGAACACGTCGGCGTAGAGCAGATCGTCGGCCAGCGGCACCAGCACGCCGCCCGCACCCTCGACCACCAGCGGCCCGTCGACCAGCGGCAGCGCCAGCCGTTCGGGATCGATCGTCACCCCGTCGATCGCCGCGGCGCGATGCGGCGAACACGGCGTCGCCAGCCGATACGCCTCGGGCAGCACCCGGGTCACGCCGAGCCGCCGCGCCGTATCGCCGTCGCCGCCCTCGTCCAGCCCGGCCTGCACCGGCTTCCAATAGGTCGCGCCGAGCGCCGCCGCGAGCCCCGCGGCGAACACCGTCTTGCCGATCTCGGTATCGGTCCCCGTCACCACGATCGTCGTCATCGCAGCACCTCCCCCAGCCCGGCGATCGCCGCTTCGTCGACGTTGAGCGTGACCGACACGCGCAGCCGCGCGGTACCCGCCGGCACCGTCGGCGGACGGATCGCCCGCACGTCGTAACCCGCCGCCCGGCACCGTTCGGCAAGCGCCACCGCCGCGCCGTCCGCGCCGACGATCACCGGCACGATCTGCGATCCCGTCGCCCGCCCCAGCGCCGCCTCCGCCGCCGCGATCAGGTCCCAGAGCCGCGCCTGCCGCTCCGGCTCGTCGGCGAGGATGCGCAGGGCTTCGCGCACCGCCACCGCCATCAGCGGCGACGGCGCGGTCGAAAAGATGAACCCGCGCGCGCGGTTGACCAGCATGTCGCGCAGCACGTGGGGCACGCACAGCAAACCGCCCTCCGCCCCCAGCGCCTTGCCGCAGGTGTGCAGGGTGACGACGTTCGGCCGGTCGTGAAGCCCCGCCGCGAGCCCCCGCCCGCCCTCGCCGAACACGCCCGTCGCATGCGCCTCGTCGATCAGCAGCATCGCCTCGTGCCGCTCGGCCAGCGCGACCAGCGCGGCGAGCGGCGCCCGGTCGCCGTCCATCCCGTAGAGACTTTCCACCGCGATCCACGGTGTTCCCTTGCCGCCGCCGGCGCGCCAGTCGCGGATCGCATCCTCGAACGCCGCGATGTCGTTATGCGCCGCCGCCACCCGCGGCGCCCGCCCCAGCCGCATCCCGTCATGCGCGCTCGCATGGATCAGCGCATCGTACACGACCAGATCGCCCGGCTGCGGCAGCGTCGCCAACGCCGCGACATTGGCGGCATAGCCGTTGGCGAAGAACAACGCCGCCTCGCTGCCGAAATACGCCGCCGCCTCCGCCTCCAGCGCTTCATGTTCGGGATCGTTGCCGCGCAGCAGCCGCGATCCCCCCGAACCGATGCCGACCCCGCGGTCGAGCGCCGCCGCCACCGCGCCGCGCAGCCGCACCGACGCGCCGAGGCCCAGATAATCGTTCGAGGTGAAATCGGCGCCGCTGCGCGGCACCAGCCGTCTCAGCCGGTCCGCGCCCGCCAGCCGGGCAAGATCGTCGCGATAGAATTGCAGCATCGCCGCCTCTTAGCGAAACCGTGCGCGCATGCCATCATCCAGCGCTGGCCATCCCCCCGCCGCATCCGATACGGCGGCACGATCGATGCGCGACGACCGAAGGACCATGCGACGATGTTGAGGCGATTCCTTGCCGCCCTCCTGCTGCTGGCGGTGCCGGCTGCCGCCGGTGCCGCACAGCGCGGGCCGACGCCGGTCGTCCTGCCGCGCACGATCCTGTTCATCGGCAACAGCTTCACCCAGGGCGCGCATTCGGCGGTGCGCAACTGGCACGCCGGCACCGTTACCGACCTCACCGGCGCGGGCTATGGCGGCGTGCCGGCCTTGTTCAAGGAATTCACCGAGGAGGCCGGACTGCGCTACGCGGTCAGCCTTGAAACGCAGGGCGGCCAGAGCCTCGCCTTCCACTACGATCAGCGCCGCCATCTGTTCGACCGGGCCTGGGACGTCGTCGTGCTCCAGGAATTCAGCACGCTCGACCGCGACCGCCCCGGCGACCCCACCCGCTATATCCGCAGCGTCGGCCAATTGGCCGCCCTGTTCCGCGCGCGCAACCCGGCGGTCCGCGTCGACCTGATGGCGACGTGGAGCCGCGCCGACCAGACCTATCTGCCGAACGGCCGCTGGTACGGCCGCGGCATCGCCGCGATGGCCGACGACCTGCGCATCGCCGCCGAACGCGCGCGGCGCGCGCATCCGACGATCACCGGTGTCATCCCGGTCGGCCAGGCGTGGACGCGCGCCTTCGCGGCGGGCGTCGCCGATCCCAATCCCTATGACGGCACCGCCTACGGCCAGGCCAATTTCTGGTCCTACGACCAATATCACGCCAGCACCGCGGGCTATTATCTGGAGGCCCTGATGGTGTTCGGCCGCATCACCGGCGTCGACCCGCGCACCCTAGGCCGCAACGAGCGCGCCGCCGACGAACTCGGCCTGTCCCCCGATCTTGCCGCCTCGCTGCAACTCATCGCCCGCGAGCAATTGGCCGCGGGCTGATCCTCCACCGCCAGTCGCCCGACGGATGGCCTACCAGGCCGCGAAGCGCGCCTTCGGCACCGCCGGTCCGGCCCGCGGCGGTCCCAGCCGACCGTCACGCCCCACCGGCAGCACCGCCATCGCCGGGCTGCGCTCGTTGGCGACCAGCATCTCGCCCGCCTCCGGCCGCAACAGGAAGAACCGCGGCCAGTCGCCGCCGCACGGCGCCTGCTCGATCAACCGCGGCCGCAGCGGATCGTCGAGCGCGAACACCGCGATCGTGTTCGGCCCGCGATTGGAGGCATAGAGCCGCCGCCCCTGCGGATCGATCGCGATATGGCCGACATAGCCCTTGCTCCCCGCCGGCAGCGTCGGCTGCACGTCGAGCGCGGTCAGCCCACCGTCCGCCTCGATCCGCAGCGTCGTCAGCGTGCTGACCAATTCGCTGACGACGTACGCGAGGCGCTTGGTCGGATGCCAGGCGAGATGGCGCGGCCCCGATCCCGCCGGCGCCTGCCAAGCGATCCGCGTCTCGACCGCGCGCCCCTGTTCGATCCGATGCGCGAATACCGCGTCGGCGCCGAGATCGACCACGTAGAGCCAGCGCCCATCCGCGCCGAACCCCACCCAATGCGGATGCGGCCCCGCCTGCCGCGACGCGTTCGGTCCGGAACCGCGATGGCGGATCAGCGTCGGGGCGCCCGGCACATTGCCGCGCAGGCGATGGAGCGACACGGTCCCGCCGCTGTAATCGGCCACCGCCGCCACCGTTCGATCGGGTGCGATCGCCAGATGCACCGGCTCGCCGCCACCCGTCGCCGCCTCGCCGCGTGCTCGCCAGCCGCGATCGAAGCCGATCAGCCGCCCGCCGCCCTTGCGCGTGAAGACCGCGAGCCGTCCTCCCGCGCCGTCGGGCACGACCCATTCGAGACCGTCGCCGATTTCCAGCGGCCGTACGCCCCCGCCCGCGACAAGTGCGAACGCCCCGCCGTCGGAGGATGCCGCGACGCCCTCGCCCGCCGCGCGCGTCGCTGCGGCGGGTACGGCGATGCCGACGCCGATCCCGGCGATCAGCGCACGCCGGTCGAGCGCGAACCCGTCATCGCCCAGCGGATCAGACCCGCATCGGCATCAGCACGTAGAGCGCCGGTGCCTTGTCGTTCTCGCGGATCAGCGTCGGCGCCGCGGCATCGTTGAGATGCACCTCGACGACGTCGCCGTCGATCTGGCCGAGGATGTCGAGCAGATAGCGGCTGTTGAAGCCGATCTCGAACGGCAGCGAGACGTATTCGCCCGGCACTTCCTCCGCGGCGGTGCCGTTTTCGGGGCTGGTCACCGACAGCGTGATCTTGTCGCGATCGAGCGCCATCTTCACCGCGCGCGTCTTTTCGGTGGCGATCGTCGAGACGCGGTCGACACCCTCCTCGAAGCTGCGCGGATCGAGTTTCAGGATCTTGTCGTTCGCGGTCGGGATGACGCGCGAATAATCGGGGAAGGTGCCGTCGATCAGCTTCGAGGTCAGCACCGCCTGCCCCAGGTCGAAGCGGATCTTGGTCCCCGACAGCGACACGCCGACCGAACCGTCGACCTCGTCGAGCAATTTGCGCAGTTCGGCGACGCATTTGCGCGGCACGATCACGTCGGGCATCCCCGCCGCGCCCTCGGGCCGCGGCAGCGTCACGCGCGCCAGCCGGTGGCCGTCGGTCGCCGCCGCCTTGAGCGTCGGTTCGGCGGCATCGTCCTGGACGTGGAGGAAGATGCCGTTGAGATAATAGCGCGTCTCTTCGGTCGAGATCGCGAAACGCGTCTTGTCGATGATCTGCTTGAGCGTCTCCGCCGGGATCTCGAACTGCGTCGGCAGCTCGCCCTCGGCGATCACCGGAAAGTCGTCGCGCGGCAGCGTGCCGAGGCTGAACCGCGCACGGCCCGCGACGATCGACATCCGCCCTTCCGATGCGGCAAGCTGCACCTGGCTGCCGTCGGGCAGCTTGCGCGCGATGTCGAACAAGGTGTGCGCCGACACCGTCGTCGATCCCGGCTGGTCGACCGCCGCCGCCACCGATTCGTTGATCTGCAAATCGAGGTCGGTCGCCATCAGCCGCAACTGCCCCTCGGCGGTCGCTTCGAGCAGCACGTTCGACAGGATGGGGATGGTG
Source organism: Sphingomonas sp. CD22 (assembly GCF_034556155.1). NCBI lineage: Bacteria > Pseudomonadati > Pseudomonadota > Alphaproteobacteria > Sphingomonadales > Sphingomonadaceae > Sphingomonas > Sphingomonas sp. CD22. Next base: position 3,478 of record NZ_JAYDYX010000003.1, on the reverse strand, counting down.
TTGCGCCGTTCCACCACGGACTGGACATGGCTCAGCCCCTTGAGGAGCGTTGCGCGTTCGATGGTCGCCTTCATGATCTTAATCCCCGTCCCCCGAGTCCGGGGCAAGTTTCCCCTGTCCTACCCATGAAAAAGGGGTTGGAGCAAGCGCGAGCACCCCTCGGGCGATTCCGGTTAACGGTGGGTTAGCGGCGCGGGGGCGGCGCCGCGGCGAAAGCCGTTGCTTTTGCCGCACCGCGATCCGACACGGACGGCATGACGCAGCCCCCCGCCCCCTCCGCCCGCCAGGGCCGCGACTTCATCGCGCGCCACGGCGAAACCGTGTTCAACGCGGCGCGGCGGTTGCAGGGCGACCATCCGCATACCCCGCTGACCCGCGCCGGCTTCGCGCAGGCCGAGGAGATGGGGCGGGCGCTGCGCGCGCGGCTCGGCGCGAAGCCGGCGCTGACGCTCTGGGCGTCGCCGACCGGCCGCGCGTTGCAGACGCTGAGCGTCGTCGCCGAACATCTCGAACTCGACTGGCACGCGGCGCATACCGACGCGCGGCTGGTCGAGATCGGCATGGGCGCCTGGGGCGGGCGCTATTATGCCGAGGTAATCGGCGAGGTGGGCGCGGTGGTGACCCCCGACGGGCTGCTCCGCCCCGCCCCGGACGGCGAGGATTACCGCCAGATCGCCACGCGCGTCTCGGGCTGGCTGGCGGACACCGACGCGCCCGGCGACCGGCTGGTCATCATGCACGGCATCTCCAGCCGGGTGTTGCGCGGCGTGATGACCGGCGCAGCCGCGCACCCCGAATGGGGGGCGCCGATCGCCGCCGGCCTGCCGCAGGGATCGTTGGTCTGCATCGAAGGCGCGCGCGAATTGATCGCGCACCTCGGCAGCGGGCACGCGCCGGCGTGAAGGCGCTGCTCCTCGCGCTGCTGATCGCCGCGCCGGCTGGCGCGCGCGACACGATCGGCGTCTACCGAAGCTGGGGGGCGTTCCGCGATACGGTGCCGGCGCGCTGCTATGCGATCGCACGCCCGGTCACCGCCGGCGGCCGCAGCACCGGCTGGGCGAGCGTCGCGACCTGGCCGGGTCGCGGCCTGCGCGCCTCGCTCCACGTCCGCCTGTCGCGCCCGCGCGACCGTTCGGCACCGGTGACGCTGACCGTCGGCGAGCGCCGCTTCGACCTCGCCGCCAACGGCCTCGACGCCTGGGCGACCGACGGCCCGAGCGACCATGCGATCGTCACCGCGATCCGCTCCGGCCGCAGCATGAGCGTCGAGGCGGTCGCCACCGGCGGGCGACCGTTCGCCGATGTCTACCTGCTCGCCGGCGCCGCGACCGCGATCGATGCGGCGGCGCTGGGGTGCGTCCGCTAGCCGGTCCGCCGCCCGTTGCCGAAGGCATGGCAAATCGCGCCATTTTCGCCTATATGCCGGCGATGCTCGACAGCGTTGCTCCCCCCATGCCCATTCCGGGCCATATCGATCCCGTGCCGGTGCCGCGCGCCAAGACGTTCCGCGAGGACGGGCGGATCGACCTGATCGGCCTCGGCAAGGACGCGTTGCGCCAGACGCTGCTCGACGCCGGCATGGAGCTGCGGCAGGCGAAGCTGCGTGCCAAGCAGATCTGGCATTGGCTCTACAATCGCGGCGCCACCGAATTTTCGGCGATGACCGATATCTCCAAGACGATGCATCCCTGGCTCGAGCAGCGCTTCGTCATCGGCCGGCCCGAGGTGGTCGAGGCGCAGGTGTCGACCGACGGCACGCGCAAATGGCTGCTGCGCTCGCCCGACGGGCAGGATTACGAGGCGGTGTTCATCCCCGACGCGGATCGCGGCACGCTCTGCGTGTCGAGCCAGGTCGGCTGCACGCTCAACTGCCGCTTCTGCCACACCGGCACGATGCGCCTCGTCCGCAACCTCACCGCGGGCGAGATCGTCGGCCAGGTGATGCTCGCGCGCGACGCGCTCGGCGAATGGCCGAGCCAGCCCGAGGGCCGCATGCTCACCAACATCGTGATGATGGGCATGGGCGAGCCGCTCTACAATTTCGACGCGGTGCGCGACGCGCTGAAGCTGGTGATGGACGGCGACGGCCTGGCGCTGTCGAAGCGCCGCATCACGCTGTCCACCAGCGGCGTCGTGCCGATGATGGCGCGCGCCGGCGAGGAGATCGGCGTCAACCTCGCGGTATCGCTGCATGCGGTGACCAAGGAGGTGCGCGACGAACTCGTGCCGCTCAACAAGAAATACGGTATCGAGGAGCTGTTGCAGGCCTGCGCCGATTATCCCGGCGCGAACAACGCGCGCCGCATCACGTTCGAATATGTGATGCTCAAGGACAAGAACGATTCGGATGCCGAGGCGCATGAACTCGTTCGGTTGCTGCGCAAATACGACCTGCCCGCCAAGGTGAACCTGATTCCGTTCAACCCCTGGCCGGGCGCCGCCTACGACACGTCGACGCCCGAGCGCGTGCGCCGGTTCAGCGAAATCATCTTCGAAGGCGGCATCTCGGCGCCGGTCCGCACCCCGCGCGGCCGCGACATCGACGCCGCCTGCGGCCAGCTCAAAACCGCCGCCGAGAAGAAGAGCCGCGCGCAGATGGATCGCGAGGCGGAAGAGAAGATGGCCGCGCTTGGCTGATCCGCTCACGCTCGCCCTCGCGGCGGGCGCGGGTCTGCTCGGCGGCGCGATGAACGCGCTCGCCGGCGGCGGCTCGTTCGCGACGATGCCGACGCTGATCGCGCTCGGCCTGCCCTCCACCGTCGCCAATGCGACCAGCAACGTCGCGGTCCAGCCCGGTGCGGTCGCCAGCGCCTGGGCCTATCGCGGCGGGCTCGCCCCGCTCGGCGGGGTCGGGGTGCGGACGCTCTCGGCGATCACCTTCACCGGCGGGCTAGCCGGCAGCCTGTTGCTCGTCTGGACGCCGGCGCGTGCGTTCGACGTCATCGTGCCGTGGCTGCTGCTCGCCGCGACGATCGCGATCGCGCTCGGCCGCCACGCCTCCGACTGGCTGAGCGCGCGTTTCACCGCCGGGCCGCGCAGCCTCGTCGCGGGACAGGCGCTGCTCGGCGTCTACGGCGGCTATTTCGGTGGCGGCGTCGGCATGATGCTGACCGCGATGTGGGGGCTGCTGACCGGCGCCAGCCCCGCCGAACTCGCTGCACCGCGGACGCTGATGCTCGCGGTCGCCAATACCGCGGCGACGATCGTCTTCGTCGCCAGCGGCATGGTCGCCTGGGCCTTGTGCCTGCCGATGATGGTCGGCTCGATCGCCGGCGGCTATCTCGGCGCGCTGGTCGGGCGCAGCCTGCCACCCGGTGTGATCCGCGGCTGGACGCTGCTGGTCACGACGGTGACCACCGCGGTGTTCTTCTGGCGCGCCTACGGCTGAGGCGGCGCACGACGCGGCCTCCGGTACTCCTGAACGAGCCAAGCCTTTTTCGAACGTCGACCCGTGACATACCGGACCGTACCCCGGCGG